>NZ_CP107783.1:4076666-4416250 GCF_036345255.1 Streptomyces sp. NBC_00569 | reverse complement strand
CGCACCGCAAGGCGCACGCCTGTGACCCGGTCTCCGCGTACGGCGGTGTGATCGCCGTGAACCGCCCGGTCACCAAGGAGATGGCCGAGCAGGTCGCGGAGATCTTCACCGAGGTCATCGTCGCGCCCGAGTACGAGGACGGCGCGCTCGAGGCCCTCACCAAGAAGAAGAACATCCGCGTGCTGCGAGCCCACCAGGGCCCGTCGGCGGTCGTCGAGACGAAGCAGATCGACGGCGGCGCGCTCCTCCAGGTCACCGACCGCGTCCAGGCCGACGGCGACAACCCGGCGAGCTGGACCCTCGCCACGGGCGACGCGCTGTCCCCGGGCGAGCTCGACGAGCTGGCGTTCGCCTGGAAGGCGTGCCGCGCGGTGAAGTCCAACGCGATCCTGCTGGCCAAGGACGGCGCCTCGGTCGGCGTCGGCATGGGTCAGGTCAACCGCGTCGACTCCTGCAAGCTGGCCGTGGAGCGCGCGGGCGCGGAGCGGGCGCGCGGCTCCTTCGCCGCGTCGGACGCGTTCTTCCCGTTCCCGGACGGGCCGCAGATCCTGATCGACGCCGGCGTGAAGGCGATCGTCCAGCCCGGCGGGTCCATCCGTGACGAGCAGGTCATCGAGGCCGCGAAGAAGGCGGGCGTGACGATGTACTTCACCGGCACGCGCCACTTCTTCCACTGAGCGGACCCCTCGCACACGACCGCGGGCCGTGCCTTCCCTGTGAAGGCACGGCCCGCGGTCGTTCCCCGTGGCGCTCCGGCGGTCAGGGTCCGCGGGGCTTGAGGGACCGGTTCGGTCCCGCGTCGCCCGTCCGGACCGGCAGGCCGTCGACGTCCGGCGGGCGCTGCTGTCCCTGTCGGAGAACTTCGAGGCGGTGCCGGGCGTCCGGTTGCCGGTGAACGGGCCGTCCCCCGTCCAGTTGCGGACGTGCCGGGGCCGGCACCTGCAGAAGCCGAAGTCGAAGCTGTTGGCCGCCCTGCACGCCCCTACCTCGAAGGGCCGCGCTCCCCTTGCGACGGGAGAGAGCGGCCCTTACGGGTCAAGCGTGGAAAACCCCTGGTTCGCTGTGAACTCGATCAGTAGCGCGGGCGGTTGAACCAGGTGGACGCGGCGCTGTTCACCATGGAGCCGAGGATGATGCCGGCGATGGCGAGCGAGATGAGTCCGCCGAAGGTCGCCGAACCGCCGCCGCCGTTGACCGTGTTCACGAGGCCACCGATGATCATCAGCGACGCGTAGACGATCGTCGTGATGCGGATGCCGCTTCCGCCGTTCTTGAACTTGACGCCCAGGAAGATCGACAGGGCGCCGAGGGCCACCATGAGAGCCGCGATGACGAAGCCGAGCCCGGCCAGCGTGTCCGTGGCGTCACCGGAGCCGACGCCGTTGGACACGTCCTGGGCCGCGCCGACCGCGATGCCCGCGATGATGCCGAAGAGGAGCTGGAAGCCGGCGAGGATGAACAGGAGCACGCGCGCGGTCTTCATCAGGCCGGGCATCTCGATCGGCATGACATTGCCGCCGGGGAAGCCGGGGTACGCGGGCTGGCCCTGCGGGTAGCCGTAACCCTGCTGCGGCGGGACGCCCTGCGGTGCCTGCGGGTAGCCGTAACCGGGCTGGCCCTGGGGAGCCTGCGGCGGGTAGCCGGGCTGCTGGCCGGGCTGGCCCTGCGGCGGACCGTAGGGGTTGTTCGGGTCGCCGAAACTCATGGCTGTTTCCTCCGTTGCCTTAGTGCGGGGACAACGCGCGGCACCAAGTGGAGGAAAGGTCTACAGAGCGGTCGTCCCCCCGGTACTGCCCGCGGCACTGTTGCCGCTCATGGTTCTTTAGGTGCGGCTTATTTGTCCAGCCGCATTCCGTATGCGTTGTGGAAGTGCAACAACGGTGATCAAGCTGGGACGCCCGGATTGGAACCGGGGCGGTCCCATCCGCGAAGATGGGGGCATGACCGCCCAGATTCTCGATGGCAAGGCCACCGCAGCCACGATCAAGTCCGATCTGTCCGCCCGCGTGGCGGCCCTGAGGGAGAAGGGCGTCACGCCCGGCCTCGGCACCGTCCTGGTCGGTGAGGACCCGGGCAGCCAGAAGTACGTCGCGGGCAAGCACCGCGACTGCGCCCAGGTCGGGATCGCCTCCATTCAGCGCCACCTGCCGGCCACCGCCACGCAGGAGGAGATCGAGGCGGTCGTCCGCGAGCTCAACGAGGACCCCGCCTGCACCGGCTACATCGTCCAGCTCCCGCTGCCCAAGGGCATCGACGAGAACCGCATCCTGGAGCTGATGGACCCGGCCAAGGACGCGGACGGCCTGCACCCGATGAACCTCGGCCGCCTCGTCCTGAACGAGCCGGCGCCGCTGCCCTGCACCCCCTTCGGCATCATCACGCTGCTGCGCGAGCACGGCGTGCAGATCAACGGCGCGGAGGTCGTGGTCGTCGGCCGCGGCGTCACCATCGGCCGTCCGATGCCGCTGCTGCTCACCCGCAAGTCCGAGAACGCGACCGTCACCCAGTGCCACACCGGCACCCGTGACCTGGCCGCCCACCTCAAGCGCGCCGACATCGTCGTCGCCGCCGCGGGCGTCCCGCATCTGATCAAGCCCGAGGACATCAAGCCGGGCGCCGCCGTGCTCGACGTCGGCGTCTCGCGCGACGAGAACGGCAAGATCGTCGGCGATGTCCACCCGGGCGTCACCGAGGTCGCCGGGTGGATCTCCCCGAACCCGGGCGGCGTCGGCCCCATGACCCGTGCCCAGCTCCTCGTGAACGTGGTCGAGGCGGCCGAAAGGAACGCGAACGGTGTCGGCTGACGCCGGCACCGGCACCCCGGAAGGTGCCGAGGGTGTGGTGTCGGCCCCGGACCCCGAGGGGAAGCCGCGGCGCGTCTCGCGCCGGTTCCCGCTCTTCACCAGGGACACGGCGCGCCCCGAGGGCGGCGGCCGCGCGGCGCCGGGCGATGCCCCGGCCCCGGCGCGGCAGTGGCCGATCCTCGCGGTGATATCGCTGGTGGGCGTCGGACTGCTGCTCACCGCGTTCGACGTGTTCCGCGTCGGGACGCTGCTGATCGGCGTCGCCCTGATCGGCGGTGCGGTGCTGCGCTGGACGCTCCCGTCCGTGGGCATGCTCGCGGTGCGCTCCCGTTTCACCGACATGGTGACGTACGGGTTCCTGGGCGTCGTCATCGTGCTGCTCGCGCTGATGGTGCAGCCGAGCCCCTGGCTGGTCATCCCGTTCCTGAACGACACGCTGCACTTCACGATCAGCTGAGACCCGCGGCGCACGCACAGAGGCGGCGCCCGTCCTCTCCCCCGAGGGAGGACGGGCGCCGCCGGTCTTTGGGGTCCGGGTCGTCCACGTGGGCCTCGCCCTCGCCGTGGAGATCTCCTCGCCGTGGTCATCAGAGTCATGGACGCGTCAGGTGTCCTTCAAGGTTGAGCGGGCCGCTGTGGCACGGAAGTGACCATTCCGCCACGGTGTGCGAGGACGGCAACGATCGGTCCGCCGGACGCTTCCCGTAATGCTCCATTCCTCCTGTGCCGAAGTGTGTTGATGTATCGACAAGTTCGCGGATTTACCATCGGTTGCCTCAACAGCGGGGTTAACGTGGGTAATCGGGACGGTCCGGGGCGACCCAGGCGCTGAGCTGGGGCGTTCGGGGTTCCACGCGGGGGCGGGGGACCCCGGTGGGACACTGGACCGCGGGCCTCCGGTTGTGCAACGGTGCACGCCGGTGGGCCGAACGCCGTCGAATGCCCCCGTGCGCCCCCGCCCCCGGAACTGACATCCTGGCTTCGCGCATCCCACTGGGTAGCCAGAGTGGGCCGGCGGGTCCGACGCCGGCCGTGGTCGGCGCGAGGGGTGCGGCGCGGCGTGGGGGATCAGGGCACGTACGGGGGGAATAGGGGGAAGTAATGCCTCGTTGGAGGGCGCTACCGGATGAACTCGACCCGCAGGTCAGGGAGTTCGCAAGCCAGCTCCGCAGGCTCGTCGACCGCAGCGGACTGAGCATCGCCGCGGTCGCGGACCGCACCGGGTACAGCAAGACGTCCTGGGAGCGGTATCTGAACGGCCGGCTGCTCGCGCCCAAGCGCGCGATCGTGACTTTGGCCGAGGTGACGGGCACCAATCCGGTCCATCTGACCACCATGTGGGAGCTCGCGGAGCGCGCCTGGAGCCGCTCCGAGATGCGTCACGACATGACGATGGAGGCGATACGGATCTCCCAGGCGCGCGCGGCGCTCGGGGAGTTCGGGCCCACGGCCACGAAGAGCGGCAAGAACGGCGGCGTGGGCGGCGGCGGGGCGGCCAGGCCGTCCGGCGGCGGCGCGACCGGCGTCGCGGGGCCCGCGGGCGTCGCACCGACCGTGCCGCCACAGGGTCGGGCCCCGCTGGAGGACTCGCTGCCGTACGGGAGCGAGAGGGAGCAGGGGTTCCGTCCGGGCGAGCGCGCCGGGGGAGGCGTTCCGTACGCGGACGGGGCGGGGGCCTATGCGGGCGGAGGCGGCCCCGGACCGGCCGGGCAGCCGGGGACCGGCGGCGGTTCGCCGGACCGGCAGCGGCGCAAGCGCCGGCTGACGATGTTCCTCGCGGGTGTCGTGGGCGCGCTCGTCGTCATCGCCGCGGCCGTGTACCTCACGGGCGCGGGCAAGGGCGAGAAAGACGACGGCGCGAAGCCGCAGGCGACGCCGACCAGCAGCGCCCCCGAACTGCCCGCGGGAGTTCGGTGCAGCGGCAAGGACTGCACCGGCAAGGACCCCGAGGCGATGGGCTGCGGAGGCGAGTTCGCGCGGACCACGGACTCCGTGCTCGTCGGCCAGGCCAAGATCGAGGTCCGCTACAGCAAGACGTGCGGGGCCGCGTGGGCGCGCATCACGCAGGCCGCGCCGGGTGACGAGGTCCGGATCCAGCAGGCCGGCGCGACCGGTGTGCAGAAGGGCATCGTCAACGCGGACCTCGACGCGTACACCCCGATGGTGGCCGTCACGAAGGCGAGCGAGGCGAAGGCCTGCGCGACGCTGAAGGCCGGCCAGAAGGGCTGCACGCAGTAACGGCGGAGGCGTCGCGAAATTCGATGCGGCATGGGGGGCATGCCTGCCCCGGTCCGGGGCAGGCGGAGCAGTACCCCCACGGGAGTCGTCACCAAGTGGCACCCCCCACAGGCGGCCGTCTGCCCACCTCTCCCGAGCAGGCGGCCGTCTGCCGCTGTGTCACCTCTCGCGTCACGACGCCTCTCCCGTCGCGTCGCCGCCCGTTGCGGGGAGTGGGTGGTCTGTGGGGCGGGCCACATGCACCCGGAGGTGCGGGGGGTCCGGGGCGCGATAGCCTGACGGCGGATCTCTTGATGCCGAGAGATCGATCAAAAAAAGCCCTGCTGTCATACGGAGAACGCCATGACCCGCACTCCCGTGAACGTCACCGTCACCGGCGCAGCCGGCCAGATCGGCTACGCACTGCTCTTCCGCATCGCCTCCGGCCAGCTGCTCGGCGCGGACGTGCCGGTCAACCTGCGCCTCCTGGAGATCACCCCGGCGCTCAAGGCCGCCGAGGGCACCGCCATGGAGCTCGACGACTGCGCCTTCCCGCTGCTGCAGAACATCGAGATCTCGGACGACCCGAACGTCGCGTTCGACGGCGCCAACGTCGCCCTCCTCGTCGGCGCCCGCCCCCGCACCAAGGGCATGGAGCGCGGCGACCTGCTCTCCGCCAACGGCGGCATCTTCAAGCCGCAGGGCAAGGCGATCAACGACAACGCCGCGGACGACATCAAGGTCCTCGTCGTCGGCAACCCGGCCAACACGAACGCGCTCATCGCGCAGGCCGCCGCCCCGGACGTACCGGCCGACCGCTTCACGGCCATGACGCGCCTGGACCACAACCGCGCGCTCACCCAGCTCGCGAAGAAGACCGGTACGGCGGTCGCGGACATCAAGCGCCTCACCATCTGGGGCAACCACTCCGCCACCCAGTACCCGGACATCTTCCAGGCGTCCGTCGCGGGCAAGCCGGCCATCGAGGCCATCGGCGGCGACGAGCAGTGGCTGGCCGACGACTTCATCCCGACCGTCGCCAAGCGCGGCGCCGCGATCATCGAGGCCCGTGGCGCGTCCTCGGCCGCCTCGGCCGCGAACGCCGCGATCGACCACGTCCACACGTGGGTCAACGGCACCGCCGAGGGCGACTGGACCTCCATGGGTATCCCGTCGGACGGCTCCTACGGCGTCCCGGAGGGCCTGATCTCCTCCTTCCCCGTCACCACCAAGGACGGCAAGTACGAGATCGTCCAGGGCCTGGACATCAACGAGTTCTCCCGCGCCCGCATCGACGCGTCGGTGAAGGAGCTCGAGGAGGAGCGCGCCGCGGTCCGCGAGCTCGGCCTCATCTGATCCACGCGTCCCGCAGGTACCCGTAGTCACCTGCACGCGGCCCTACCCGCACCCCCGTCCGTCCGGTCGATCCGGAGGGGCGGGGGTGCGGCGTTTGTCCGGGCATGTGCGTGCTGGGTGTGTATGTGCCCAGACTTCTTGTGCCCGGCGTGCCTGTACGGGGCATGTTTGTACAGGGCATGTACCACGAGTAGTCGCGCCGGTCGTGACTTTTCGGACTTATTGGCCATGTATGCGGTGACGCGGACCACTTTCGGCCACGGGTTGTGCATGCTTTCCGATCCCCAGGGCAGGGGCTTCCGACGTCGCAGGCTCTTCGTGAAAAGGGAGTCTCGCGATGTTCAGGGGGACTGTTCGGGAACGGAAGGCAAAACGGGACGTGTCTGAAAACCAGAGCATTTTCGTGGACGGAGAGTGGCGCAGCGCCGCCTCCGGGGCCACGCGCGAGATCCTCGACCCGGCGGATGCCCAGCCGTTCGCGCTGATCGCCGAGGGTGGCACGCAGGACGCGGACGCCGCGGTCGCCGCCGCCCGCCGTGCCTTCGACGAAGGAACGTGGCCCGCGACCCCTGTCGCCGAGCGCGCCGCTCTGCTGCGCCGCGTCGCCGATCTCCTCGTACGCGACCGGGAGAAGATCGGTCTGCTGGAGAGCCGCGACGCGGGCAAGACCGTCGAGGAGGGGCGCGTCGACGTCGACTGTGTCGCCGACGCCTTCCGGTACTTCGCCGATCTGGTCGTCGGAGAGGGCGGCGGACGCGTCGTCGACGCCGGGTCCGACGAGATCCACAGTGTCGTCGTGCACGAGCCCGTCGGTGTCTGCTCCCTGATCACGCCGTGGAACTACCCGCTCCTCCAGGCCAGTTGGAAGGTCGCCCCGGCCCTCGCCGCCGGAAACACCTTCGTCATCAAGCCGAGCGAGATCACGCCGCTGACCACCGTGGTCCTCATCGAGCTCCTGGCGGAGGCCGGTCTTCCCGCGGGCGTCGCCAACATCGTGACCGGACCCGGCCACACCGTGGGCGCCCGGCTCGCCGAGCATCCGGACGTCGACCTCGTCTCCTTCACCGGCGGCCTGATCAGCGGCACGAAGGTCGCGCAGGCCGCGGCCGCCGACGTGAAGAAGATCGCCCTCGAACTGGGCGGCAAGAACCCGAACGTCGTCTTCGCCGACTCCTGCGACACCGAAGAGGGCTTCGACACCGCCGTCGACCAGGCGCTGAACGCCGCCTTCATCCACAGCGGACAGGTCTGCTCCGCCGGATCCCGGCTTATCGTCGAGGAGTCCGTGCGCGAGCGCTTCGTCGCCGAACTCGCCCGCCGCGCCGAGAGGATCAGGCTCGGCCGCGGTACCGAGGACGGCGTCGAGTGCGGCCCCCTCGTCTCCGCGCAGCAGCGCGACAAGACCGAGTCGTACGTGGCGTCGGCCCTCGCCGAAGGCGCCGTGCTGCGCAGCGGCGGCAAACGGCCCGAGCCCAGCGAAGTACGCCCCGCCGACGGGTACTTCTACGAGCCGACCGTCCTCGACCAGTGCCACCGCGAGATGCGCGTCGTCCGCGAGGAGGTCTTCGGGCCCGTCCTGACGGTCGAGACGTTCCGCACCGAGGACGAGGCCGTCGCGCTCGCCAACGACACCGAGTACGGGCTCGCCGGCGCCGTCTGGACCGCCGACGCGGGCCGCGCGCGGCGCGTCGCCGGACGGCTTCGCCACGGCACTGTCTGGATCAACGACTTCCACCCCTATCTTCCGCAGGCGGAGTGGGGCGGCTTCGGCAAGAGCGGCATCGGCCGCGAACTGGGCCCGGCCGGGCTCGCCGAGTACCGCGAGACCAAGCACGTCTACCAGAACCTGGCGCCGAAGCCCGTGCGCTGGTTCGCGGGCTGATCACCCACCCTTCGCACCGGGCTGACCACCCGTTTCTTTCGCGCTGGGCCGGCCGATCGCACTTCGCACTGCCCATTACGCGCAGAACCTTGGAGTTGACGCATGCCTGAGAAGTCCGTGAACACCTACGACTACGTCGTCGTCGGCGGCGGCACCGCCGGATCCGTCATAGCGTCCCGGCTGACCCAGAACCCCGACGTCACCGTCGCCGTCATCGAGGGCGGCCCGAGCGACATCGACCGCGACGACGTCCTGACCCTGCGCCGCTGGCTCGGCCTCCTCGGGGGCGACCTCGACTACGGCTACACCACCACCGAGCAGCCGCGCGGCAACTCGCACATCCTGCACAGCCGCGCCAAGGTGCTCGGCGGCTGCTCGTCGCACAACACGCTCATCTCGTTCAAGCCGCTGCCCGGCGACTGGGACGAGTGGGCCGCGGCCGGTGCCGAGGGCTGGGACCACAAGGCGATGGACCCGTACTTCGGCAAGCTGCGCAACAACATCGTGGCGGTCGACGAGAAGGACCGGAACGCGATCGCCCGCGACTTCGTCGACGCCGCGCAGAGTGCCACGGGCGTGCCGCGCGTGGACGGCTTCAACAAGGCGCCGTTCAAGGACGGCGTCGGCTTCTTCGACCTCGCGTACCACCCGGAGAACAACAAGCGCTCCAGCGCCTCCGTCGCCTATCTGCACCCGCACATGGAGGCCGGTGACCGGCCCAACCTGACGCTCCTCCTCGAGACCTGGGCGTACCGGCTGGAGATGGACGGCACGCGGGCGCGGGGCGTCCACGTGCGGACGAAGGACGGCGAGGAACTGCTCGTCGAGGCGCGGCACGAGGTCGTCGTGTGCGCCGGCGCCGTCGACACGCCGCGGCTGCTCATGCACTCCGGCATCGGGCCGAAGGCCGACCTGGAGAAGCTCGGCATCCCGGTCCTGCACGATCTGCCGGGCGTCGGCGAGAACCTGCTCGACCACCCTGAGTCCGTGATCGTGTGGGAGACGAACGGGCCGATCCCCGACAACTCCGCGATGGACAGCGACGCGGGCCTCTTCGTGCAGCGTGATCCGGAGGCGAGCGGGCCGGACCTGATGTTCCACTTCTACCAAATCCCGTTCACCGACAACCCGGAGCGCCTCGGCTATGTCAGGCCGGAGCACGGGGTGTCGATGACGCCGAACATCCCCAAGCCGCGCAGCCGCGGCCGCCTCTACCTGACCAGCGCGGACCCGGAGGAGAAGCCCGCCCTCGACTTCCGTTACTTCACGGACGAGGACGACTACGACGGCCGCACGCTGGTCGACGGCATCAAGATCGCGCGGGAGATCGCGAAGACCGAGCCGCTCGCCGGCTGGCTCAAGCGGGAGGTGTGCCCCGGGCCCGACGTCGTGGACGACGAGGAGCTCGGCGAGTACGCGCGCAAGGTCGCGCACACCGTCTACCACCCCGCCGGGACCTGTCGTATGGGCGCGAAGAATGATGAACTCGCCGTTGTGGACCCGGAGTTGAGGATCCGGGGTCTTGAGGCGATCCGCATTGCCGACGCGTCCGTCTTCCCGACGATGCCGGCGGTGAACCCGATGATCGGGGTGCTCATGGTCGGGGAGAAGTGTGCCGAGTTGCTGGGTGGTGATGCGTGATGAGTACGAACACGATGGCGAACGCTGAGGTGACGGACGCGCAGGCGGGATCGCCGGTGTTCTCCGTGAACAACCTGTGGAAGGTCTTCGGACCGAAGGCCGACCGGGTGCCGGGTGACGCGGAGCTGGCCGCCCTGAGCGCCGCCGAGCTGCGCGCCCGCACCGGGTGCACCGCCGCGGTCCGCGACGTCAGCTTCGACGTGCGCAAGGGCGAGGTCTTCGTCGTCATGGGCCTCTCCGGCTCCGGCAAGTCCACCCTCGTACGCTGCCTGACCCGGCTCATCGAGCCGACCTCCGGCGGCATATCCATCGACGGCGAGGACGTCCTCGGCATGGACAAGGGGCGCCTGCGCGAACTGCGCCGGCACCGCGCCGCGATGGTCTTCCAGCACTTCGGGCTCCTTCCGCATCGCACCGTGCTCGACAACGTCGCGTACGGCCTGGAGATCCAGGGCGTGGGCCGCGCCGAGCGGCGGGCCAAGGCGGCGGAGGTCGTCGCGAAGGTCGGCCTCGACGGCCTTGAGCAGCGGCGACCCGGGCAGCTGTCCGGCGGTCAGCAGCAGCGTGTCGGGCTCGCGCGCGCCCTCGCGGTCGATCCCGAAGTGCTGCTGTTCGACGAGCCGTTCAGCGCCCTCGACCCGCTGATCCGCCGTGACATGCAGGAGGAGGTCATCCGGCTCCACCGCGAGGAGGGCCGGACCATGGTCTTCATCACGCACGACCTCAGCGAGGCGCTGCGGCTCGGCGACCGGATCGCGCTGATGCGCGACGGCCGGATCGTGCAGCTGGGTACGCCCGAGGAGATCGTGGGCTCGCCCGCCGACGACTACGTACGCGAGTTCGTCCGGGACGTGCCGCGCGAGCAGGTCATGACGGTGCGCCGCGCGATGCGGCCCGCCGACGCCGACGAAAAGGGCCGCGGACCGGCCGTCGCGCCCGGCGCGACCGTGTCGGAGGCGATCGAGGCGGTCGCCAGGACCGGGTTCGCGGTGCGGGTCATGGACGAGGGTCGCTGCCTGGGCGTCGTGGACCATGCGCGGCTGCTGGGTGTGGTGGCGGGGACGGACGTGTCCTCGGGGGAGGGGTTCTCCGGAGGGGCGGACGTGGCCGGGGCTGACGCTTCCGGTTCGGGTTCCGGGTCGGCCGGGGCTGACGCTTCCGGTTCGGCCGGGGCCGAGGCTTCGGGTTCCGGTTCGGCTGTGGCAGGCGCCGAAGCCGACGCCGGCGCCGAAGCGCCCGCGCCCGTCACGCCGCCGGGCGAGGAGGTCGCCTGATGGCTGCCGCCAGTACCGCCACCGCCCCCGCGGCGGACACCCCGCGCTTCGGCGCGCTCCTGCGCAACCGGGTCCTCGGCAAGCTCCTGTTGCTCGCCGTCGTCGCGGCCGTACTCGTACCGATCGTGAACGCCAAGTGGGCGAGCGGCAGCTGGCCGCACGCGCTCACCGTCGATCTGACCGGACCGCTGGGCAAGACCAGTGACTGGATCATCGACAACCGGGACAGCCACCCGCTGTTCCTCTACTTCTTCGGCCACATCAGCAACGCCGTCGTCGTGAGCGTGCGCGGCGTCTACCTGGTGCTCCTCGCCGCCGGCTGGGCCGGCGTCACTGCCGCGGCCGGGCTCATCGCCTGGCGGGTCGCGGGCCTGAAGCTCGCGGCGTCCGCCGTCGTCGCGATCCTCGTGTGCGGCTGGTTCGGCATGTGGGTGCCGACCATGCAGACCCTCGCGCTGATGATCGTCGCGGTCCTCGCCTCGGTCGTGCTCGGCATGCTCCTGGGACTCGCGGCCGGACTCTCCGACCGCACGTACCGGGCGCTGCGGCCCGTCCTCGACACGATGCAGGTCTTTCCCGCATACGCGTATCTGCTGCCGGTCGTCCTGGTGTTCGGCATCGGCGTCCCCGCCGCCGTCCTCGCGACCGTCGTCTACGCGGCCCCGCCGATGGCCCGTCTGACGGCGCTCGGCCTGCGCGGCGCCGACGGCGGTGTGATGGAGGCCGTCGCCTCGCTCGGCGCGACCGCGCGTCAGCGGCTCCTGACGGCCCGCCTCCCGCTCGCCCGCAAGCAACTGCTCCTCGGGCTCAACCAGACGATCATGATGGCGCTCTCGATGGCCGTCATCGCGTCGGTGATCGGCGCGGGCGGCCTCGGCGACCGCGTGTACCAGGCGCTGGCCTCCGTGGACGTCGGCGCGGCCCTCGCCGCCGGCATCCCGATCGTGCTGCTCGCCGTGATCCTGGACCGTACGACGGCCGCGGCGGGGGAGCGGCTCGGCGCCGCCGAGCCCGACGGCCGCCGCCTGCACGGCGCGTACGGCTGGGGCGTCGCCGCGGTTCTCACGGTGGCCGTCGCCCTCGTGGCCCGTCTCGCGGACCGGATCGACTGGCCCGAGGCCTGGACCGTGAACATCGCGGACCCGGTCAACAACGCCGTCGACTGGATGACCGACCACCTCTACTCCGGTGTCCCCTACATCGGCGGAACCGCCGACTGGGCCGGGCACTTCACCACCTGGATCCTCGACCCGCTGCGCGACGGGCTGCAGTGGCTGCCCTGGTGGTCCGTGCTCCTCATCGTCGCCGCGCTGGCCTGGCTGATCGGCACCTGGCGCACTGCCCTGACGGCCGTGCTCGCCATGGCCGCGATCGGTGTCCTCGGTGTGTGGAAGCCGTCGCTCGACACGCTGTCGCAGGTGCTCGCGGCTGTCGCCGTGACGCTCGTCGTCGGCTTCGCGATCGGGATCGCGGCGGCCCGCAGCGGGCGGATCGAACGCCTGCTCAGGCCGGTGCTCGACGTCTTCCAGACGATGCCGCAGTTCGTGTATCTGATCCCCGTGGTCGCGCTGTTCGGCGTCGGCCGTGCCCCCGCGGTCGCCGCCGCCGTCGTCTACGCGCTGCCGGCCGTCATCCGCATCACCACGCAGGGACTCCGCCAGGTCGATGCCGCCGCCATGGAGTCGGCCCGGTCGATGGGCGCGACGAGCGGGCAGCAACTGCGCCAGGTCCAGTTGCCGCTGGCCCGGCCCGCGCTGCTCCTGGCCGTGAACCAGGGCGTCGTCCTCGTTCTCGCCGTCGTGATCATCGGCGGTCTGGTGGGCGGTGGCGCGCTCGGCTACGAGGTCGTGTTCGGTCTCGCCCAGGGCGACCTGGCGACCGGGCTCGTCGGCGGCGCGGCGATCGTGTGCCTCGGTCTCATGCTCGACCGGGTCACCCAGCCGACCGAACGCCGCGCGAAGAAGGGAGCGTGATCGCGATGCGAGCACTTCGATCTTTCCGCCCGGTGCGGGCACGCAGGACGACCATGGGGCTCGCGGCCGCGGGCACCCTGTTGGTGGCGACCGGCTGCGGTGCCGCCGACATGACCAAGCAGTCCTCCCCGTACGCCAACGCGCAGGGCGCGAAGACGGTGACCCTGTCCGTGCAGTCCTGGGTCGGCGCGCAGTCCAACATCGCCGTGGCCGAGTACCTGCTCAAGCACGAGCTCGGCTACCGAGTCGACACCGTCCAGGTCGACGAGGTCCCCGCGTGGGACGCGCTCAGCCAGGGTCGCGTCGACGCGATCATGGAGGACTGGGGCCACCCCGACCAGGAGCAGCGGTACGTCAAGGACAAGAAGACGATCGTGAACGGCGGCGACCTCGGCGTCACCGGACACATCGGCTGGTTCGTCCCCACGTACTTCGCCAAGCAGCACCCGGACGTCACCGACTGGAAGAACCTCAACAAGTACGCGTCCCAGCTCCGGACCGCGGAGAGCGGCGGCAAGGGCCAGCTCCTCGACGGCTCCCCGTCGTACGTCACCAACGACAAGGCGCTGGTCAACAACCTGAAGCTGAAGTACCAGGTCGTGTTCTCCGGTTCCGAGGCGGCTCAGATCACCCAGATCAAGCAGTTCGCCAAGGCCAAGAAGCCGTTCCTGACGTACTGGTACCAGCCGCAGTGGCTGTTCAAGAAGGTGCCGATGACGGAGGTGAAGCTGCCGGCCTACAAGGACGGCTGTGACGCCGATCCGAAGAAGGTGGCCTGCGCCTATCCGAAGACGCCGCTCCAGAAGTACCTCAACGCGGACTTCTCGAAGAAGGGCGGCAAGGCGGCGGCCTTCCTGAAGAACTTCAAGTGGACCACCGAGGACCAGAACGAGGTCTCCCTGCTCATCGCCGACCAGAAGCTGTCGCCGGACGAGGCGGCGAAGAAGTGGATCGACGAGCACGAGTCGACGTGGCGGTCCTGGCTGCCGAAGTAGCCGTACGCCTCCTCCTCGCGCGCGTGCCGGGTGCCTTTCCTGACGGGGGCACCCGGCACGTCACCACTGCGGTCCGCCCGGCGCGATCCGGCGGCTCACCATGAGCCGGTTCCAACTGTTGATGACGGTGATCACGCCGAGGAGATGGGCGAGCTCGTCCTCGCCGAAGTGCTCGGCCGCCGCCGCATACGTCTCGTCCGGCACGAAGCCGTCGGTGAGGACGGTGACGGCCTCGGTGAGTGCGAGCGCGGCCCGCTCGCGCTCGGTGAACCGCTCGGGGGCCTCCGCCCACGCGTTGAGCAGCGCGATCTGCTTGGCGCTCTCGCCGTTCTTCTCGACGGCGAGGTCCACGTGCATGTCCAGGCAGAACGCGCACTCGTTGAGCTGCGACGCCCGGATCATCACCAGCTCGGCGAGAACCGGGTCGCCGAGCCCCTTCTTCGCGGCGGCGCCAAGCGCGATCATCGCGTCGCGCACACCGGCGTCCAGGTACGTCGTACGGGCTGTCACTTGAAGTCGCCCGCGGTGTAGTGACCGGGCACCATCCGCGTCGACACACCGAACCGGTTCCACGCGTTGATCACCGTGATCGCGGCGATCAGCTGCGTCAGCTCCTTCTCGTCGTACAGCTTCGCCGCCTTCTCGTACGTCTCGTCCGGCACGAACCCGTCCGTGAGCACGGTGATCGCCTCGGTCAGCTCGATCGCCGCGATCTCCCTGGGCGTGTAGAAGTGCTGGGACTCCTCCCACGCGCCGAGCTGGATGATCCGCTCCACGCTCTCGCCCGCGGCGAGCGCGTCCTTGGAGTGCATGTCGAGGCAGAACGCGCAGTGGTTGAGCTGCGAAGCACGGATCTTGACCAGTTCCAGCGTCACCGGATCGACACCCTTACGGGCCTCCGCGTCGAGCCGGATCATGGCCTTGTAGACCTCCGGAGCATGCTTGGCCCAGGCCAGCCGGGGCGTGTGCTCGTGGACGTACTCCTTGGTGGCCGGGCCGGTGCTGTCGGTGGTGTTCTCGTTCGTCGTCATGACATCGACCCTACGAGCGGAGTAGCCCACAGGTATGGTCCATTTCCATGGTGAAATCCTGGGCCACTTCGCCCTCCGGTCAGGCGCTCGGTATCGATCTGCACCTCGAGCCGACCGGCTCCGGCCTGCGCAAAGGCCTCACCGACGCGCTCCGTGACGCCGTACGCGGCGGACGTCTCGCCCCCGGTGTCCGCCTCCCTTCGTCCCGCACACTCGCCGCCGATCTGGGCATCGCCCGCAACACGGTCGCCGATGCCTACGCCGACCTCGTCGCCGAGGGCTGGCTCACCGCGCGCCAGGGCTCGGGGACGCGCGTCGCGGAGCGACCGGTCGAGGCGCCCCGGCCGGCCTCGACCCGCGGGCGGCGCGCTCCGGCCGGCCTCCGCCACGACCTGCACCCCGGCACCCCCGACCTCTCCTCGTTCCCCCGCGCCGAATGGCTCAAGGCCTCGCGCCGTGCCCTCAACGCCGCCCCGAACGACGCTCTCGGTTACGGCGATCCCCGCGGCCGCATCGAACTGCGCACCGCACTCGCCGGCTACCTCGCCCGCGCCCGAGGCGTCCACGCCGACCCGGACCGCATCGTCATCTGCTCCGGCTTCGTCCACGGCCTGATGCTGCTCGGCGAGGTGCTGCGCAACAGGGGCGTGCGCGACGTCGCCGTGGAGACGTACGGGCTCGACGTCCACTGGGACGTCCTGACGCGGTCCGGCCTGCGCACCCACCCCCTTCCCCTCGATCAACTCGGCACCCGCACCGATGAGTTGGCGACCGGCGAACCGGATGTGGGCGCCGCGCTCCTGACCCCCGCCCACCAGTTCCCGATGGGCGGGGCCCTGCACCCCGACCGCCGCACCGCCGTCGTCGACTGGGCCCGCCGCACCGGCGGACTGATCCTGGAGGACGACTACGACGGCGAGTTCCGCTACGACCGTCAGCCTGTCGGCGCCCTCCAGGGACTCGACCCCGACCGCGTCGTCTACTTCGGCACGGCCAGCAAATCCCTCGCACCCGGCCTGCGCCTCGGCTGGCTGGTGCTGCCGCCCTCCGTCATCGGGGAGGTGATCGAGGCGAAGGGCGCCGCCGACTGGTCGTGCGGCGTCCTCGGCCAGCTGACCCTCGCGGAGTTCATCGACTCGGGCGCCTACGACCGCCATGTCCGCGGTGCCCGCCTGCGCTACCGCCGCCGCCGCGACCAGCTTGTCGCCGCCCTCGCCGAACGCGCCCCCGACGTCCGCGCCACCGGAATCGCCGCCGGCCTGCACGCCGTCCTCCAACTCCCGCCCGGCACCGAACAGTCCGTGGTCCGCGCCGCCGCCTGGCAGCGACTGGGAGTCTCCGGCCTCTCCAGCTTCCGCCACGACGCGGCCACCACCGAACCACCCTTGGACGCCCTGGTGGTCGGCTACGGAACCCCACCGGACCACGCCTGGACAAGCGCGCTGGAGGCCTTGTGCCGGGCGCTGCCATAAGGGACCGGCATCGGGCGGCAGGCGTCTCGGGTCGGGTCGGGGCGGCCAACGTCCGGCGCGGCCAAGGTTCGGGTCAGACCCGGGCCGGTGCGGACGCGTCCTCCACCGGTGCCTCCCCGAAGCGCGCCAACGCCAACGCCCCCGCCACGGCCACCACGAATCCGAGAACCGCCAGCCAGCCCAGCCCCTCGCGCGTGCGATCCCCGAGCCAGATCACCCCGACCAGCGCCGGCCACACCGTCTCGCCCACGACCATCCCCGCCGTGGCCGTGGTGACCGACCCCTTCTGCAACGCCGAGGTCAGCAGCAGAAACGCCGCACCCCCACCGAGCAGCAGTGCGTACGTCGCCGGATTGCTCAGCAGCGCGCCGGGCGACACGTCGTCGATGAGCCGTACCGACACCTCCACCACCCCGAACCCGAACCCCGAGCCGAGCCCCAGCGCGAGCGCCCGGCCCCGCCCCGGCAGCCGCCCGGCCACCGCCCCGATCAACAGCACCCCGAGCGCCGTCCCCAGCATCGCGTACCGCAACGTGACCGAACCGGTCTCCTCTCCCTCCGTCCCGGACGCCAGCCCCAACATTGCGAGCCCCGCCACCACCAGCCCGACAGCGCCCCACTCGACGCCGCTCAGCCGTACGTCCAGCAGCCGCGTGGAGACCACCGCCGTCACCGCCAGACTCGCGGCGAGCGCCGCCCCGACGGCGTAGATCGGAATGGACCGCAGCGCCACGACCTGCAACACGAACCCGAGCAGGTCGAGCCCCAGCCCGGCGACATAACGCCACTGCCGCAGCGCCCGTAGCAACAGCGCGGCGTCGACACCGGACCCCGTCCCCGGCTCCGCGGCTCGCGCGGCCATCGCCTGCAACACGGAAGCCGTACCGAAACAGACCGCCGCCCCGAGCGCGCAAAGCATTCCAAGAAGCACAAAGCGACTGTAGAGGTTGTGCCTACGCCGACCGGCCGGTGAGCGGCTCCCCGTCCGGGGGCGCCCCCGTCAGTGGCCGGACCACGAGTGGGCCGCCCGTGCGCCGGAGGCGCACCACCGTCAGACCGCCAGGACCGCCCGGAGCCGGTCGAGCCCCCAGTCCAGGTCCTCTTTACTGATCACCAGAGGGGGAGCGATCCGGATCGTGCTGCCGTGGGTGTCCTTGACCAGGACGCCCTTGGCCATCAACTTCTGCGAGATCTCCCTTCCCGTCCCGTACGACGGATCGATGTCGATCCCCGCCCACAGCCCGCGTCCCCGCACCTGCGTCACCTTGCCCGTGTCCGTCAGCAGCCCGAGCTCCGCGTGGAGATGCTCGCCCAGCTCGGCCGCCCGCTGCTGGAACTCCCCGGTGCGCAGCATCGCGATGACCTCGAGCGCCACCGCACAGGCCAGCGGATTCCCGCCGAACGTCGACCCGTGCTCACCCGGCTTGAACACCCCGAGCACCTCACTGCTGGACACCACCGCCGACACCGGCACGACCCCACCGCCGAGCGCCTTGCCCAGCACGTACATGTCGGGCACCACGCCCTCGTGCTCACAGGCGAACGTCCGCCCGGTCCGTCCGAGTCCCGACTGGATCTCGTCCGCGATGAACAACACGTTCCGCTCGCGGGTCAACTCCCTTACCGCCGGCAGATATCCGGCCGGCGGTACGAGGACACCGGCCTCGCCCTGGATCGGTTCGAGCAGCACCGCGACGGTGTTCTCGGTGACAGCGCCGCGCAACGCCGTCAGATCGCCGTACGGCACGATCTCGAACCCCGGCGTGTAGGGACCGAAGTCCGCGCGCGCCTCATGGTCCGTGGAGAAGCTGACGATGGTCGTGGTGCGCCCGTGGAAGTTGTTGCCCGCCACGACGATCTTCGCTCTCCCGTCGAGCACCCCCTTGACCTGGTACCCCCACTTTCTCGCCGTCTTCACGGCGGTCTCGACCGCCTCCGCCCCTGTGTTCATCGGCAGCACCATGTCCATGCCGCACAGCTCCGCGAGCTGGTTGCAGAACGCGGCGAACCGGTCGTGGTAGAAGGCCCGGGACGTCAGCGTCACCCGCTCCAGCTGCGCCTTGGCGGCCTCGATGAGCCGCCGGTTTCCATGGCCGAAGTTGAGGGCTGAGTAGCCGGCGAGCATGTCGAGGTACCGGCGCCCCTCGACATCCGTCATCCAGGCGCCCTCCGCCGTCGCGACCACGACGGGCAGCGGATGGTAGTTGTGCGCACTGTGCGCCTCGGACGCGGTGATGAAGGCTTCCGTTGCGGCATTCGGAGGAGTCACAGCAGTCACGGGATCTCCGTTCTTACAGCTCTGATGGCGCGAAGACGTGGGCTTGTGGCCCCTTCCTATCGTCGCTCGCATCGTGGACCGGGAAACCCCGTCCTGCGGCGCGCCCGGTAGTGTGGCCCGCAGGGCCGTGACTGGCGCGCTGGGATGGGACCGACCATCGGGGAGCGGCCTGTGAACTGTGTGCCGTGCGCCTGGGCCGACCCGTGAACCTCCTGCTCTCGACCTCGCTCGAGCAGAGGAGGTCCCATCCGTCCGGAGGTCCGTCATGTCAGAGCCCACCCTCTCCACCGAGTCCGTAGCGTTCCGCAGCGCCCTCGACGTGATCCGGGCTGTCGAGCCCCGCGTGGCCGACGCCATCGGCCAGGAGATCGCCGACCAGCGCGAGATGCTCAAGCTGATCGCCAGCGAGAACTACGCGTCCCCGGCCACCCTCCTCGCGATGGGTAACTGGTTCAGCGACAAGTACGCCGAGGGCACCGTCGGCCGCCGCTTCTACGCCGGCTGCCGCAACGTCGACACCGTCGAGGCCCTCGCCGCCGAACACGCCCGCGAGCTCTTCGGCGCCCGCCACGCCTATGTACAGCCGCACTCCGGCATCGACGCCAACCTCGTCGCCTTCTGGGCCGTTCTCGCCCAGCGCGTCGAGGCGCCCGCCCTGGAGCTGGCCGGCGTTCGCAACGTGAACGACCTCTCCGACGCCGACTGGGCCGAGCTCCGTCAGGCCTTCGGCAACCAGCGCATGCTCGGCATGTCCCTGGACGCCGGCGGCCACCTCACCCACGGCTTCCGCCCGAACATCTCCGGCAAGATGTTCGACCAGCGCAGCTACGGCACCGACCCGCAGACCGGCCTCGTCGACTACGAAGCCCTGCGCGCCACCGCCCGCGACTTCAAGCCGCTGATCATCGTCGCCGGCTACTCCGCCTACCCCCGCCTGGTGAACTTCCGCATCATGCGCGAGATCGCCGACGAGGTCGGGGCGACCCTCATGGTCGACATGGCGCACTTCGCGGGCCTGGTCGCCGGCAAGGTCCTCACCGGCGACTTCGACCCGGTGCCGCACGCCCAGATCGTCACCACCACGACGCACAAGTCGCTGCGCGGCCCGCGCGGCGGCATGGTGCTCTGCGACGACTCGCTCGCCGACCAGGTCGACCGTGGCTGCCCCATGGTCCTCGGCGGTCCGCTGCCGCACGTCATGGCCGCCAAGGCCGTCGCCCTGGCGGAGGCCCGCCGTCCCGAGTTCCGCGAGTACGCCCAGTCCGTCGTCGACAACGCCCGAGCCCTGGCCGAGGGCCTGACCCGCCGTGGCGCCACCCTCGTCACGGGCGGCACGGACAACCACCTCAACCTGATCGATGTCGCCACCTCCTACGAGCTCACCGGCCGCCAGGCCGAGAACGCGCTCCTCGACTCCGGCATCGTCACCAACCGCAACTCCATCCCCTCCGACCCGAACGGTGCCTGGTACACGTCCGGCATCCGCATCGGCACCCCTGCCCTGACCACCCGTGGCCTGGGCACCGCGGAGATGGACGAGGTCGCGGGCCTCATCGACCGCGTGCTCACTGCCGCCGAAGCGGGCACCACCAGCAAGGGCGCGCCCTCCAAGGCGCAGCACGTCCTGGACGAGAAGATCGCCGACGAGGTCTCCACGCGAGCGTCCGACCTGCTGAGCGGCTTCCCGCTCTACCCCGAGGTCGACCTCACCTGATCGCTTGACCGGCCCGTCACCAGCCGCACCGGCGGGTCGGTCAGTGCGTTCCCCCAGCCGTGAGAGCTGGAGAGCGCCTCTCAGGAATCGATCAGCTGCTGCCGTGGTCCCGCGTCGGGCGGGGTCCCACCCGTCCCGCGACGACCCGGCAGCCTGTCGGCCAGGGGCCGCAGCACCAGAGCCAGCGCGGCGCCCGCCACCAGCCCCGGTATCGCCCACCACCAGTCCACCCCGTCGTTCGGCCCGGCTGCCGAGGCCCGCGCGCCTGAGGACGACCCGGTATCGCGACCGTCGGCTGTCGGAGCCGGAGCTCCACCCAGCGCTTCCTTGGACCGGTCGGGTGACTGCCAGGGCGCCGGGAAGATCGGACTCCCGCCCTTTTCGGACCGCGCGCCCATGACCCCGAGATCCTTCAGGAGCGCGCGCAGCTCCGCAGGCTTACGGGCCTTGTGCCAGTACCCGTTGTAGGAGTCAGGCACGTGCGTCGCTGTGTGTATCCAGACGTCCTTCGTGCCCGGCGAGTCCGGATAGACCCGGTCGACCCGCCACGGCAGCACGTCGTGCACCAGCCATGTGACATTGAGCTGACGCCCCGCGCCTATGCCCAAGCCGGGCGGCTCCTCCCTTCGCCCCTGATCCGGCTCGCCCAGGAGACTCTCCAGCGGCCCGTACTTCTTGTCACTGAAATAGAGCGACGCGCTCTGGCCGCTCTCGGGCGACACCACCAGAACGCTCGTCGGTCCGCCGGCCGACGCCCCTGACGCGCTCAGCAGCATCGCGGCGATTGCCGCCGTCAGTGCCACCGCCAGCGCGGCCGGCCTTCGTAGTGTTCGCATCCGATCCCCCAGCTGCTCCCGGCACGGCCCGCCCGTGTCGATTCACTTCTGGTACACCGCTCGACCCGACCGGGTTCCCAACTTCGGTGTGCGAGTTCTCGGTTGCGTGAGCTCGCCGGCCCAGCCCGCGGACATCAGCGGTGGGCGTCCGGCTTTCGTACCGACCGTGCGATCTCCATCGCCCGCTCCCGGGAATCGACTCCCTCCAGGCGGAGCGTCATCTCCTGTCGGCGGGTCCACAGGAGTGTCGGGCCCGCGGTGCGTTCCGAACGGGTCCACCGGTCGCCGTTGCCGTCGAGCATCCAAAAACCGAGCAGATGCGGCTGGGCGAACCACAGGCCCGTACCCCGGCCCAGGTCGACCCAGTGCAGCTGCGTGCGCACCGATTTCATGTACCCGATGTCGAGCTGCGCCGGGTACTCGTCGAGTCGGATCGTGTGCCCGTCCTCGCGCCAGCACAGTGTGATCAAGAAGCGCGACTTCGGTTCCCGTGTCACCGTCACGGCGTCCGGCATTCCCAGCTCGCCCGGCACCAGCGGTTCGAATCCGGCGTCTCGTCGGGCCTCGCCCAGCGAGAGCGACGAGCCGCACCCGGGGACGTGCACACCGGACGACGGCAGGGCCGACGGGTCGTACCGGACCTCCACCCCGCCGAAGCCGAACCACTCGGCGACCGCAGCCCGCACCGGAGGCGTGAGCACGAGCACGGTCAGCACTCCGCACAGCCCCGCCGTGAGCATCCGCCACCGCTCCCGTATCCAGCGACGCGCCCGCCGCACCCGGACAGGGCCCGCCCCCGGCTCGGCGACCGGTGCCGGAACGGACTCGGCGAGTATCTGTGCCAGCACCCGCTCGGCCATCGACTCGCCGCCGGGGCCCAGGCCGTCCAGGGACCTGCCCAGCGCCCGCAGCTCAGCCGGCAGCCCACGGTCCGCGCGGGGCCCGTGCTCCTTGCCGGTGCGCCGGCTCCCGTCGTCCTCGTGACGCGGTTCACTCATGCTCATCACCTCCCTCCCGCGGGTCCAGCTCCGCCGGAAGAATCCGCTTCAGCTTCCGCAGCGCGCGATTGAGCCTCGATTTCACGGTGCCGCGCGGCCAGCCGAGCGCCTCGGCCGTCTCCGCCTCGTCCATCTCGAGCAGATACCGGTACGTGACGACCAGCCGATGGTCCTCGCTCAGCTCCTCGAGCGCGGCGAGCAACGCCGTCCGCCGCTCGTCGTGGACGGCCGCGACCGCCGGATCCGTGGTCTCGGGTATCAGCGGCTCGGCCTCTATCAACGTCGCTTCCCGCCCCACGACCGAACGCTGTCGCACCGCCGAGCGCACTGTGTTCCTCGTCTCATTGGCGACGATCGCGAGCAGCCACGGCTTGAACGACGCGTCGTCCCGAAACTGTCTCAGGGCGCAGTACGCCTTGAAGAAGGCCTGCTGCACCACGTCCTCCGCGTCCGCTCCTGCCCCGAGGGCCCGGGCCGCCCGCAGCGCCAGCCCGGTGAAGGCGCGCACCAGCACCGCGTACGCCTCCACGTCTCCGGCGCGCACGCGAGCGATCACCGCACGCTCGTCGTCGACGACGCGGCCCCCCTCCAGGACCTCCCCCTGTGTCCTCACATCGTTGATACACCGCACCCCGCGCATCGGTTCCCACCCGTCGCACAGGTTTTTCCGTACCGTCCCGCAAGGCAGGTCCGTACCGTCCCGCAAGGCAGGTCTGTACCGGCCCGAAAGGCAGGTCCGAAGCGAGAGCGAAGCCGGGTCTTGAAGCCAGGTCCGTGGCCAGGTCTGGTGGCCAGGTCCCGGAGCCGGGTTCCGGCGACACGCCGGGAGGGGTGGGCGACAGCGCTCCGTACACGGTTTCAGCACTTGTCGTGCACCCGTCGCCCACCTGTTTCCAACCAATGAGAGACACCTGAGAGAATGAGGAGCATGGCCTCTGATCGTCCCCGCGTGCTCTCCGGAATCCAGCCCACCGCTGGCTCGTTCCACCTCGGCAACTACCTCGGCGCGGTCCGCCAGTGGGTGGCGCTGCAGGAGTCTCACGACGCGTTCTACATGGTTGTGGACCTGCACGCGATCACCGTGCCGCAGGACCCCAAGGAGCTCCGGGCCAACACCCGGCTCGCCGCCGCGCAGCTCCTCGCCGCCGGCCTGGACCCGGACCGCTGCACGCTGTTCGTGCAGAGCCACGTCCCCGAGCACGCACAGCTCGGCTGGGTCATGAACTGTCTGACGGGCTTCGGCGAGGCCTCACGCATGACGCAGTTCAAGGACAAGTCCGCCAAGCAGGGCGCCGACCGCGCGACCGTCGGTCTCTTCACCTACCCGATCCTCCAGGTCGCGGACATCCTGCTCTACCAGGCCGACCAGGTGCCCGTGGGAGAGGACCAGCGCCAGCACATCGAGCTGACGCGCGACCTCGCCGAGCGCTTCAACGGTCGCTTCGGCGAGACCTTCACGGTCCCGGCGCCGTACATCCTCAAGGAAACGGCGAAGATCTACGACCTCCAGGACCCGTCGATCAAGATGAGCAAGTCGGCGTCGACGCCGAAGGGGCTCGTCAACCTGCTCGACGAGCCGAAGACCACCGTCAAGAAGGTCAAGAGCGCGGTCACCGACACCGACACCGTGATCCGGTTCGATCCGGCGAACAAGCCGGGCGTCAGCAACCTCCTCGCCATCTACTCCACCCTCACCGGCACAGGTATCCCGGAACTGGAGCAGAACTACGAGGGCAAGATGTACGGTGCGCTCAAGACGGACCTGGCAGAGGTCATGGTGGACTTCGTGACACCGTTCCGGACCCGTACCCAGGAGTACCTGGACGACCCGGAGACGCTCGACTCGATCCTGGCCAAGGGCGCGGAGAAGGCGCGTGCCGTCGCCGCCGAAACCCTCGCTCAGGCCTACGACAAGGTCGGACTGCTGCCCGCGAAGCACTGAGCCTCAGCCCGGCCTGAACCGCCATACCGACATCCGCCCACCACACGACGACAGGAGTACGACGTGGGGACCGTAACGATCGGCGTTTCGATCGCGGTTCCGGAGCCACACGGCAGCCAGCTCCAGGAGCGGCGCGCGGGCTTCGGTGACCCCGCTGCGCACGGCATCCCCACGCACGTCACGCTGCTCCCGCCGACCGAGGTGGAGGACAGGTCGCTGCGCTCGGTCGAGGCCCATCTCGAGGCGGTCGCCGCCGCGGGGCGGAACTTCACGATGCGGCTCGCGGGGACGGGAACGTTCCGTCCGCTGTCTCCCGTTGTGTTCGTACAGGTCGTCGAGGGCGCCGAGGCCTGTACCTGGCTGCAGAAGCAGGTCCGTGACGAGTCCGGTCCGGTCGCCCGCGAGCTGCAGTTTCCCTACCACCCGCACGTCACGGTGGCGCACGGCATCGCGGAGGAAGCGATGGACCGGGCGTACACGGAGCTCGCCGGGTACGAGGCGGCGTGGCCGTGCACCGGGTTCGCGCTGTACGAGCAGGGCGCCGACGGTATCTGGCGCAAGTTGCGCGAGTTCCCCTTCGGCGGCCCGGCCGTTCCCGCGCAGGGCCCCGACCGCTCGAAGCGGGGCCGACAGCCGGCTCGCTGACGCGCAGCGAGTCGGCCGGTCGCTGTGCGACTCGGCCTACATCGGCAGCCGCCGGAACACCGGACGCGGGACATGCCGCAGCGCCGACATCACCACGCGCAGCGCCCCCGGCACCCACACGGTCTCCGACCGGCGCCTGAGTCCCGTCTCGATGGCCTGTGCCACCGCCTCCGGGGTGGTGGCCATGGGCGCCTCCGCCATGCCTGCCGTCATCTTTGACCGTACGAAGCCGGGGCGCACGACCATCACATGCACGCCGGTGCCGTGCAGCGCGTCGCCGAGGCCCTGCGCGAAGGCGTCCAGGCCGGCCTTGCTCGACCCATAGATGAAGTTGGACCGGCGGGCCCGCTCACCCGCGACCGACGAGAGCACCACCAGCGAGCCGTGGCCCTGGCTCTGCAGGGCGCGGGCACAGATGAGGCCCGCCGACACGGCGCCCGTGTAGTTGGTCTGCGCGACGCGCACCGCGGCCAGCGGCTCGTCCTCGTCGCGGGCCTGGTCGCCGAGGATCCCGAAGGCCAGCAGCACCATGTCGATGTCGCCCTCGGCGAACACCTTGCCCAGCGTCACCTCGTGCGCCTCGGAGTCGAGCGCGTCGAAGGCGACGGTACGGGCGTCGGCGCCCATGTCGCGGAGTTCGGCGGCCGCACGGTCGAGGGCGGGGGACGGGCGGCCGGCCAGCCACACCGTTCGTGTCCGCCGGGCCACGAGGCGTCGGGCGGTGGCGAGCGCGATCTCGGAGGTGCCGCCGAGGACGAGCAAGGACTGGGGGGTGCCGAAGGCGTCCTTCATGAGAACCAAACTCCAAATGGGCGGGACCGAAATCGGTGGGGGCGGGATGGGAACCCGGACGGCCCGAGCGGTGTAACAGAAGTGAATCGGTGCGGAGGGGCCGTGCCGGGTGAGGGGGATACGACGTGCGTGCGATGAGGGGGAGCGGGACTGTCGGTAGGTGCGAGAGCCCCGGACACGGCACCCGTTCCCAGTCCGGTCAGAGTCCGAGGCGCCGGGACAGATCCGAGCGGAACACGCCTCGTGGGTCCAACTGGGCTCGCAGGGAGCGGAATTCATCGAGATGGGGATACATCGCCGAGAGCAGTTCGGGCCTCAGCCGCGAGTCCTTGGCGAGGTAGATGCGTCCGTCTGCCGCGGCCACCTCCTCGTCGAGTTCGTCGAGGAACACGCCGAGTCCCGGCAGGTTCGCGGGAATGTCGAGGGCCAGCGTCCAGCCGGGCATGGGAAAGGACAGCCAGCCGGGATCCGCGTCGCCGAAGCGCTTGAGGACCGCCAGGAAGGAGGGGCACCGGCGTTCGGAGATGCGCTGCACGATGCGACGAAGTGCTTCCTCCTGGCCATATCCGACGACGAATTGGTACTGGACGAATCCACTGCGCCCGTAGATGCGATTCCAGTGCGGTACGCCGTCGAGGGGGTGGAAGAAGGAGGAGAGCCTCTGGATCTCGCCGACGCGCGACGTGGGGGCCTTGCGGTACCAGAGCTCGTTGAAGAGGCCGACGGTCCTGCGGCCAAGGAGTCCTTCGGGTACGAATCCGGGTGCGGCCGGAAGCTGCCTGGGGCGGAACGTCAATGGCGCCCTGCGCGCCCGTGCGGGAACGGCGTCCAGCGGAGCGTGATCACCGCGGGTCAGTACCGAGCGGCCCATCGAGGCTCCGCGGGCCAGGAGGTCGATCCAGGCGACCGAGTACCGGTAGAGGTGATCGGTCTCGGTGAGGCGAGCCATCAAGTGGTCCAGGTCAACGGCGCGTTCCGTGTCGACCGACATGAACGAGGTTTCGACAGGCAGGAGTTGGATGGTGGCAGTGAGGATGATCCCGGTGAGTCCCATCCCGCCGGCCGTCGCGTCGAACAGCGCGCTGTCGCGCTCGACGATCCGCACTTCGCCGTCGGCTGTGAGCAGTTCCAGGGCGAGCACGTGGCGAGAGAACGATCCCGAGACGTGGTGGTTCTTGCCGTGGATATCGGCGCCGATCGCGCCGCCGACCGTGACGTAGCGCGTGCCGGGGGTCACGGGGACGAACCAGCCGAGAGGGAGGAGGACTTCCATCAGGCGGTGCAGTGAGACGCCCGCGTCGCACAGCACGGTCCCACCGGACGCGTCGATCGCGTGGATGCGGTCCAGGGCGGTCATGTCCAGGACGCTGCCGCCGGCGTTCTGTGCCGCGTCTCCGTAGGCCCGGCCCAGGCCACGGGCGATGTTGCCCCGGTGGCCCGGTGTCCCGCATGCGCGGACCACCGCTGCCGCCTCCGCATAGGAGCGGGGGCGCACGATCCGGGCGGCGGTGGGGGCGGTGCGGCCCCAGCCGGTCATGGGGACGGTGTCGAGGATGCCGCCGGAGGGGTCGTCGTGGACGGAGTCGCGGGAAGGCGACGTGGTGGGGGGAGTGCCGGGTGCCGGGACGGCCGGCGAGATGGGCGCGGGTGCGGGCGCTGAGGGGGGTGCAGCTGTGGACGGAGCGGCAGGGGCAGCTGGGGTGGCTGGGCCGGGGGGTGTGACGCCGGGGGAGACGGCGGGTGTGCGGGCGGTGGGGGGAGCGGGATCGGCAGCCATGACGGCGACCGTATCGCCCATAGATAGGGCCTTCGCCCCAAACAAACCAAGCCCTCACCGAAATGGGTGATTGAAAGGGTGTCACCCCAAATTGTCTGAGTTATGCGGGTTTTGACGCGCAGAGTGAGCCACATGGACGATATGGACCGCCGATTGCTGTCGGCATTGCGCGACTGCGGTACGGACCGGCGCGTGGCAGCGGCCGCGCGCGCACTGTCCTGGAGCGGGGAGCACGGGGCGCTCTGGCTCGGCGCGGGGCTGTTGGGGGCGGCGGTCGACCGGGAGCGGCGAGGGGCGTGGCTGCGCGGCACGGCGCTGACCGCCGCGGCGCACGTGGCCAGCATGGGGATCAAGCGGGTCGTCCGGCGGCCGAGGCCGGGGGCGGAGAGCGGTGTGGAGCCGCTCGTGCGGACGGCGGGGCGGCATTCCTTCCCCAGTTCGCACGCGGCTTCGGCGGCCGCCGCGACGGTCGCGTACGGGGCGTTGCGGCCGGCGGGGGCGCGGCTCGTCCCGCCGTTGGCGGCGGCGATGTGCGTCTCGCGCATGGTCGTCGGGGT
Source organism: Streptomyces sp. NBC_00569 (assembly GCF_036345255.1). NCBI lineage: Bacteria > Bacillati > Actinomycetota > Actinomycetes > Kitasatosporales > Streptomycetaceae > Streptomyces > Streptomyces sp. NBC_00569. The sequence continues at coordinate 4,388,066 of NZ_CP107783.1, read as the reverse complement.
GCACTACCCGTCCGATGTGGCGGCGGGGGCGGCGCTCGGGGCGGCCGCCGCGCGGCTCGGGGCTCATTGGGTGGCCGGGGGTGCCCGGCGATGACGGAACGGAATGAGCGAGGGGAAGGGGTGAGGGGAGCGATGGACACGGGGGGAGCGGGCGACGGGGCGCCGTTGGTGCATGCGTCCGGCCAAGGGCGGCGGGGGTCGGCCGCGGCGCTGTTGGACCGGCCGCCGGGGAAATCGGTGCCGGGGCCGCGCGCGGCGACGACGGTCGGGTTGCCGGTCGGACTGTTGAAGACGGCGAGACCGCGGCAATGGGTGAAGAACGTGCTGGTCGTGGCCGCCCCCGCGGCGGCCGGTGAGCTGTTCACGTGGCACGCGGCGGCTCAACTGGCTCTGGTGTTCCTGCTGTTCACTGTGGCTGCCTCCGCCGTGTATTTGATCAACGACGCGCGGGACGCCGAGGCCGATCGGGCGCACCCGGTCAAGCGGAACCGGCCCGTGGCCGCGGGCTGCGTTCCGGTGGCGGTGGCCTATGGGGTCGGGGGCGGTCTCGCGGTTCTCGCACCGCTGGTGGCCGCGACCTTGTGCAACCCGATGACGGCGGCGCTGTTGACCGCCTACGTCGGGATGCAACTGGCGTACTGCATCAGCCTCAAGCGCGTTCTCGTCGTCGATCTTGTCGTGGTGACCACCGGGTTTCTGATGCGGGCCATGATCGGAGGGCTTGCGCTGGGGATTCCGCTGTCGCGGTGGTTCTTGATCACGACGGGGTTCGGGGCGCTGTTCATGGTGTCGGCCAAGCGGTACTCCGAGGCCGTGCAGATGGCCGGGAAGGCGGGCGCGACGCGGGCGTTGCTGTCGGAGTACACGACCGGCTATCTGCGGTTCGTCTGGCAGCTTGCCGCAGGGGTGTCCGTTCTCGCCTATTGCCTGTGGGCCATGGAGGAAGGCGGGCTGGCGCGAACCGGCGTGCTGCCGTGGAGACAGCTGTCGATGGTGGCCTTCATCCTCGCCGTCCTGCGCTACGCGGTCTTCGCCGACCGTGGCACGGCGGGTGAGCCGGAGGAGGTCGTTCTGCGGGACAGAGCACTGGCCGTGATCGGCCTGGCGTGGGTGGCGATGTACGGGCTCGCGGTCGCCAACTGGTGAACGCGGAAGGCGAGGGGGTGTCGGATCAGGGTTTGCAGGGGGGCGGCCCGTCCAAGGAAGGCGCGTCCCGTGGGGGCATGGGGGAGGAGCGGTCGTGGTGGGTTCGGGGGTGGTGGTGGATGAAGGGTCTTGGGCCCGAGTTGGCGGGGTTCGCGCTGGTGGGGAGCTGTGCGTACGCCGTCGACCTGGGGCTGTTCGTATGGTTGCGGGGGCCGGCGGGCTGGAATCCGCTCACCGCCAAGTCGCTGTCTTTCCTGGCCGGTTGCACGGTCGCGTACGGGGGGAACGCGCTCGGTACCTATCGGCGGACGGCGATCGAGGTGTCACGGCTGCGGCAGTACGGGGTGTTCTTCGCGGTCAATGTGGCGGGGGCGGTGGTGCAGTTGTTGTGCATCGCCGTGTCGCATTACGGGCTCGGGCTCACGTCGCAGCGCGCGGACACGGTGTCCGGGGCGGGGGTGGGCATGATGCTGGCCACGGTTCTGAGGTTCTGGGGTACTCGGACCCTTGTCTTCCCGGCGGCGATTCCGGCGAGACGTGCGAGAACGGTCAGGGAGGGCAGGCTCGGATCATGGACTGGCTGAAGAGACTCCCCGGTGTCGGGCCGATCGTCGAGCGGCTCATGCGTACGCACGCGTGGTTCGCCTACGAGCGGCTCGACCAGGTGCACTGGACGCGGCTCGCGGCGGCGATGACGTTCATCAGCTTCCTGGCACTGTTCCCGCTGCTGACCGTGGCCGCGGCGATCGCGGCCGGCACGCTCAGCGAGGAGCGGCAGAAGACGCTCCAGGACAAGATCGCGGAGCAGGTGCCCGGCATCTCCGACCAGTTGGACCTGGGCGCGCTCGTCGCGAACGCGGCAACGGTGGGTCTGGTGGCGGGGGCGTTGCTGCTCTTCACCGGCATCGGGTGGGTCGGCTCGATAAGAGAGTGTCTGCGCGCCGTCTGGGAGTTGGAGGACCCGGAGGAGAACCCGGTCATGCGCAAGGTCAGGGACGCCGGGGTCCTGGTGGGGCTGGGCGGGGCCGGACTGCTCTCGTTGGCGGCATCGATGCTCGCCTCGAGCGCGGTCGGGTGGACGGCGGGCGAGCTCGGCATCTCCCATGAGGGATGGGGAGGCGCGCTGCTCAGGGCGGTGGCGTTCGCGATCGCCGTGCTCGCGGACTTCCTGCTGCTGCTCTATGTGCTGACGCTGCTGCCGGGGGTTCACCCGCATCGGCGGCAGCTGTTGACGGCGGCGCTGATCGGGGCGGCGGGGTTCGAGCTGCTGAAGCTGTTGCTGGGCAGCTATATGAGGGAGGTGGCGTCGAAGAGCATGTACGGGGCGTTCGGGACGCCGGTGGCCCTGATGCTGTGGATCAACTTCACGGCGAAGCTGCTGTTGTTCTGCGCGGCCTGGACGGCCACGCGGGGGCAGCCCGACCCGGAGGTGGCGGACGAGGCCGAGCCGGGGGTGGAGCCGCCGGGGGCGGCGCGGGCCGACGCCGCCTGAGACAGACGGCGCCGGTGCACTCGAGCCAGACAGCGGGAGCACCGCCGGACAGCGGTGGTACTCCCGGACGGGTCCCGTCAGCGGCGGGGGAGTCGGCGCACCAGTTCGGGCAGGGGCCAGCGGCGGTTGACGAGGAAAGCGGCCGCGGCCAGGAGGATGAGGGCGCCGCCTGTGATGGACAGGGCGATACCGATGCCGCTGGAGCCGTTCTGGACGGAGGCGTGGGCGGTCGAGGCCTTGTCGGGCGCGGCAGCTTTCTTGTCGCCCTTCGGGCTGGCGGAGGAGCCGTTGGCGCCGCCGGTGTCGGCGCTCTTGGGCGGGACGAGCTGTCCCACCGGCGTGACCTTGCCGTCGGCCTGGAAACCCCAGTCGAGGAGACGGGCCGTCTCCTGGTAGACCGCCTGGTTCTCGCCGGAGTCGGGGTTCATGACGGTGACGAGGAGGACCTTGCCGTTGCGTTCGGCGACGCCGGTGAAGGTGGCGCCGGCGTTGGTGGTGTTGCCGTTCTTGACCCCGGCGATGCCCTTATAGGGGTCGAGACCCATGTCGCCGGTGATGAGCCGGTTGGTGTTCTGGATCTGGAAGGAGCTGGTGGTCTTGCCCTTCTTCTGAGTCTTGGGGAACTTCGCGGTCGCCGTCGCGCAGTACTCGCGGAAGTCCTTCTTCTGCAGGCCCGAGCGGGCGAAGAGAGTGAGGTCGTAGGCGGAGGAGACCTGGCCGGGGGCGTCGTAGCCGTCGGGGCTGACCACGTGGGTGTCGAGGGCCTGGAGCTCGTCGGCGTGGGACTGCATGTCCTTGACGGTCTGCGGGACACCGCCGTTGAGGGCGGACAGGACGTGGACCGCGTCGTTGCCGGAGCGGAGGAACACGCCGAGCCACAGGTCGTGGACGGTGTAGGTGTAGCCCTCCTTGACGCCGACCATGCTGGAGCCCTCGCCGATGCCGGCCAGGTCGGAGGGGACGACCTTGTGCGTCTGCGTCTTGAGGAACTTGGGGAGGACCGTGTCGGCGAAGAGCATCTTGAGGGTGCTGGCGGGGGGCAGGCGCCAGTGCGCGTTGTGCGAGGCGAGTACCTGGCCCGACTCTGCGTCCGTGACGATCCAGGAGCGTGCGCTCAGATCCTTGGGCAGGACGGGGGCGCCGTTCGCCAGATTCACCTGTGTGCCCGGCTTGCCCAGCTGCGCGCCGCCCACGGTCGACATCGAGGCCGGCGGCTTCGCCTTGCCTTTGGAGGATCCCGGCTTGTCGTCGGCCAGTGCGGGTGAGGCGCAGCAGACCGAGAGGAGAGTGGCGGAGGCGGCCACCGTGGCGGCGACGGCGGACCATCGCCCGGCACGCCGAGGACCGGAACGCTTCAGACCGGAACGCTTGAAAAGGGACTCGGTCTTGGCAGAGACGGTCGTGAAATACGACTCATTCGAGGCAGGCACGGTCGTGAACGTACATGGCTGGGCCCCGTAAGTCTCCGCCGAGGTGTTCTGTGTCTCCTGCTCCCCACCCCGGCGGCGGTGCGGACGGAGGACTGGCGATACTGAGGGTATGAAGCTCAGCCGCCCCGTCTCCTGGTTCCTGCTCGCCTTCGGTGTCTGGAGCTGGGTCATCTGGGTCACTTTCGTCAAGAACCTGTGGAAGGACGGGAGCGGGCTTGCCTTCGACGACGCCGGCGACCCGACCGCCTACCTCTGGGTGCATCTGACGCTCGCCGTTGTCTCCTTTGTCTTGGGGACGGTGGTTGGGGGCATCGGGTTCCGCGGGCTGCGTGCCCTGCGTCGTGCGTGACGCGATGAACACGGCGATGAACACCACTACGAACGCCACAACGAACGCCACTGCGAACAGCGCGATGAACTCAACGGGGGGAGCGGCGTCGTGATCGCCGTCTTAGTGATCGCAGGGGTCGCCTCGCTCGCGGCCTTCGCCGGTCTGCACTGGTACGCGTGGCGCCGACTGGTGCGCGACACCACGGTCCGCGCCGGTCTTGCGCGGCGGGCGGGCACGGCCGTGTTCGTGCTGGGGCCGTTGCTGATGTTCGCGGCGGTGGCGAGCGAGCGGGCCGGTGCGCCGTTCTGGCTGCAGCAGGTTCTGTCCTGGCCCGGGTTCTTGTGGATGGCCTTCTCCATCTATCTGGTGCTCGCGGTCCTGGTGGGTGAAGTGGTGCGCCCCCTGCTGCGGCGTTACCTCGACCGCAGGTCCGGGCCGGGCGGCGCGGAGCCGGGGCCCGTGCCGGAGCCCGTGCTGGTTCCGACGCGCGAGCCCGACGAGCTGCCCACCGCGACCACCACTTCAACCCCAACCCCCACCACGCCCGAGCCCGTCACGCCATCGGCCGCGGCCGACCCCTCGCGTCGGCTCTTCGTCTCTCGCGTCGTCGGTGGTGCCGCCGTGGTCGCGGCCACCGGGATCGTCGGGAACGGTGCGTACGGTGTGCTGCGCGGGCCCAGGGTGAAGCGGGTCACGGTTCCGCTGGCCCGGCTGCCGCGTTCCGCGCACGGGTTCAGGATCGCGGTCGTCAGCGACATCCACCTGGGCCCGGTTCTGGGCCGGGGGTTCGCCCAGCGGGTGGTCGACACGATCAACTCCACGCAGCCCGACCTGATCGCGGTCGTCGGGGACCTGGTCGACGGCAGTGTCGAGGACCTGGCGCCGGCCGTCGCGCCGCTTGCGGGGCTGCGGGCACGGCACGGCACGTACTTCGTGACGGGCAACCACGAGTACTTCTCGGGCGCCGAGCCGTGGGTCGAGCACGTACGTGAGATCGGCCTGCGGCCCCTGGAGAACGCGCGCGTGGAGATGGGCGCGTTCGACCTGGCCGGGGTGAACGACGTGACCGGCGAGAACTACGGCGACGGGCCCGACTACGACAAGGCGCTCGGGGACCGCGACCCCGGTCGCGCCGCCGTCCTCCTCGCCCACCAGCCCGTGATGATCCACCAGGCGGTGAAGCACGGCGTCGACCTCCAGCTGTCGGGTCACACTCACGGTGGCCAGCTCTGGCCGGGCAACTTCATCGCCGACGCGGCGAACCCGACGCTCGCAGGCCTGGAGCGATACGGCGACACGCAGTTGTACGTGAGCCGGGGCGCCGGTGCGTGGGGCCCGCCGGTCCGGGTGGGCGCGCCGTCGGACATCACGGTCGTCGAGCTGGCGTCGAAGCGGGCGTGAGGGAGGCCGGGGGAGGTACGACGTATCACCCCGGCCCCCTGCAAAGAGCCGCCCGACCCCAGAAACACCCCGCCTCGAAACAGGCTCGAAACCCCCTTGCTCACAGGCTGCTCACAAGATGCCTCCCGGTCTCCGAAACCTCATCACCTTCTCTTCCCACAGCTCAAACTCCTGTGATTCAGTGATCCACGTCACTGGGGAGGGGCGCGATGCGGTCGATTCGCATGCGGGTTTTTGCGATGTTCATAGTGCTTGCCGCCGCCGGAGCCGGCGCATGGCAGCTTCTTCCGGATCAGGACGAGCAGGGGAAGACGATCACCGTCGGGACGACCGACGCCGTGACGTCGCTCGATCCGGCCGGTGCGTACGACGCCGGATCATGGGCGCTGTACAGCAACGTGTTCCAGTCGCTCCTGACCTTCGACGCGGGTGGCGCCGCGCCCGTGCCGGATGCCGCGAAGCACTGCGGGTTCGTCGGCCACGGGCTGCGTACCTACCGTTGCGAGCTGCGTGACGGGCTGACGTTCCCGAGTGGTCGCGCGGTGACGGCCAAGGACGTGAAGTTCTCCTTCGACCGGGTCAGGGCCATCAACTCTCCGGTGGGGCCCGCCACCTTGCTCGACACCCTCGGCAAGGTCGAGACGAGCGGTGCGCGGACGGTGACCTTCCGGCTGTCCTCGCCCGACGCGACGTTCCCGTTCAAGGTCGCCACGGGCGCCGGTTCCATCGTCGACAGCACCCAGTACCCCGCGCACAGCCTGCGCACCCGTACCCGCGTCGACGGCACCGGCCCCTACCGCCTCAGCTCGTACACGCCCGGCAAGCAGGCGAAGCTCGTCCCCAACGCCGGCTACCAGGGCGCGGCCAAGAGTGTCGGGGAGCCCACCACCCTGCGCTACTTCAAGGACTCGGCCGCCCTCGAGTCCGCCTGGAAGGCCCGTTCGGTCGACGTCGCCGCGCGGCAGCTGCCGCCCGCGCTGCTCGCCTCGTACGCGCCGAGCGACAAGGGGGATCGGCTCACCGAGGTCGACAGCGCGGAGACCCGGAACCTCGTCCTCAATGTGCGGACGGGCCGCCCGCTGCACGACCGCCGGGTGCGGCAGGCCCTCGCCACGCTCGTCGACCGGGACCGGCTGGTCGCCTCGACGTACCAAGGCACCGTCGACTCCCTCTACTCCCTGATCCCGCGCGGCATCACCGGGCACACGACCGCGTTCTTCGACGCGTATCCGAAGCCGGACGCCGCCCGTGCGCGCACGCTGCTCCAGGAGGCCGGGGTCAGTACGCCGGTCCGCTTCGAGTTCGCGTACTCGCGCGGCGCCGCGTCCGCGTCGGAGGCGAAGGAGGTCAAGCGGCAGTTGGAGGCGAGCGGACTGTTCAAGGTGAGCCTGCGCTACTACGAGTGGACCGACTTCCAGAAGCGGTACGCGAGCGGGAAGCTCGACGCGTACGCGGTCGGCTGGCTGCCGGACTTCCCCGATCCGGACACGTTCACCGCGCAGCTCGTGCGCACCGGGTCCGGCATGCACAACGGATACAGCAGCAAAGAGGTCGACGGCCTGATCCAGGCCAGTCAGCAGTACGAGGACCGCAGCCGCACCATGGGCGACTTCCGCAAGCTTCAGGAAGCGGTCGCGCGCGACGTCCCGCTCATCCCTCTGTGGCAGCGCAAGGAGTACGTGCTCAGCACGGAGGACGTCACCGGCGGGCAGTATCTGTCGGACGGGACCGGCGTGTTCCGGTTGTGGCAGCTCGGCTGGATCTGACCGGCTCCGACGTGGTGGCCCCACTCCCGGGGCCCTCGCCCACGGGACCTCCACTCCCGGAACCTTCACCCACGGGAAGCCCCTCACCCAAGGGAATTTGCTCAGCCACAGCCGGGCCCACAGGCCCCCCGCCCCCTGGCAGAACCACCGTCACCCGCACCCCCGCCCCCGGAGCCGTGCGCACGGACACCTCGCCGCCGTGCGCCGACACCACCCCTTGCACGATCGCCAGGCCCAGACCGCTGCCGGCACCCCCGCCCGCCCGGAAGAAGCGGTCGAAGATCCGTGCCGCGTCGTCCTCGTCGAGCCCGGGCCCCTCGTCGGCCACGCACAGCCGCACCGTCCCGTCCACGCGTTCGAGCGAGACGCTGACCGGGGCGTCCTGGGGAGTGTGGGTGCGTACGTTGGCGAGGAGGTTCCCGAGGACCTGGCGCAGGCCCGACTCGTCGGCGCGGACCAGCAGCGCGCCGTCGGCTGCGACCTGGACCGGCCGGTCCGGCTGCTGCACGCGCAGGTCGTCGGCGGCTTCTCGGACCAGCCGGCTCAGGTCGACGTTCCGCAGGCGCAGTTCGGGGCCCTGGTCGAGGCGGGCCAGGGTGAGGAGTTCGTCGACGAGTCGGCTCATGCGGTCGGCCTCGGCGTGGACGCGGCCCAGGGCCCGGGTGCGTTCGGCCGGGTCGCGGAGCATCCCCTTGTCGTAGAGCTGGAGGTAGCCGCGGATCGCGGCGAGCGGCGTGCGCAGTTCGTGGGAGGCGTCGGCGACGAACCGCCGCAGTTGCGCGGCGCTGCGTTCACGGGTCTCGAACGCCGTTTCGACCTGGTGGAGCATGGAGTTGAGGGCGAGCCGCAGCTGTTCGACCTCCAGAGCGGTGTCGTGGTGCGGGGGCACGCGTCGTGCGAGGTCTCCGTCGGCGATGGCCGACGCGGTCTCGACCATGTCTTCGAGGGGCCGCATCCGGTGGCTGACGCCGATCATCGTGAGGACGGCGAGCAGGGTGAGCAGGCCCGTGCCGAGGGTGATGTCGAGCCTGAGCGCTTTGTGGATGCCGGTCTGGACGTTGGCCGTCGAGGTGGCGAGCAGCACGGTCGTACCGTCGGCGAGGCGGGCGCCCACCGCGCGGTACGGGTCGCCGTGCACGGTGACGTCGTGCGGCTCGTCGGCGGTGGCGAGCGCCTTCGGGTCGTCGACCGCGGAGGCGAGGTCGCGCTGGCGGGCGGTGGGGCGCAGAGTGCCTACGGTGATGGGCTCGCCGGCCCGGTCGACGGCCACGAACACGGTCTCGTTGCGTGGCAGTGAACTCGCGCCGCTGTCGGTCGAGTGGGGGCCGGGGGAGAGTTTGTCGAGGGCGATGCCCAGTTCGCTGAGCGACTCGATCTGTTTGAGGGTGAGGCCGGTGCGCTGGAGAGAGGTGCGTGACGACGTCAGCTCGGCGTCGACGTTCTCGAGGAGGTAGTGGCGCATCCCGATGAGGCTGACGGCGGTCGCGGCGACGATGCCGAGGGCGAGCAGCGCGACGTTCACGAGGGTGAGCTTGGCGCGCAGGGAGTGGAACCGCCGACTCCGGCCACCCGCCTGCCCGCGTCGGCCCCCCGCCTGCTCGCGCAGGCCAGGGACCCGCTCGCGCAGGCCAGGGAAGAGCCCGCGTCGGCCGCGGAGGCCCTCACCCGCGCCCCGCCCCCGGTTCACGCCCCACCCGCAAGCCCGTATCCGACCCCCCGCCGCGTAGTGATCAACGGCGGCCCCAGCGCTTCGAGTTTGCGCCGCAGGTAGCTGATGTACGTCTCGACGACGGTCGACTCGGCGGTGTGCTCGTACTGCCATACGTGCCGCAGGAGTTGTTCCTTGGGCACGACGCGGCCGCCGTTGCGCACGAGGAAGCGCAGGAGCGCGTACTCGGTGGGCGTGAGCTGGACCGTATGGCCCGAGCGGTGGACGGTGTAGGCCGTCTCGTCGAGTTCGAGGTCGCCGTAGCGCAGCGGCGGACGCTCGGGCAGGACATCGGCCGACCGGGTGCGGCGCAGGACGGCGCCCAGTCTGGCCACGACCTCGTCGATGTTGAACGGCTTGGTGATGTAGTCGTCGCCGAAGCCGAGCGCGCCCACGATCTCGGCGGGCGCGTCGCGCGCGGTCAGGAAGACGAGGGCCAGATCGGGCCTGCGGGCGCGCAGTTCGCGCCCGAGCGCCCGGCCGTCGCCGTCCGGCAGCATCACGTCGAGGAGCGCGGCGTCGGGCCGGGTGCGTGTGGCGAGGGCGAGGCCCTCGCGGACAGTGCCCGCGGTCATGACCTCGAAGCGGTGGTAGCGCAGGGCTATCGCCAGGACGTCGGCGATGCTCGGCTCGTCCTCGACGATGAGCACGGTGGCTCCCGCGGGGTGCTCCGCGTGGTTCACGGGCCCAGCGCTCGCGGGTTCGGCACTCACCGGCCCAGCGTTCGCGTGCCCCGAGTTCACCGGCCCACCCTTCGCGTGCCCCGAGTTCACAGGCCCCGAGTTCACCTGCTCATCGCTCATACCCCCAGCGTTCATACGTCCAGTATCGGCGGGCCCGCCCCCGCTCGGACCTGCTCGCCCCCTTGGAGTTCCTTGAGAGTCATGGCCGCGCCGTCCCGCCGTGCGCCCGCGTCCGCGGATGCTGAGGCCGAGGAAGGCCCGGGGGAAGACCGAAGGAGTGGCAAACGTGACGGCATTGGCACGGTGGTGCTACCGGCACCGTCTGGTGGTCCTGGTGCTGTGGGTGGGGGCGCTGTTCGGCCTCGGGGCCGCGGGCACCTCGGCGGGGACCGACTACTCGAACGTGTTCTCCCTCCCTGACACGGACTCCAAGCAGGCGTACGACCTGATGACGAAGGCGTTTCCGCGGAGCTCGGGTGACACGGATACCGTGGTGTGGCGGTCGTCCGGGGACGCGGGGCCGGTCACGGACACGGCCGTACGGTCCCGGATCGAGCCCGCGCTGAAGGAGATCGCCGGAATGCGGGGCGTCGGCGAGGTCGTGGGCCCCTACGACGCGAAGAACGCCACCCAGATCAGCCGCGACGGCCGTACCGCCTTCGCGCAGATCACCTTCACCGACCAGGCGAACGAGGTCCCCAAGGACCTCGTCCAGAAAGTCGTCGACACGGCTCAGGGCGCCGAACGTGACGGCCTCCAGGTCGAGTTGGGCGGCCAGGCCATCACCCGTATCCAGGAGCCGCCCACCGGCGTCTCCGAGGTCGTGGGCATCGCGGCGGCGGCCGTGGTCCTCTTCCTCGCCTTCGGCTCGCTCTTCGCGATGCTGCTCCCGATCGTCGTGGCGATCATGGGCGTCGGCAGCGGAATGATGGCGACGATGCTGCTCAGCCATGTGACGAACGTGCCCGAAGTGGCCCCGCTGCTCGGCTCGTTGATCGGTCTCGGAGTCGGCATCGACTACGCGCTCTTCATCGTCACGCGGCACCGGCGCGGCATCCAGCGAGGGCTGGAACCGGAGGAGTCGGCGGTGCGTGCCCTCAACACGTCCGGGCGCGCGGTCCTGTTCGCGGGCGGAACCGTGTGCATCGCGCTCGCCGGAATGCTGGTGATGAACCTGCGCTTCCTGGACGGAGTCGTCATCGCCACGTCCTTGACGGTCGTGCTCAGCGTCCTGGCGGCGGTCACTCTTCTGCCCGCGCTCCTCGGTCTGCTCGGCCCGCGCGTCCTCAGCCGCAAGCAGCGGCGGAAGCTCGCGGGGGCGGGGCCCGACCCCGCCGAGGCGAGCGGTCCCGCGGCGCGCTGGTCGGCGTACGTGCAAGAACGCCCGCGCTCGATCGCGGCGATGGCGCTGGTGGTCATGGCGGTGCTCGCGCTGCCCGTACTGTCACTGCGGCTCGGCGCCACCGACCAGGGCAACAACCAGGAGTCGACGACGACCCGACAGGCGTACGACCTGCTCGCGGAGGGCTTCGGGCCCGGCTTCAACGGGCCGCTTCAGGTCGTCGTGCCGGGCGGCGCCGACACCACGGAGCTTGTCAGGACGATCCGTGCGACGGACGGCGTCGCGCAGGCCGCCGCGGCCCCGCCCGCCGGGGGCATCACCGTCATCCAGGTCGTGCCGAAGACGTCCCCGCAGTCCGTCGGGACGGACCGGCTCATCGACCGGCTGCGTGACGACGTGATCCCGGAAGCCGGTGTCGAGGCGCACGTCGGCGGGGTGACGGCCGTCTTCAAGGACTTCGCGTCGGTGACCGGCGACCGGCTGCCCTACTTCGTGGGCGCCATCATCGGGCTCGGCTTCCTGCTGCTCCTGATCGCGTTCCGCTCGCTCGTCGTGCCGCTCACGGCCGCGCTGATGAACCTGATCGCGGCGGCCGCGTCGTTCGGCGTCCTGGTGGCGGTCTTCCAGTGGGGCTGGGGGACGGAGTTCCTCGGCATCGGGAAGGAGGGGCCGATCACCGCGTTCCTGCCGGTGATCATGCTGTCGCTGCTGTTCGGCCTCTCGATGGACTACCAGGTGTTCCTGGTGAGCCGGATGCACGAGGAATGGGTGCACACCGGGGACAACGCGCGGGCCGTGCGCGTCGGTCTCGCCGAGACGAGCCGGGTCATCAACTGCGCGGCCCTCATCATGATCTGCGTGTTCTCGGCGTTCGTCCTGAGCGGCGACATGGAGGGCGCGATGGCGGGCATCGGACTGGCCGCGGCGGTCGCGCTCGACGCGTTCATCCTGCGTACGGCGCTGGTCCCGGCGGCGATGCATCTCCTCGGCCGCTCCAACTGGTGGCTGCCGGGATGGCTGGAGGGGCGGCTCCCGCACCTGGCCGTGGAGCCGGCCGAATCACCGACCGGGCCGACCAAGATCACTGGGCCCAACAAGAACACCGGGTTCGACAAGAACACCGAACACATCGAGACCACCGAACACATCAAGGCCGCGGAGCCGGAGACGAGTGGCACCGGCGGAGCCACGGTCATCCACGGATTCCTGCGCACCGCCGACGGCGACCCCTTGGCCGGTGCCTCCGTGACCCTCGTCTCCAGGGGCGGCCGCCAGCTCGACCGCGTCACGTCCATCGCCGACGGCTCGTACATCGTGTCGGTGCCCGCGCCGGGGGCGTACATCCTGGCGGTGACGGCGCGCGGTCTGGCGTCGCGCGCCCACCACGTCACGGTCGGGGGCGGTCCGCTGGTGTACGACGTGGAGCTGACGGACGACGGGGCCGGTCTTGTGAACTGACCTGCCCCGTAAGGGCGCCGGCAGGGGCGTCGGCAGAGGTGTCGGCGGGGGTGTTCAGCGTGAACTGCCGTACGCCGGGCACCCCCGCCGTGGCCACGCAGGCCAGGCCCACGGCCGCCGCCGCGATCCACAACGGGGTCGCCTCGCCCCAGGCGTCGGCGGCGAGCGGGGCGAGGACGTAGCCGAGGGGCATCGCGGCCAGTGACAGCAGCCAGTCGTACGAGGTGACGCGGGCGAGGACCGCCGCGGGAACGGCCGTCTGGACCGCCGTCTCCCACAGGGGATTGAAGAAGCCGAGACCGGCCAGGGCGACGCCGAACGCCGCGGCGACCGCGGGTGCGGGTGCGTGCAGGGCGAGCAGCCCCAGCGGCAGGACGTACGTGGTCAAGGCCAGGTTGCCCGTGAGGACCGGGCGGCGGGGGCGGGCCCGCCCGGACAGGAGTGATCCGAGGAGCAGGCCGACGGCGCCCGCCTGGGCGATCACGATCCAGGCGCCGTCGCCGCCGAGTTCCTTGACGGCGACGGCCGGTCCGAGGGTGGCGAACACGGCTGCCCCGCCGTTCCAGGTGGCGTGGGCGACCAGGCTCGTCCAGTACCAGCCGCGTGAGCGCACCTCGTGCCAGCCCTCGACGAGGTCGGACCGGAGGGAGCGGCGTTCCTCGGCGGGTGTCGTGGTGCGGCTGAGCCGCAGAGTGGCGAGCAGGGCGGCGCTGACGGCGAACGAGGCGGCGTCCAGTACGAACGCCCACCCGGGACCCGCGGTCAGGACGAGCAGCCCGGCGAGCGCCGGACCGCCCGCCAGCGTGCCGCTGCGCACCACGGCGAGCGCGGAGTTGGCGGCCTGCCGGTCCTTCTCGCCGACGATGCCGACGATCAGTGAGGCGAGTGTCGGCATGGCGAAGGCGGAGGCCGCGCCGCCGATCGCCTCGGCGACCGCGATCTGCCACAACTCCGGTTTCCCGGAGAGAAGTTCGACGCCTACGAAGAGCTGGCCGGCGCAGCGCACGAGGTCGGTGGTCAGGGCCACGATGCGCGGGTTGAAACGGTCGGCGATCACGCCGCCGAGAGGGAGGAGCACGAGCCGCGGCACCATCGCGCAGCCCAGGACCAGCGCGAGCGCCGAGGCGGAGCCGGTGGCGCGCAGCACGGCGAGGGCGAGGGCGGAAGGGATGACGGCGTCGCCGACCAGGGAGAGGAGGCGGCCGAGGAAGAAGCGGCGGAAGCGGGCGTTGCCTAACAACGGGTGGCGGAGGCTGGGGCGCGGCATGCGGGCGAATGTATTTCGCTGCCGAAGTATTCGTCAACGAAGTATCGGGTACCAAAATATCCGGCACCGAAGGATTCGGCCGTAAACTGCCCCCATGGAACGCGACTGGACCGATGGGCATCTGGCGCGCTGGCTGCCGGTCATGCCGGACCTCGACCCGGACATCGAGGGCGCGATCACGCGCGCGGGCGAGCTCACCCGGCATCTGCGCAGGGTTCGTGAACAGGCCCTGGTGGACGTGGAGTTGGAGCGGTTCGAGTACGACACGCTGCACAAGCTCGCGGGGCGCGGCGGACGCGCGGCGCCCTCGGAACTCGCCTCGGACCTGGGCCTCGCCCCGGCTTCGGTCACGGGCCGCCTCGACGGCCTCGAACGCCGCGGCCTGGTCGTGCGTGCACCGTCCCAAACCGACCGGCGCCGGGTCGACGTGGAGCTGACCGAGGCGGGCCGCGCGATATGGCGCAAGGCGATGAACCGGCTCGGGGGCGAGGAGCACCGGGTGCTCGGCGCGCTCGACGCGAAGGAGCGCGGGCAGCTCTCGGACCTGCTGCGGCGGGTGATGGTGGCCGCCGAATCGGGCCCCGGCGGCCGCCGGCCCTGACGGGCACCTCTCTCAGAAACGTCAGCCGTGACGTCGCACCGCGCTCACGGGCTCGGTGTCAGCCGTGACGTCGCACCGCGCCCACGGGCTCGGCGGCAGCCATGACGTCGCACCGCACTCATGGGCTCGGTTCAGCCGTGACGTAGCACCGCGCCCACGGGCTCGGCGGCAGCCATGACGTCGCACCGCGCTCACGGGCCCGGTGCCAGCCGTGACGTCGCACCGCGCCCACGGGCCCGGTGCCAGCCCTGGCGTAGCACCGCACTCACTGGTCCGGCGCTCACCGGCCCGGCGTCAGCCCTCGCGTCGCCGACGTCCGCCCGGTCGCTCCCGCTCTCGCCGCCGCAGCGCCAGCAGTCCTCCGCCCGCAAGGACCGCGACCGCCGCCGAGCCGCCGAACGCCCAGTCGTCCGTGTGGGACGTGGCCGTCGCCGCGACGGGAGCGCCCGCCGCGCCCGCGGCCCCCGCATGCGGCTTCGCCGCCGCCCCCTTGGGCTGCTCGCTCAGCGGCGTGACCAGCGTGCCCACCGGATCGGCCTTGCCCGCCGCCGCGAACCCCCAGTCGAGCAGCGCCGCCGTCTCCTCGTACACCGCCTCGTACCCGGACTTGGGATGCATGACGGTGACGAGCAGGGTGCGCCCGCCGCGGGTCGCCGCGCCGGTGAACGTGTTGCCGGCGTGCGAGGTGTAGCCGTTCTTCACACCGATGAGCCCCTGGTACGCGGCCACGCCCTGCCCGGTGAGGAGGCGGTCCGTGTTCTGGATCTGGAACGTCTTCTTGCCCCCGGCGGGGAAGTCGGCCGTCTTCGTGGCGCAGTAGCCGCGGAAGTCGTCGTTCTTGAGCCCGGCGCGCGCGAACAGCGTCAGGTCGTACGCCGACGACACCTGCCCCTTGTGGTCGAAGCCGTCGGGGCTGACCACATGCGTGTCGTTCGCCTGGAGGTCCTTCGCCCGGGCCTGCATCTGGCGGACGGTCTCGCCCACCCCGCCGTTCATACTGGCGAGCACATGTACGGCGTCGTTCCCGGAGCGCAGGAACACGCCCTGCCACAGCTGCTCGACGGTGTACGAGGTCCCCGCCTGGACGCCGACGAGGCTGCTGCCGTACGGGATCCCCGCGAGATCGGCGGCGGTCACCTTGTGGACCGAGGTCCGCCCGAACTTCGGCAGGACCGTGTCCGCGAACAGCATCTTGAGCGTCGACGCCGGAGGCAGCGCGCGGTGTGCCGCGTACGAGGCGAGGACGTCGCCGCTGTCGTGGTCGGCGACGAGCCACGCCTTCGCGGCGAGCTTCGGCAGCCGGGGCGCGCCGGACGCCACCTGGACGCCGGACCTGCCGAGCCGCTCCCCGCCGACGGCGGAGACGGCGGCCGCGGCACGCGGTCCTGGCAGGGTGACGGAGGCCGCGGCGCCGAGACCGAGGGCGAGCGCGGCGCGACGGCTGACGTGGTGCGATGAAGAGGAGCCGGGCATCAGACGACCGTACAAGCCGCGCATGAAGCGAAGGTAAGAGCCCCCGCCTCAGCCCTTCCCCTGGTCGCTTGTGTGCCCCTTCTCGTTCCGGTGCTCCTTCTCGTTCCCATTCCCGTTCCCCTTCCCCTTCTCCCGGGCTGCCGTCGACGCCTCCGTCATGCCCGGCAGGAAGTCCGTGAACAGCTCGTGCACCTCCAGGACGAGCGGCCGCAGTACCCGGAACCGGGCGAGCGCGACCCCGCGCGTGGTCAGGCGGGCCCCCCGTTCGGCGAGGCGCCGGCTGCGCTCCCGGCCCTCGGAGCTGTCGAAGACCCAGTACAGGACGAGCCCCATCTGGGAGAGCCACATCAACTCCGGCAGGATCGCCGCGAGTTCGGCCGGGACCTTCGCCCTGGAACCGGCCAGCACCTCGCGGTGGACGTCGATGGCCGTCTCGCGGGCGTGCTCCGACTCGGGCGAGAAGGGGCTGAGCGGGCTGGTCGGGTCCGCGGCGGTCTTGAAGAACTGGGCCGCGAACTCGTGGTACGGCTCCGCGATGTCCAGCCAGGCGCGCAGCACCCCGGCGAGCCGCTTCTCCAGGTCGGTCTCCCGGTCGAGCACGGACCGCACGGCCGCCCGGTGCTCCGCGGAGATCTGGTCGTAGAACCCCTGGATGAGGTGTTCCTTTCCCGCGAAGTAGTAGTACGCGTTGCCGACGGAGACCCCGGCCTCCTTGGCGATGGCCCGCATCGTCGTCTTGTCGTAGCCCCGCTCCCGGAACATCCGCATCGCGGTTTCCAGGATCAGCGCCCGCGTCTGCTCACTCTTGGCAGGGCTCTTCGCGGGTCTCTTCGCAGGGCTCTCGGGGGTCTCTTTCTCTGCTGGCACGCTCAGAGCCTAATCGGGCACGTGACAGCCGCCGTCGCAGGCCGCGGGGCCGTAGTACGTCCAGCCGTCGACGCGGTCGTACACCCAGCCGTCCGCCCTGCGGTAGGCGCCGCCCCCGGACTTCCTGACCTGCTGGTCCCGGTGGGTCCGGCGGTACTTGGCGGCGGCGAGGACCGCGGCGCGCGCGAGGCGGGCGCCCGCGGGGGTGCTGAACCTGTGGGACAGGGGCCGGTACTCGGACAGTGCCCACAGGGTGACGACCCAGGCGGCGGGTCCGCGGTAGATCTGGCCGCTGTCGCCGACGAGCGTGATCTCCGAGAGTGTGGAGATGTGGTCGATCCCCGGGCAGCGGCGCCGGGCCTCTTCGGATCCGGCCGGCACCAGGTCGAGCGGGACGAGCTGGCGCTGCCGGGCGAGCCAGTTCCGCAGGAACGTGCAGAGCGGGCACTGGGCGTCGTAGAGGAGGATGAGCCGGCGGACCGGGGCCCCCGTGGTGCCCCGGTCCGCGGCCTCGCCCATCGCCGTCACGCCCCGGCGACCGGCGGCGCGGCCCAGCCCTGCGGGGGAACGGGCGGCAGCTGCTCCCGCTCCATCACGCCCCGCCGCCGGATCTTGTTGAGCACCCACACGTTCCCCAGGTGCATGACCCCCAGCACCAGGAGCACCACGCCGAGCTTCGTCGACAGGGCCTCGAAGATGCCCCGGGTGTCGGCGATGTCGTCGTCCCCGCTCAGGTAGAGCGCCACGAAGCCGAGGTTGACGAGGTAGAAGCCGACCACCAGCAGATGGTTGACGGCATCCGCGAGCTTCTCGTTCCCGTGCAGCACGTCGGCGAGGAAGACCCTTCCGTTACGGCTCAGGGTGCGCGCCACCCACACGGTCAGGCTGATGCTGACGACGAGGTAGACGACGTATGCGACGACTGTGAGGTCCACTTCCCCACCCCTCCTTGAACGCGTTCAAAAACGCTGTCGAGAAGGACTGTAGACCTGTTTTTGAACATGTTCAAGCGAGGGTCGACCGGCAGGGATCGGTGAACCCGGGCATCAAGTCCGGGCCAGTTCGGGCCGCTTGAGATAGTCCGTGAGGCCGATGACGTTGCCCCACGGGTCCGCGATCTCCACGACGTGGCCGGTGGAGGTGGAGAACGGCGGATCGACGGGCGGGATCCCGGCCTCCGTCAGCGCGCGGGCCGCCGCCTTGGCGTCGCGCACCTCGAGCCATACGCGCGGGCCCGGCCATGGAGGAGGCCGGTGGCCGAAGTCCTCCTCCGCGCGCAGCAGTACGCCCGGCGTCTCCTTGCCGGCTTCGAGGAGGGCGATCCCGGCCTCGTCGAGGCGGAACTTCACGCGGAAGCCGGCCCGCTCATAGAAGGAGACCGCCTCGCCGAGGTCGCCGACGGGGAACAGCACGTTGTCGAAGCCGAGCAGCTCAAGCTCAAGTGACATACCGTCAGATTAGCCGTGTTCAGGGTAAATCGGACGACATCTCGTCAGTGGCGGATACGTGGCGCGCCGGTCACGGACATCATCAGGCAGTACAGGGACGTCGTCGCGGTGATGAAGAGGATGTTGTTCTTGGGGCCGCCGAACGCGACGTTGGAGACCGGCTCCGGGACGTCGATGCGGCCGATCCGTGTGCCGTCCGGGTCGTAGCAGTGCACACCGCCATGCATGGCGGCGGCCCACAGCCGCCCGCCGTCGTCGAAGCGGATGTTGTCGAAGCGGCCGTCGTCGCCGCTGGTCTCGGCGAAGACCTTGCCGTCGCTCAGACTCTCGCCGTCGTCGAGCACGTCGAAGACGCGGATGCATCCGGCCCGGGTGTCGGACACGTACAGCCGGCGCTCGTCGGGTGAGAAGACGAGCCCGTTCGGTGCCCCGAAGCCGTCGGCGACCTGGCGCACCTCGCCGGTGGCGGGGTCGATCCGGTAGACGTTGTTGGCCCCGATCTCGGACTCGGCGCGGAAGCCCTCGTAGTCGCTGGTGATCCCGAAGTCCGGGTCCGAGAACCAGATCGAGCCGTCCGAACGCACCACCGCGTCGTTCGGGCTGTTCAGCCGCTTGCCCTCGAAGCGGTCGGCGAGGACGGTGATCCGCCCGTCGGCCTCGGTGCGGGTCACGCGGCGGCCGCCCTGTTCGGCGCTGATGAGGCGCCCCTCGCGGTCGAGGGTGTTGCCGTTGGTGTGTCCGGCGGGGGTGCGGAAGAGGCTGACCGCGCCGGTCGCCTCGTCCCAGCGCAGCAGGCGGTCGTTGGGGATGTCGCTCCAGATGAGCTGGCGCCAGGCGGGCAGATAGACGGGGCCTTCGGCCCAACGGCTGCCGCTGTGCAGGGTGGTGAGGCTGTCGTCCCCGAAGGCGCACCGTCCGGTGCGGAAGCGCTCGTCCAGAATCTCGTACACGCTGGGCTGGTTCTGGCCAGACATGACTATCCCCCAAGAACTGTTGACTGAATGAAATCCTGTCGTATTGGACTATGGCAGAACGGGATATGGTTACGCCATGGTCGGCCGAGCGGGAGTGGGTCACAGTGGCAGTGGATGACATCGACCGGAAGCTGGTCGGGCTGCTCCAGCGCGACGCGACGACGGCGTACGCGGCGCTCGGCAAGGAGGTCGGCCTCTCGGCGGGCGCGGCCCACGAGCGGGTGCGCAAGCTGCGCGAGCGGGGCGTGATCCTGCGGACGACCGTCGACGTGGACCCGGCCGCGCTCGGGCAGGGGGTGCTCGCGTTCGTGATGGTCGAGTCGTCGTCGTGGATGGGGGAGTCGGCCGGGAAGTTCGCCGCGATCCCCGAGATCCAGGAGGCGCACATCATCGCCGGCAGCGCGTCGGTCCTGGTGAAGGTGCGCACGGAGACGACACGGCAACTCCAGGACGTGCTGCGGCGGTTGTACGCGATCGAGGGCGTCAGCGGCACGCAGGCGACGGTGGCCCTGGAGACGTTCTTCGAGCGCCCCGTGACAGCAGGCCCCTGACGGCGGGCCCCTGACGCCGGGCCCGTGACGCACCGAGGGCCCCGCCCCCGGTGCGAAACCGGGAGCGGGGCCCTCAGGGACGTGACGCCGGGAAGGTCAGTAGCGGCGCGTGATCAGCGCGCGCTTGACTTCCTGGATCGCCTTGGTGACCTCGATACCGCGCGGGCAGGCGTCCGTGCAGTTGAACGTCGTGCGGCAACGCCACACGCCGTCCTTGTCGTTGAGGATCTCCAGGCGCTGCTCGCCCGCCTCGTCACGCGAGTCGAAGATGAAGCGGTGCGCGTTGACGATCGCGGCCGGGCCGAAGTACTGGCCGTCGTTCCAGAACACCGGGCACGAGGACGTGCACGCGGCGCACAGGATGCACTTGGTCGTGTCGTCGAAGCGCTCGCGGTCCTCGGCGGACTGCAGACGCTCGCGCGTCGGCTCGTTGCCCGTCGTGACCAGGAACGGCATGACGTCCCGGTACGCCTGGAAGAACGGGTCCATGTCGACCACGAGGTCCTTGAGGACCGTGAGGCCCTTGATGGCCTCGACCGTGATCGGCTTCTCCGGGCTGATGTCCTTGATCAGCGTCTTGCAGGCCAGGCGGTTGCGGCCGTTGATGCGCATGGCATCCGAGCCGCAGATGCCGTGCGCGCAGGAGCGCCGGAAGGTCAGCGAGCCGTCGAGCTCCCACTTGATCTTGTGGAGGGCGTCGAGGACGCGCTCCTTCGGATCGATGTCGAGCTGGAAGTCCTCCCAGACCGCGTCCGCGGAGACCTCCGGGTTGAACCGGCGGATGCGGAAGGTGACCGTGATGAGGTGCGAGCCGTTGTCCGCCTCGAGAGCCTCGAGCTTGTCCATGGTCGGGGTAGCCATCAGTACTTACGCTCCATCGGCTGGTAGCGGGTCTGGACGACCGGCTTGTAGTCCAGACGGATGGACTCGGAGCCGTCGTCGCCGACCTCGCGGTACGCCATGGTGTGGCGCATGAAGTTGACGTCGTCGCGGTTCGGGAAGTCCTCGCGGTAGTGGCCGCCGCGGGACTCCTTGCGCGCCAGGGCGGAGGTCGCCATGACCTCGGCCAGGTCGAGCAGGTTGCCCAGCTCGATGGCCTCCAGGAGGTCGGTGTTGAACCGCTTGCCCTTGTCCTGGATCGAAACGTTCTTGTACCGCGCGCGCAGCTCGGCGATCTTCTCGACGGCCGTCTTGATCGTCTGCTCGGTGCGGAACACCATCACGTTGGCGTCCATGCACTCCTGGAGCTCGTTGCGGATGACCGCGACGCGCTCCGTGCCCGTGGAGTTGCGCAGGCGCTCGACCTGCTCGACGACCATCGAAGCCGGGTCCTCGGGCAGCTCGACGTAGTCGGCCTTCTCCGAGTACTCGGCGGCGGCGATGCCCGCACGACGCCCGAAGACGTTGATGTCGAGCAGCGAGTTGGTGCCGAGGCGGTTGGCGCCGTGGACGGACACGCAGGCGACCTCGCCGGCGGCGTACAGACCGGGGACGACGGTGGTGTTGTCCGACAGGACCTCACCCTCGACGTTCGTCGGGATGCCGCCCATGGCGTAGTGCGCGGTGGGCTGGATCGGGATCGGGTCCGTGTAGGGCTCGATACCGAGGTAGGTGCGCGCGAACTCCGTGATGTCCGGGAGCTTGGCGTCGAGCTGCTCCGGCGGGAGGTGCGTGAGGTCGAGGTAGACGTGGTCGCCCTCGGGACCGCAGCCGCGGCCCTCACGGATCTCCGTGTAGATGGAGCGGGACACGACGTCACGGGACGCGAGGTCCTTCATGACGGGCGCGTACTTCTCCATGAAGCGCTCGCCGTCCTTGTTACGGAGGATGCCGCCCTCACCGCGGGCGCCCTCCGTGAGAAGGATGCCCATGCGCCAGATGCCGGTCGGGTGGAACTGGAAGAACTCCATGTCCTCCAGCGGCAGCCCGCGCCGGTAGCAGGCCGCCTGGCCGTCACCGGTCAGGGTGTGCGCGTTCGACGTCACCTTGAAGAACTTGCCGGTGCCGCCCGAGGCGTAGATGACCGACTTGGCCTGGAAGATGTGGATCTCGCCGGTCGCCAGCTCGTACGCGACGACACCGGCCGAGTGCTTGACGCCGTCGACCTCGGTGATCAGCTGGTCCAGGACGTAGAACTCGTTGAAGAACTCCACGCCCTCCTTCACGCAGTTCTGGTACAGCGTCTGAAGGATCATGTGGCCGGTGCGGTCCGCGGCGTAGCAGGACCGGCGGACCGGGGCCTCGCCGTGGTTGCGCGAGTGACCGCCGAAGCGGCGCTGGTCGATGGTGCCGTCCGGGGTGCGGTTGAACGGCAGGCCCATCTTCTCCAGGTCGAGGACGGAGTCGATGGCCTCCTTCGCGAGGATCTCGGCGGCGTCCTGGTCGACCAGGTAGTCACCGCCCTTGATCGTGTCGAAGGTGTGCCACTCCCAGTTGTCCTCCTCCACGTTGGCGAGCGCGGCGGCCATGCCGCCCTGCGCCGCGCCCGTGTGGGAGCGGGTGGGGTAGAGCTTCGTCAGGACGGCGGTGCGGCTGCGCTTCGTCGACTCGATGGCCGCGCGCATGCCCGCGCCGCCGGCGCCGACGATGACGGTGTCGTACTTGTGGATCTTCATGAGTGGTTACCTCAGCCCCGTGCCTATCGGATGTTCGGGTCGAAGGTGAAGATCACCAGCGTGCCCAGCAGGATCGTGAACACCGTGGCGGTGTACAGGAGGCCCTTCAGCCACAGGCGCGTGTTCGGGCGCTCGGCGTAGTCGTTGATGACCGTGCGCAGGCCGTTCGCGCCGTGCAGCATCGCGAGCCACAGCATCAGGAGGTCCCAGCCCTGCCAGAACGGCGAGGCCCAGCGGCCCGCGACGAACGCGAAGCCGATCTTGCTCACGCCGCCGTCGAGGACGAGCTGGATGAGCAGGTGGCCGAGGACCAGGACGACGAGGACGACGCCGGACAGGCGCATGAAGAGCCATGCGGCCATCTCGAAGTTGCCGCGCGTCGAGCGCGGGGTCTTCGAGGTGCGCTTGCGGGGGGCCTCGATGAGGGGGGCCGGGTGGTCGACGTCGTAGACGGCGGCGGCCTCGACGGGTCCGACGCCGGGCGTCTTCGCAGGGGTGGTGTCAGCAGACATGTCTGGCGTCAGCTCCCGAAGAGTTCACGGACGGCGTGGCCGAGGACCGGGTAGAGCGCGCCCACCATCAGCACGACCCAGATGCCGACGACGGTCCAGAGCATCTGCTTCTGGTAGCGCGGACCCTTCGACCAGAAGTCGACGGCGATGACACGCAGGCCGTTGAGCGCGTGGAAGAGGATGGCGGCGACGAGGCCGTACTCGAGGAGCGCGACGATCGGCGTCTTGTAGGTGGAAACGACGTCGTCGTACGACTCGGGGGAGACGCGGACGAGAGCGGTGTCCAGGACGTGTACGAACAGGAAGAAGAAAATGAGGACACCGGTGACTCGATGAGCCACCCACGACCACATGCCTTCCCGGCCGCGGTACAGCGTTCCAGCCGGCACGGAAGAACCCTCCGGGAGCGGGGATTGGGGCCGCGCCGGCTTCAGTGTCGGTCGGGCCCGGCCGGGTACGGTCCACCGGCCGCTCGTCATCGTATCGACGAGTTGTCGGCTCGCTCGCCCGGGGGCCGCCGGTGTGATCAAACAGGCAATCAAACAGCCACGTACGGGCTATCGGACGCGCTGTCGGGGCGCCCGGAATCCGCTGGTTCCTGCGGGTCTATCGCTTCCTGGGGCTCCGTCCGGGCATCCAGCGACCGAACGAGCCGGGCGAGTCGCCCCCGGGCGAGTCGGCGCAGTTCGTCCCAGGACAGGACGCGCTCCTCCTCGGGATCGTTGCCAAGGCGTGACCGGATTCCGGCCAGGAGCTGGTCGAGGGCCTCGTCGGGCCCGTAGCCGTCGAGGCAGATCACGAACGCATGCCCGAAGCGGCTCTCGTACGCGCTGTGCGCGGCGCCGAGCGCGGTGTGCGCGACGGAGTACGAGCCGTGCGGCGGCAGGGGGAGCGTCTCGCGGGACAGGGCTTCGTCGAGGTCGGCGGGCACGAAGTCGTAGACCGCCTCGTCGGCGGCGGCGAGCAGCGCGCCGAGGTCCGGGTAGGGCCGGTGCGCGGCGAGGCGGCGGGTCCAGTGGAGTGACCCGCAGCAGGTCAGGAGCGCGCGCTCGGCCTCGGCCGCGGGCAGCGTGTTGAACCGGCTGAGGCCGTGCGGGGACGACTGCACGGGCGACACATGCCCTGGTGGGGACTGCACCCGTATGGCGGCATGCCCGGGGAGGCGGGAGAAACGGTGCGAAGGCAGCTTGCGCTCCTCGGCGAGACGTGGGACGTGACTGGGCTGACACTGGGACGAGACGTGAGTCAGGAGCGTCACGGGACATGTGGTGAGGGTGTGGCGGATGTGCGTACACGCTAGCGATCCGGGTCAGGAGCTGTCTGGCGCATGCACCGATTTCACCCGGACGGGAGAGTTTGGGGGCGTGTGGTGGACGGGAGGTCGGGGGAGCGGGGCCTTACGGTCGCCTCCTAGGACGCGGAATTCGATGTCGAGGTTGCTGTCGGAACCGGAGGACGGTCACTGATGGGTACGCGGAGTCGATCGACGGTCGGCGCGGGAGTTGTCACGGCGGGGACGGTCGCGCTGACCATGGTCCTCGTCGGCTGCGGTGGCGACGGGGGCGGCACCGGCGCCTCCCCTGCCGGGCGCCCCTCCGACGGAAAGTCCGCGTCCGCCACCACGGCGGCCCGCACGTCGGCCGAGCCCTCGCCGTCGAAGTCGTACCCCCTGTCGAAGACCCCGCAGACCATCCCCTCCGTGCGCGAGCACACGCCGGCGCGCGGCCCCGGATGGCGCCCCACCAGCGGCCGTGTCGTCATCACGGACGCGAAGCTCTCCGACGAGGGCAAGCTCATCGCCGACGAGCTGAGGCTGAAGTACGCGGGCAAGGTCAAGGCCGGTGCCGGTGACGTGGAGCTGGCGCTCGGCGGAAGCGGGAACCCGGAGTCGTACACGATGACCGTGAAGGACGGCCGGGTGCGGATCGTGGGGCCGGGGGACGCGGGCGTCTTCTACGGCACGCGCACGCTCAAGCAGGAGGTGCACGGCGGGGGCACCGCGCCGGAGGGCGTGGTGAAGGACGCGCCGGCGAAGCCCCAGCGCGGGTTCATGCTGGACATCGCGCGCAAGACCTTCACGGCCGGGTGGATCAAGGACCGGATCCGGGAGATCGGTGACCTCAAGTACAACCAGTTCGGTCTGCACTTCTCCGACGACCAGGCCTTCCGTATCCAGTCGGACTCGCACCCCGAGATCGTCTCGCCCGACCACCTGACCAAGGCGCAGGTCCGCGAGATCGTCTCGCTCGCCGCCGAGCGGCACATCACCGTGATCCCCGAGATCGACTCGCCGGGACACCTCGGCGCGGTGATCCAGGCGCACCCCGATCTCCAGCTGCGGAACACCGCCGGGGTCGCGACGCGCGGCGCCGTCGACATCTCGAACCCCGGGTCGGCGAAGATCGTCGACGATCTGCTGCGGGAGTACGCTCCCCTCTTCCCCGGCGCCTTCTGGCACCTGGGCGGCGACGAGTACCAGGCCCTGACGGTCAAGAACCCCGAGGCGTCCTTCCCGCAGCTCGCGGCCGCCGCCAGGAAGAAGTACGGGGCGAACGCGACGGTCGAGGACCTCACGACGGGCTGGCTGAACGACCGGGTCGCCACGATGAAGCCGTTCGACCGCTCCCTCAAGGCGTGGAACGACGGGTTCTTCCGGGGCGGTGTCGTCAAGGCCGACAAGAGCCTGGAGGTCGCCTACTGGACGGGCAAGGAGATTGGGGCGCGCCCGCCGGAGGAGTACCTGCGCGAGGGCCGCAGGATGACCAACTACAACGACGAGTTCCTCTACTACGTCCTCGGTCAGCCCAACAACTTCGTGTACCCGACCGGGCGGCGGATCTACGAGAGCTGGACCCCGCTCGTCGTGCGCGGCACGACGCCGGTGCCCGCGAAGTACGACAGCCAGATCCTGGGCGGCACGTTCGCCGTGTGGTGCGACTTCCCGAACGCGCAGACGCAGGCGCAGGTCGCGCAGGGGATCCGCATGCCGCTGCGGGCGACGATCCAGAAGCTCTGGTACCCGGGCAAGCCCCCGCTCACATGGCCCCAGTTCGTGGCGCTCGCGAACCGGCTGGGGTCCTGAGCGGCTAAGCAGTGGACAGCGCGGTGGCCTGAACCGTATGTTCCGCTGGCCGGTGATCGACGCGCTCTGGGGAGAGGCGCGCGACCGGCTCACCGTGAACCCGTGGGGGGTCCATCATGTCCAAAAGTAGTTTTGCTGTGCTCAAGTCGCCGGTCGGCGTCTCGATGGCTGTCGTCGTCCTGTTGGGGGTGACGATCGCGATCGACCTGTTCGCACTGTGGGTGGGCTTCGAGCAGCGCAGCCTTGCTGCCGACTTCGTGGCCGGGCACTTCTCGGCGGGCAGTGAGGCGGACGCCGACCGCATCGACTCGCTGTACGCGGCGGCCGGCATCGCGCAGCTCTGTGCGATGGCGGCGACCGCGGTCGTCTTCATCGTGTGGTTCCGGCGGGTGCGCATCAACGCCGAGGTGTTCCGGCCCGACGGGCACAGCAGGTCGCGCGGCTGGGCCTCCTGGGGATGGTTCGTGCCCTTCGTGAACCTGTGGGCGCCGCGCCAGGTCGCCACCGATACCTGGGACGCAAGCCTTCCCGAGGTGGGCCTGATCCCGCGGAAGGACTCGCACGCCGTCATCAACCGCTGGTGGTCGCTGTGGCTGCTGGGCAATGTCATCGGCCGTTTCGCGGGCAGCCAGTACGACAAGGCCGAACGCATCGGCGAGATCAAGACGGCCACGGAGATGCTGATGCTCTCCGACGCGCTCGACGTCGCTGCCGCCGTCGCCGCCATCATGTTCGTCCGCTCCCTGACCCGCATGCAGAACGAGAAGGCCCTCGGCGGGCCCGCGCCGATGCAGGCACCCCTCGGCGACGGTCTGGCGTAATCGCCGGATCCGCGTTTTCGGTGGCGGAGCCACGTAAGGCTGTGGTGTATTCGGCCCGAGCCGAGATCAGCCGCTTTCGAAGGCACCGGGGGGACACCGGCATGGGTTACTGGGGCTATTACGTCGTGGCGAGGAGCGAGCGGCCGCTCGCCGAGCTCGACGCGCTGGGCGGAGCCCGCGACGCGCTCACGCTCCTGGAGCGGCGGGCCGACGGCTGGCAGGTCTGGGAGTGCCCGGACGGCGGGGAGCGGCGCCACGACGTCGGCAGCATGAACGCGCTGGCCGCCGAGACCGGCGCGCCCGCCCTGTTCGGCTACGTCATGGACAGCGACTGCGTCGTCATCGAGGCGGCCGCGCCGGAGAGCGGCGCGTGGACCACGTGTCTGGCGCGCGACGTCATGGCCGGATATCTCTCCGCTGACGAACTGACCCTGGAGGACTACTTCCTGGAGCCCGCGGACGCCGCCCGGCGCGCGGTCGCGTGGGCACAGGAGTGCGGCCGCACCGTCGAGCAGGGTCCGCTCGCCGACGTCCTGGGTCAGGACCCCGACCCGTTCGCCGAGCCGCTCTTCTTCCGCTTCCTGGACCGGCTCGGCGTCGCGCCGCTGTGACGTTCCTGCGCCCCGGCACGCAGTAGAGCCCAGTAGGGACGAAATGCCGGGTGGGCAGGGAAAGGGCGTACGTCATGAGCCTGGTGGAGCTGATCGCGCAGGCCGACGAGCGGGGTCTCGCGGCCAGCGGTCTCGCCTGCCTCGACCGTTGCGTGCCGCTGCTGGGCGGCGGGGACGACGAGGCGCTGCGCCCGCTGTGGGGAAGCCTCGCCGAGGGCGGCCCTGGGTGGGGCGAATGCCTGGCGCAGGCGCGGGCCGCGTTCCCGGCCGGGCCGGACGACGACGAGGACGAGGCGTCCGTGCTCGCCCGGCGCATGCTGGCCGCCGTGCCGGGCACCCCGTCGGCGTCCGCGCTGCGCGAGTGGGCCGACGCCTGCTCGGTCGGCGCGCTCCAGATCCACCGCATGCTGGACACGATGGAGGACGGTGCGGGCTCGGTACGGTCCCGGCGCGAGGGCCGCACGGACGGCATGTCCCCGCTGGTGGCGGCCGAACTGCGGCGTCAGGTCAGGATCCTTGAGCTGCTCGCGGGCCGGGGCGCGGGCGGCCTGCGGCAGGCGCTCGACGTGTCGACGGAAGGCCGGCGCATCCTGCGGGCAGCCGTGTCGCGGCGGGCGCGGGGCCGCGTCTGATGCACGGAGTCTCCGGGCCCTCCCCGCGGGCTTGGGCGGCGGTCGCGCTGCCGGTGGCGGCGGCACTCGTCGCGCTGGCCGCGCACCGGGGCATGCCGGACGATCCGACGGGCCGGCTCTACGTCGTACCGGGGGTGCGAAGGACGTCGCGCTGCCCCATGGCGGTACGGCGGCGCTGTCCCGGTGCGGTGCGCCAGGGGCTGCGAGGCCCGCGCCACGCGGTGAGGGCGAGCGTGCGCCCGCGCCCGCGCTCGTACTCACCTCTTACGGGTACTCGAGTTCGGGCCCGCGCTTCGACGGGCCGGCCGCCTTCACGGTCAGCGCGGTCATCGACCCGGGACCGCGGCCGCTGACGCTGACCGCGCCGGTGGGCGAGCGGCGCATCACGGTCGA
The DNA here is from genome assembly GCF_036345255.1 of Streptomyces sp. NBC_00569. NCBI lineage: Bacteria > Bacillati > Actinomycetota > Actinomycetes > Kitasatosporales > Streptomycetaceae > Streptomyces > Streptomyces sp. NBC_00569. Next base: position 4,359,462 of record NZ_CP107783.1, on the reverse strand, counting down.
CGTGTACGGGCCGCACGGTGAGGGGCGCATCGCGTCGGCGCGCGGGCTGACGGCGAACGTGACGAAGGGGGCGAAGCAGCGGCCTGTCCCGCCGACTTCGGGCGCCTACCGCTTCACGGACATCGGGAACCTGGATCTGGAGATCGAACTGCCCGAACGGGCCGTCTGCCCGGGCCACACGCGGGCGGACATCGGCCAGTGCGCACCCAGGTTCACCAACCGGATCGAGGACTGTCCCGTGGTCGCGGTCACGCTCACCGACAAGGCGGTCCCCGCGCAGCGCGCCCTGGTCGCGGGGGTCAAGAACCCCGAGCGGTTCAGCGACCGGCTCGTGGCGGTGTCGTTCGAGGAGAACGCCGCCGGAGTCTGAGCACACCGCTCCGACGCCACGGATCCGACGAGCGGCTCCGACGTCACGGACCTGAACGGACCCGGACGGAACCGGGCCCGGCCGCCCCCTCCCGCGGTCGGGTCCGCTTCCGTGGAAGGTAGTGAGTAACCCATCCGGGCACGGCGGCGCAAGTACAGGCACAAAGCAGACAGGGCCGGCAGGGCTGCCGAGGCAGAGCGGGTTGCCGGGGCCGAAACGGCTCTCGCCGCGCGGTTCCCGGAGTGTCGGGAGCCACGCGGCGAGAGATCGTGTGGGTACGGCTACGGGGCCAGCGTGGTGCCCAGGTGGTTGCCCGTCGCGGTGCCGAGCTGCGTCAGTCCGTAGTACTTGGACGTCGACAGGCCGAGCCCCGTGCTGTTGCTCGGGACGTACAGGAGCGTGCCGTTGCCGGCGTCCTCGCCCGCGGCGCCGATCACCAGGTCCGCGCGGCCGAAGCCGGTCAGGTCGGTGAGCGAGACGGCGGAGCCCAGGTTGTCGTCGGTCTCCGTCGAGCCGGGGACGCCGGGCTCGTCCTGTGAGATCGCGAGGGAGCCGGTGCCGGTGAGGCCGGTCGCCGAGCCCTTGAACAGCAGGGACGTACCCGCGTTGGAACGGTTGCTGGTGCGGGTGATGTCCTCGTTCGGGGCGCCGGCCAGGACGTCCGCGTAGCCGTCGGCGTTGTAGTCGCCGACCGAGACGGACGCGCCCAGGGCGTCGCCGGACTCGGCGGCGCCGGGGACGCCGGAGGTGGCCTGGTGGATGACCTTGGCGCCGGTGGCGGTGAGGCCCGTGCCCGCGGTGCCGTAGACGGCGGTGACCTGGCCGCCCGCGTACGCGCCGGACTCGGCGGTGTAGGGCTGGCCGATGACGATGTCGTCGACGCCGTTGCCGTCGATGTCGCCGGCGGCGACGGCGCGGCCGCCCTTCACGGTGAGGGTGCCGGCCTTGGTGAGGCCGTTCCTGCCGCCCTTGAACCAGACGACCCGGCCGATGGACGTCGAGTCGCGGTAGTTGAGCGCGACGTCCGCGTAGCCGTCCTTGTTGAAGTCGCCGCTGGTGGCGTCCTCGTAGGAGAGGGCCGTGTCACCACTGGTGATGTTGGAGCTGGACTCCTGGCCCTCGGCGTAGCGCGCGGTCCAGGTTCCGCCGGTGCCGGTGGAGGACGCGAAGACGTCCGCCTTGCCGTCGGCGTTGAAGTCGCCGACCGCCACGGCGGAGCCGTACTTGGCGCCGTTGGCGTAGAAGCCCTCGTCGAGGTTCATCTGCGCGCCGGTGGTGAAGGCGGGGCCGTACAGGATGGTGACGGCGCCGCGGTCGGCGTGCAAGGAGGTGTCGTCCTCGCCGGGCTGGCCGATCGCGAGGTCGGCGTAGCCGTCGCCGTTGATGTCGCCGGTGGCCACGGCGGCGCCCCACTGGTCGCCGGTCTCACCGGCGCCGGGCACGCCCGGGCTGGACTGCGTGAGCGAGATCTTCTTGGCGCTGTCGGGGCCGCTCGCGCCGCCCGGCACGACGACGACGCGGCCGCCGCTGGAGCCGGCGGGCACGCCGGCGACGAGGTCGCTGATGCCGTCGCGGTTCACGTCGGCGGTCGGGATGGCGGAGCTGCGGCCAGCGCCGGCGGCGAAGGAGCGGATCGTGCCGAGCCGGTCCTCGAGCTGCTTGCCCGGGCACTCGGTGGCGTACGCGTCCTGGTGGCCGGAGATGGTCCGCAGGGTCGCGGTCTGGCCGTTCTTGTACACGCCGGTGTCACCGGCGGCGACGAGGCTCACCGAGCCGTTCGGGTCGACGCCGTACTGTCCGAGCTTGTACGCGGCGACGCGCGCGGCGGACTCCATCGCGGCCCGCGAGGGCTTGGAGTCCACGAAGTTGCCGAGGATCGCGATACCGGTCGAGTACGAGTTGAATCCGTACGTGTGCGCGCCGAAGACGGGCTCGTCGATGCCGCCCTCGCGGCCCTCGAAGATCTGGCCGCACTTGTCGACCAGGAAGTTGTAGCCGATGTCCTTCCACCCGTTGCCGTCCGGCGCCGGCTTCACGTGGTACGCGTAGTCGGCGCGGATCAGCTTGGCCGAGTCGGCGCAGCTGTAGTCGTTCGCGTCCACGGTGTGGTGGATGAACGCGGCCTGGATCTTGTCGATGTACTCGGGCGGGCTGTAGTTGACCGCGAGAGAGGTGTCCGGCTTCCACTCCGACCGCATGATGATCGGCGGCTGCTTCACCGTGGAGGGCGGGGCCGGGGGCTTGGTGGGCGTCGGCGAGGGGCTGGGGCTCGCGCTCTCCGAGGCGGAGTCCGACGGGCTCGGGGAGCCGGCCGGAGCCGAGTCACTGGGCGACGCCGACGGCGAGGGGCTCTGAGGGGCGGAGTCCGAGGCGGAGTCCGAGGGAGACGGCGAGGGGGACTCGTCGGCGAGGTCCGTGGTGTACGCCGCGTTCTGCGGCCCACCGGATGCCTTGGCCGCCTTCGCTTCCTTGGCCTCCTTGGAGGTGACACCCGGGTCGACCATCGCCAGGGTGAGCCCCTTGGGCAGTGCGGTCGACGACCCGTCGGCGGCGACCACACGCGCCTCGACGCCGTCCGAGGGCCCGACCCATCGGGACTCGGACATGCCCCGCACGCCGTTCTTGCTCTCGGCGGTGTCGGGGTCGGGCAGGTGCGAGTCCGTGTTCACGGACACCCAGTCGGTCCACTTCCCGGTCACGCTGCTGCGCGTGCGGACCTGGGCGGTGCCCTTGAGCTCGGCGCTCTGCTTGTCCCAGGTCACTCCGACCAGCGAGAACGGCTCCGTGCCGGTGCGCGGAAGCTCCCGCTTGGTGCTGCCGTCGGCCTTCAGTTCGGCGGAGCGCACCTTGACCGGTCGCGGAGTCGTCGCCGAGGGGCCGGAGCCACCGGTCGCCTCAGGGCTGGCGACGGCGTACGTCACCACGCCCGCGCCGCCGAGGACGACGGCACCCATCGTCACCCAGGCCCTGCGCTTGAGACTCAGCGGTTTGTACGCATGAGATCTGCGCGCACGCGAATTTCGCGGCCCCAATTGCCCCACCCCTTGAAGAAGTTCAGAGAATGTTCACAAATGCCTCACCCGTCACACGGGTAGCGTTCTATTCAGCGGTTGACCAACGACAAACGTCACTGGTTGCCCTGATGTGCTGCACATCACCTGGCGAGTCGGCCGCTGATGCCGTTCCCCGCGGGGGATCCGGGCGCGGTGGTCCAGAACAGTAGGGACGGGCGGACGACATGCTGACGGTCGAAGAGCTGGAGGCCGCGCTTCCGGCGATGACACGGTGGCGAGTGCCCGGAGGGCGCAACGTGGACTGGGCTGTCCTTGAGGCAACCCTCGGGACGGCGCTGCCCTCCGACTTCCGCTCTCTGGCGGAGGCGTATCCGATCCTGGTCGTCGGCGACTTCCTGAGCGTGTTCGTTCCCCGGCCCGGCGCCGAGGTGTCCTGGGCGTCCGACGCCAGGGACGACGAGATCCTTCAGGACTGGTACGAGATGGAGGACATGGAGGACTACGCCCCGTTCCCGCAGCCGGGCGGTCTGATCTCCTGGGCGACGTCCAACTGCGGGGACGTCTTCTACTGGAAGACGAGCCCTGCGGGCCCGGACGCGTGGCCGGTGGTCGTCCGTACGGACAACGGGGACTGGAACGAATTCCCTGTCGGTGTCGTCGAGTTTTTGGCTGGCGTGTACGGGCACACCATCGACGTGCCGGGCATGCCCGGGAGCTTTTCCGGTGACAGTCCGCAGGTGCTGGGCCTGAGCGACCGCATCGACTGATCGGCAGCTGATCCACAGGCACATGTGAACAGCGATCGCCTCCAGGTTCCTGGGCGATCGCTGTTCAGCAGGGTTAAGGCCGGTGCTACGGGCAGCTCACGCGTCCGTCGCCGGGGTCGGTCGTGCAGGTGTCGGTGCCGAGGCCGCCGTTGGCGGTGTCGTTGCCGGAGACGTTGTCGACCGTGTCGAGCCGGTCGTTGCCGAAGTAGCCGGTCAGGGTGTCGTTTCCGGGGCCACCGATCAGGGTGTCGTTGTCGAATCCGCCGTCGATGTTGTCGTTTCCGGGGCCGCCGTAGACGGTGTCGCTGCCGTAGCTCGCCCGGACGGTGTCGTTGCCGCTCAGGGCGCAGATCACGTCGTTCCCCCAGCCACCCGTGAGGGTGTCGGCGCCGCTGGTGCCGGTGATCGTGCAGCCGTGCGCGTTGTTCACCGTGCTGGTCGCCGTCGCGGAGTTGTTGGCGGGTACCGGGTCGGTCTGCGTGGCGGTGACCGTCGCCTTGTCGGACAGGGTGCCGGTGGCCCGGGGTTCGGCGACCACCTTCACCGTGGTCGAGGCACCCGCGGCGAGGGAGCCGAGCGCGCAGTTGGCGCTGGTGGACGTGATGGTGCAGGTGCCCTGACCGGGCGTGGCCGACAGCACGGTGCCGGGTCCGGTGAGCGTGTCCGACAGGGTGATGCCAGTGGCCGCCGTGGTGGTGCTCTTGTTGGTCACCGTCACGGTGTACGTGGCCTGATCGCCCAGGCTGACGGTGGCCGGTCCGGTCTTCGTCACGGACAGGTCCACGCCGGTCGGCGGCGGCGTGGCGGCGACCTGGTAGCGGACCAGTCCTCGGTCGTCGCCGAGACTCCGGCCCGCCTTCGTTCTCGGCCGGCGCGTCCGGATCACCTCGTTCGTTCGGTCTGTTCCCTTTGTTTCGTTGTTCGCGTGTGAGGGGTGCCGTGTTGTAGAACCGGGGCCTTCCTCGGGCTGGAGGGGGGCCGGCTGGGCGCAGGAGGCGGGGAATTCATGGAGCGCGACGAACTGGTCGACGCCGTCACGCGGCTGGTCGGCGGCGACCCGGAGCCGTTGAAGTGCCGCGAGGAGGGGCACGGCGCAGGGCACGTGTGCGTCGCCCTGTCCGATGAACTCGACCTCGCCGGCGTGGTCGACGGGATCAGCGGCCGGTACGGGGCGTCCCGCAGTCTCGCCCTGCGCGGCTTCGCCGATCCCACCGCGGACGCCACGACCGGGCTGCCCCTGCTCGCGCCCTTCGGCGCCGAAGTGATCGACATGCGGGCCTGGGCGCACGCCGGTTCGTGGATAGGGGCCGGGACGGTCCGGGTGGGCGGCGACGTTCAGCACGTCGTCCTTGTCGCCGAGCGGACCGCGCCTGTCGTGGCGGGGCTGCCGGCCGACGCCACGTGGGTGGAGCGGGTCGTGGCCGTGACCGGGTGGGCCGGTGCGGCCCGTACGGTCGACTGGGATGCGGTGGAGGCGCGGCTCGGCACCCGGCTGCCCACGGACTTCAAGCAGCTCGCCGAGATCTTCGGATACGGCGCCTTCGACGGCTTCCTCACCCTCTACTTGCCCGAGTCCGACGTCCTCGGCATGGACCTCGTGGAGCACGCGGAGTACCTGGCCGGGTTCGCGGCCCACTCGGGCACGAGCCTGTGGGAGCCGTACGGCATCCATCCGGCGCCCGGCGGACTCCTGGAGTGGGGGTCCTCCGAGCAGGCGGACCAGTTCTACTGGCTCACCGAGGGCGACGACCCCGACCGCTGGCCCGTCCTGGCGTCGGAGGACATCCCGGATTCCTGGACCCGCTTCGACGGCACGGCCGCCGAGTTCATCTTCCGCATGCTCACTGAGCGTTCGCACCCTCACTCGGTCGCCCGCTATTACGACACCCACTGGTTCCAGAGTTACGAGGACAAGGACTAGCTCGGCAAATCAGTGGCGCCCCCGGCCCCCGCCGACAACCATGCGACGTATGACTGACCAACCCGCACGATGGAGCCAGGCGAGCGTCTACCCCGACATGTGGGCCGACCCGGACGACGACCCCCGCAGCAGCGAAGGCGTCAGCGCGGAGGGCGAACTGGCCACACTCCAGACGTTCCTGACGGACTACCGCCTGACCCTTCGGATGAAGTGCGAGGGCCTTAACCCGGAGCAGCTCGCCCGCCGGTCGGTGCCGCCGTCGACGATGTCGCTGCTCGGCCTCCTCCGGCATCTCGCCGAGGCGGAGCGGGACTGGCTCAACTGGATCACCGATGGTGAGCCGCTGCCGAAGCTGTACGGCAAGCGTGACGGGGACTTCGACGGCGCCGTCGCCGAACAAGCCGTGGTCGACGCGGCGTACGCCGATCTCGAACGCGAGCAGGCCGCGACCGACGCCGCGCTCGCGGGGCACGCGGATCTGGGCGAGCGTCTCGGGAAGGTCGAGATCCCGGTCCGGGAGCTGCTGGTGCACCGGGTCGAGGAGTACGCCCGCCACTGCGGCCACGCCGACCTGCTGCGCGAGTGCATCGACGGAAGGGTGGGCCAGTAGGCCCGTCGCTCAGCGGCGCGGGCGGTCGGCGGCCGCCTTCATCGCACCGAGGAACGCCGTCCACGCTCCGCTCGTGAACACGACTGCGGGACCGTGAGGGTTCTTGCTGTCACGTACGGGGACGTGGGCGGCGCAGGCGTGGTCGTTGACTTCGAGGCACTGGCCGCTCTCGCCACCGCTGTAACTCGACTTACGCCACATCGGCAGGGCTGAGGCGTCGGGGACGCGGATGCCCTGCCACTGCTGCTCACTGCTGCTGTGCGTCATGCTCGCAATCCTCCGCGACGGATCTGATCAGCGCCAGGGACTTACGGTGCGACAGGGCGTCGCCCATGGCGTGATCGTAGGCCGTCTGGCATTCGCGTACTACGGAGGGGAGTTCGAGGACCCGGCCCCATGTGAGGCCCTCCACGTACGCGACCTGCGGCAGGTCCTCGAACCACATCAGGGACACCGGGCCCTCCAGGAGAGCGTGCAAGCCCACAGAGAAGGGCAGCACGTGGACGCGAATGCGGCGGCTTTCGCCCAATTCCATGATGTGACGGAGCTGCTCGCACATCACTGCAGGGCCTCCCACGGGGCGGCGCAACACTGCTTCGTCCAGGAGGAACCACGTCACTGGTGACTTGAAGTCGTCCAGGACGCGGGCCCTTGCCAAGCGTGTGACAAGGAGGCTGTCACGTTCCTCGTCGGTCTTCGGTGGGAAGCCGGACTGGAGCACTTCGCGGGCGTACGCCTCGGTCTGGAGCATGCCGGGCACCAGCTTCGGCGCGTAGGTCCGGATCACCGTTGCCTGACGCTCCAACTCCAGTGCTTCCGCGAAGTGTTCGGCGACGCTGCCCTCTCCCTGTGTGGGCAGGAAGGTCTCGAAGACTCCGCCTGTGTTCAGGACTTGGTCCAGGCGGCGGGCGTCCTCCAGTGACGGCCGGCGGCGCCCCGCCTCGATGTGCGCGATGTGCGTGCGCGACATGATCGCCCGCACGCTCAGCTCCTCCTGCGTGAATGCGGCGGCCTCACGACGCCGCTTCAGCTCATCCCCGTAACTCGTCCGCGAACCGGGATTGTCCTCGATCGCCATCCGCAACTCCCGTATGTGCGACTTGCGTTGTCACGCTCGGACCACTGGCGAGCCTAGCTGTGACGACCTCACTCTGTGACTGAATTCCTACGCAGAGCGAGATCGAGAGGCAGTGCAGATGCAGCACGGGGAAGGCGCGTTCGTCGCCCACACCGGTACGGACGTCTACGGGCCCGGCAAGGTGCTCGGCGTCGACGGGGAATCGCGGCGCGTGCGCTTCGTGTACTTCGTGGCGACGATCGCGGCGCGAGATCTGCGACCCGCTTCCGAGAGTGAAGAGGTGTGGGTGCGGGCGTGGCTGCGGGAGCGCGCGCAGAGATATGGCGGGCAGTGGTGATTACGTCAAGTGACCGTTCGCATACGCAAGTTGCGGTACGGTGAGCGCGACAGCACGCCTCGAAGTCGCTTCGATCGGACATGAGGCGGCCCTCAACGCTGGTTCGCACCCAGCGAAGAGGGCCTTCATCACCAGTGGAGAGAAGCCACCGGAAAATGCTTCGTCATGCTATCGCGCCTGCCCGTTTCTTCAGTCAGGTGCCGAACGAAATCCTCCGTCATCCGCGCCTCTCGTCGGACGCCGTACGGCTGTTGATCTGGCAGTTGTCGCTCCCCGACGACGCCAAGGACCCGTTGTCGAAAACCGCCTGTCAGGCCGGGATCGGCAAGTGCGCCTTCAACCGCGCCAAGGGCGAACTGAAGCGTGAAGGTTATCTGCACGAGTGGCGCCAGCAGGGTGTTCGCGGCTTGTGGTCGACCGTGCAGCTCGTCTCCAATGTGCCGCTGAAGCCGGAGCAGGCGCTCGCCTTACGGGGCGGGGCTCCGGCGGGCGGAAGCCCGGCCGCCGGTGAGCCGACCGGCCGGACCGTCGGCCGTCATCCAGAGAAACCCGTTCTTGAGAACACCCCCCACCATCCGGGGACGCCTCCCGAGACAGAGGCGCCTGTGGCTCCCGCGGCCACGGAAGCCGGGCGCCAACTTGTCGCCACGGTCCTGGACTTGGAGCCAAGGCTCCGCGTGCCGCGCGGCATGCTGCCGCAGCTGGCGGCCCTGGCGAGCGCCTGGCTGGAGGCGGGGCACACACCTGGTGGCGTGCGGGCGCATGTGCAGCGCAGCTTGCCGGGCCCGAAACAGCCGATCCATAAGCCGGGCGGCCTGCTGCGGTACATCCTGAGCGACGTACCACCGGCGCCTGTCGCGGAGGCGGCACGCCCGGAGCCCGTACAGCCACGCATCGCCCGGCTGCGGGAATGCGAGGGCGTGCACACACAGGCGCGCCTCTTCCGGCCGGAGGGCGACGAGGAATTCTGCGGCGAGTGCCTGCGGGGACAAATGCCCGCGGGGGCGAGTACCTGACGGCGCGGCGCGGCTACAGGCCCGCTCGCGGTTGCCGGGATGCGGAAACCTGTACCTCCCACGGACTGCCGTCCGGCCTCGTTGTCTCCCCGTTTCCGACCTCATGGAGGATGGGGCGGAGGGGGTGGGTCATGACGGTACGGGCGAGGGCCACGGCTCAGAGCAGGGGCGGGGGGCCGGGCAAGGGCGGTGCCCCTCGGCGATCGCCGGGCCGGACCCGGGCCGTGGGCGTGCTGCTGATCCTGGTGTCGCTGATATCGGCGGTGCTCTGCTACATCGCGTTCTCATGGTGGCTGCCCTCCGACAGGGATCGCTACCGGGACTACGTGGCAGCCGAGCCCTGCCCCGCCCGTGCGACGGCGACCGACTGCCTGAGCACCTGCATTCTCACCGTCGTGAAGAGAGAGATCAAGGACGCCGAAAGGACTACCACCTACAAGGCGACGCTGAAGGACGAGGATGCCTGGCAGGGAGTCGTGGACTTCGGCGACCCGGGGCCGCTCCTGGAGCACCTGAAACCGGGCGACAAGGTCACCGCCACCGCCTGGCGCCGCGACATCGTCGTACTCAGCAAGGACGGCGTCCGTCAGAACACCTCCGAGGCGCCCCGCGACGAGATCCAGATGAACGCCGCCATCGGCATGCTCGCCGGGCTGGTCGCGGCCCAGGCGTTCGCTTTCGGTGCGGTACGTCTGGGCAGCCCCCGCGACTGTGCGCCGTTCACCTGGGACCCGTACGGCAAGCGGATGCTCATCAGCAGCGCCACCGTCTGCCTCGGGCTGGGGCTCCCGGCGGCGTGGACCGGCATCCCGTGGTGGACCGTGCCCGCCGCCGGACTCCCGGCCATGGCGTGCGCGGCAGTGCTGATGTATCCCCGTGGGGCCGCGGGCGGGGGCAGGTGACCAGGCCGGTTCCAGGGTCGGGAGGGGAACGCGTAAGGTCCGGGAAATGACTTCGTCCGGGTCCCGCATCGGCAGACACCAGATCCCTGGTCTTCTCTTGATCATGGTCCCGGAGTCCCGGGACGGGATCGAGGCCGTGGCGGGGATGTCCGCGGAACAAGCCGTCTCCGGGGATCTCGGCTGGTTCGATCTCTACGAATTCCTGCGCGACGTGGTCTTCCGCGACCTGGTCCGGCCCGAGCTGCTCACGCCCGAGGCGGAACGTGACACCGAACTGCTCGGCCGATGCGCCGAGTTCAGCGAGAACCTGCTCCTGAACTCGACCCAGCCCGTGGCGTCCGCCGTGTTCTACCAGCTGGTGGAACCGCTGTACGCGAGTGAGGAACTCCTCGTCGCGGCGATCCCGCTGATGCAGCCGGAGATGCTGCGCGTCACGCTGGAGGACATGGCGGTGGACCGGCTCTCGGCACCTGCGCGGGAGCGGCTGGCCGGGTATCTGCACCAGGACCCGGCCCCAGACGCCTGAAACCCCCAAAGGTTGTACCGGCTTGACCGGCCGGTCATGTGAGAAGCGACATGCGTGTGACGCGTGATGCTTGTGTGGCGTCATCCGCTGGGCCGGACGGGGGAGTGGCGGAGGCCGCTCCCCGAACCGGACGAGGAGCGGACACCATGGGAGTGGGCCACAAACCTGAGCCGAAGGCGGCGGACATGCGGCGGCACGCTGCGGGATTCGTCGCGCACGCCACCGCGCGCAACCGGCTCCCGCTCGACCACACCGTCGCCAGCCTCCGCGTCGTGGACTTCCTCATCGACGGTCTGCGCAAAGGGACTTCGGACCGGGCGTCGGTCGCGGGGGCCCTGTTCGGTATCGGCGCGTACGTGGGCGAGGTGCTGGTGCGGCGGGCCGGCGCCGTGTGGGTCGATTTAGACGAAGCCCAGCGGGCCTACTTCGGCCAGCTCGTGGGCGTCCGCATGCCCGACGGGCGTGTGTGGAACCCCCTCGGCAAAGTCGTCAACCGCTTCGAACCGCGAGGAATCCCTCCAGACCTTCTACCTGACCCTCCATGGACGTGGCGGCGACCGCGGGATGGGCAAGACCTGCGCCGCGCTGTGAGAGGTGTGCCCAGTGACATTTCCGTGGGCCGGGACGCTGATGACCGTGGGGGCATGGACACATTGATCCGTGCCGCGTCGAGTCAGTACGCAGACGTACGAAGAGGACAACGGTTGGGCCAGGGTGGGGAGCCCCGTCGCACGCACGTGCGCGACGAGGAGCTGGGCATGGCCGTGGCGCGGGCGCAGGAGGGGGACGAGGCCTCCTTCGCGGTCGCGTACCGGCTCGTGCAGCCCGGACTCGTCGGATATCTGCGCGGCCTCGTCGGCGACGAGGCCGAGGACGTGGCCTCCGACGCCTGGCTGGAGATAGCCCGCGACCTCGGGCGGTTCCGCGGGGACGGCGCCGGGTTCCGCGGCTGGACCGCCACCATCGCCCGCCACCGCGCCCTCGACCTGCTGCGCCGCCAGAAGGCGCGCCCGCGCCCCTCCGGCCTCGAACAGGACATGCTCGAACTCCCCGGCACCCACAGCACGTCCGACCAGGCCCTGGAGACGATCTCCACGGCGGAGGCGCTCTCGCTGATCAGCGACCTCCCGCGCGACCAGGCCGAAGCCGTGCTCCTGCGCGTCGTCGTCGGGCTCGACGGGCCGTCCGCCGCGCGTGTCCTCGGCAAGCGCCCGGGCGCCGTGCGGACCGCCGCGTACCGCGGCCTCAAGAAGCTTGCGGACCGGATCGGTGCGCGAGGTGTGACGGATGACGGCTCCACGACGCTGGGGGAGTCGAGATGACTGACAACCCACTCAGGCAGGACCACGGGCCGGCCGGCCCGGAAGGAGCCGGAGGCTTCGAGGCGCTGCTCGCCGCAGCCGTACGCTCGGCGAAACAGCGGGACGGCGCACAGGAACGGGCCGTCGCCGCGTTCCGCGAGGCCCGCGACCAGGGGGCCCATTCGGCCAGGACGCGACGTCGCGACGACTGGCGTCCGCGCTCCCGGGGCCTCGCCCGCTGGTCACTGCGCACCACCGTGGGCACGCTGGTCGCGGGCGTCGCGCTGGGCGGCGTCGCGATGGCCGGGATCGGCGCGGTCGGAGACGCCCCGGGCGACGATGCCGGACAGCGGCCGACGCCCGGGCGGAGCGCCTCCGGCTCCCCCGGGCGCCCCACGCCCGAGCGGGTCCGGCCGTCCGCCACGGTGCCCGCACCGTCCCACGCACCCGGCCGGTCCGCCGGTCACCCGGACCAGGCCGGTGACACCCTCGCCAAGTGCCACGCGTACGCATCCGTACGGGACCGGGGCGAGGCGCTCGACTCGGCCGCGTGGCGGCGTTTCCTCGCGGAGGCGGGCGGAGCGACCTCCGTGGACGCGTACTGCGCGGCGGAGCGGGCCCGCCAGGAGACCGGCAACGGCAGCGACGGCAGCAGCGGCAGCGACGGCAGCAACGGCAGCGACAAGGCGGCCGGCGGGAAAGCCGACAGTCAGCAGAGTGGGCACCCGAGCCCGAGCCCGAAGCCGAGCCGGGCGAAGAATCCCCAGAAGTAGCTGAATTCCGAGAAGCAGCCGAACCCCGAGAAGCAGGAAAGTCCCCGGCAAGCAAGGGTGCGGGGGCGGCACCGGCACGCTTCGGCGCGCCCGCCCCGAAAGGCACCGCCGGGACGGCCGAGGCCGCCACCCCCCACAGGAGAGGCCCCGGCCGTCGCGCGGTACGGGCCGCGCGGCGGCCCGTACTACCTTCAGCGCCGCGCGTGCCGTTTGTGTCACACCGCGTTGTGTCACGTGCTAGTTGCGGGTTGTACCAAACGTGGACGGGGAGCCGTATCAGGCCGTAGCGTGCTGGTTCGCGTCGGTGAGCGGCGCAGGGTTTAAGCGCAAGGGTGGCGCAGTGCTGGGGGACGACGCGGAGCTGACGGCCGCGGTGCATGCGGCACAGGACGGGGACGAGACCGCGTTCCGGACTGTGTACCGCGCGGTGCATCCACGCCTGCTCGGGTACGTACGGACACTCGTCGGTGAACCGGACGCGGAGGACGTCGCGTCCGAGGCCTGGCTGCAGATCGCCCGGGACCTCGACCGGTTCAGCGGCGACGCCGACCGCTTCCGGGGCTGGGCCGCACGCATAGCCCGTAACCGCGCCCTCGACCACATACGGATGCGGGGACGCAGGCCCGCCATAGGCGGCGACGAGACCGAGCTCACCGGCCGGCCCGCGATATCGGACACCGCCGACGAGGCCATGGAACTTCTCGCCACCGGTGACACGCTCGCGCTCATCGCACAGCTTCCGCAGGACCAGGCCGAGGCCGTCGTCCTGCGCGTCGTCGTCGGGCTCGACGCGAAGAGCGCCGCCCAGACGCTGGGCAAGCGTCCGGGCGCCGTCAGGACCGCCGCGCACCGCGGCCTCAAGCGCCTCGCCGAGCTGCTCGGCGCCGAGGGTTCGCAAGTGCAGACGGCGCACGCGGGCCGCGACGGCACGCTCGACGCCGTACCGCCCCCGAGAGAACCGCGCGGGCACGCGGTGACGTCCGCCGGTGTGACGCATTCGCGGACGCGGACGCAGAAGGACATGTGATGGCCGACGAGCACAACAAGTGGCTGGACCGGGACGCGGCCGAGCGTCTGCTGCGCGGTGAGCCCCTGGAAGCCGTCGACGCAGCCACCCGCACTCGGGCCGCCCGCCTCGCCGAGACTCTCGACGCACTTGCCGTGACACGCGTAGACGGAGGCGAGCTGCCGGGCGAGGCAGCCGCGTTGGCCGCGTTCCGCAAGGCGCGCGAGTCCGCCGCGCAGGAGCCCGGCGCGGCGACCCCGAAGGCACGCCATGCCAGGCCCCGCGGGGCTCTCGCCCCGGCCACCTCGCTCCACGCACCCGTGGGCCATGAGAACGACGCGAACGCGAACGCCGCGATCGACGGATACGCCGGTTCCGATGTCGGCAGTGTCCGACTCGCGAGACCCGACGCGCGGCCCGTCCGCTGGGGCCGCCCGGTGCGGTTCGGGGTGGCCGCCGCGCTCGCCGGATGCATGATCGGCGGCGTCGCCGTCGCGGCCGGAACCGGAGTGCTCCCGTCGCCGTTCGGCGGCAGCAGCGAACCCGGGCCCGCCGCCAGCGTCTCCGCCGCCGCGTCTCCCGAACACCCCCTCACCTCATCGTCGCCCGACATCTCGGAGACCGACGGTGGACGTTCGGGCAGCGCCGTGCCCGACGGTCACTCGCCGGAGCCCGGCTCGGGCGTTCCGTCCCGGGACGACACGGCGGGCCGGCCCCGGACGGCCACGACACAGCCCGGCACCGGGCCGCGCGCATCGGACGCCGCGGACCGGGAGGCCTGGCGACAGCGCCTGGTCGACGCCTGCCGCAAGTACCGCGGCGGCGTCCTGAGCGACTCCGAGACGGAGCGCCTCAGGTCCGCCGCGAAGCGCGTCGCCACGAAGAAGCAGGACCGGGACCCCGACCGGTTCTGCGCCCGCGTCCTCGAAGAGGCTGACGACTCCGGCAGCGGGGACGACGGCGGCAAGAGCGACGACAAGAACAGCGGCAAGGACGGCGACGAGGACAGCCAGAACGGCGAGGGCTCCGGCGTCAGCGGCGCCGTGCCGACCGCCTCGTGGGTCCCGTCCGATCCGGGCGGCGACGCCCCGGGCACCGGGCCGACCACGCCGTCCGCGACGGCCTCGGCCTCGTACAGCGCCGCGGCCGCGCAGCCCTGAGACCGCTCTGACCTGCGGGAACAAAGAAGTTCCGAGGCGGGTGTGACGTTTTCGGACGGCGTGGCGCAGTAACAAGTGAGCCGACTGGTCATCGGCCGTGCACGAGCCGCGGGTTCCCCCCGTACCTTCGGCTCTGTGCCACTGGCGCGGGCGGGACACGTTCCCCCGGTCCCGCCCGCGCCCCACTCCCTCTCACCACCCGTGCGCGGGTCACCAGTAGACGACGACCTTGTCGCCGTTACGGACCTGCGCGAACAGCGACGCGATCTTCCCCTCGTCCCGCACGTTCACGCACCCGTGCGACGCCCCGGCGTAGCCGCGGGCCGCGAAGTCTGCCGAGTAGTGCACCGCTTGGCCGCCGCTGAAGAACATCGCGTACGGCATGGGCGTGTGGTAGATCGTCGAGACGTGGTGCCGGGACTTCCAGTACACGCTGAAGACGCCCTCGCGGGTGGGCGTGAACTGCGAGCCGAACCGCACGTCCGTGGTCATCAGCGCCTTGCCGTCGATCATCCACGTCAGCGTCCGGCTGGTCTTGCTGATGCAGACGACGCGGCCCGTCATGCAGCGCGGGTCCGGCTTCGCCGCCGGCTGCCCGCCGGATGCGTACAGCTCGTCGCGCGTCGGTGTGTGTGTCATCCTCACCAGCCGCGCCCAGGTCACCGTGTCCGTGTTCCCCGTGCGCGGCAGGCCCCGCTTGCCCTGGAAACCCTCGACCGCCTTGGTCGTCGCCGGGCCGTAATGTCCGTTCGGCCCCTCGAAGAGCCACGCGATCTGCCGCAGCCTGGCCTGGAGTTCGCGCACCTTGCCGCCGCTCGCGCCGCGCGCCATGAGGACCTTCGGCGGCGGCGTCGGCCTGACCGACGGGGTGCGGGAGGGGGAGGGGTCCGGCCTCTTCGCGTCGTCCGGTCCCTTCGCGTCGTCGGACGGGGCCGGTGACGCCGAGCCGTCCGCCTTCGGCGGCGGCTGCTTGCCCGCGCTGTCGACGGCCCCTGTCCTGCAGCCGCCGACCAGGGCGATGACCCCGGCGACGGCGAGTGATCCACGCATGACGGTCGCACGCATCCGGGCCCCCGCATCCTCGCCACTAGTCCGATGTGCCAACAGAGATGTTTCCCGTGCGCGTCCGGTTGCGAACTCGGCGTGAGTGCCGCGCATGGTGGGAGGGAGAAAACGTGACGGACGCGCTGTGAGCAAGGTCCCAGCATGCGGCTCTCCACCGCGAGCAGGCGCGCCGCTACAGTCCGTCGCGGGGGTCGAACCGACTGGCAAGTAACAACCGAGCTGGAGGCACAACCATGGCGCGCGAGTCTGAGTCAGGACTGCCCATCGAGCCGGTCTACGGCCCCGATTCGCTGGCCGACTGGAACGCGGCCGAGAAGCTCGGCGAGCCCGGAAATTACCCGTTCACGCGGGGCGTCTACCCGTCGATGTACACCGGCCGCCCGTGGACGATGCGCCAGTACGCCGGCTTCGGCACCGCCGTCGAGTCCAACGCCCGTTACAAGCAGCTCATCGCCAACGGCACGATGGGCCTGTCCGTCGCCTTCGACCTGCCCACCCAGATGGGCCACGACTCGGACGCCCCGATCGCGTCCGGCGAGGTCGGCAAGGTCGGCGTGGCCAT
Source organism: Streptomyces sp. NBC_00569 (assembly GCF_036345255.1). Taxonomy (NCBI): domain Bacteria; kingdom Bacillati; phylum Actinomycetota; class Actinomycetes; order Kitasatosporales; family Streptomycetaceae; genus Streptomyces; species Streptomyces sp. NBC_00569. The sequence continues at coordinate 4,343,054 of NZ_CP107783.1, read as the reverse complement.
CGACTCGATCGACGACATGCGGATCCTGTTCGGCGGCATCCCGCTCGACAAGGTGTCCACGTCGATGACGATCAACGCCCCGGCGGCGCTGCTCCTGCTCATGTACCAGCTCGTCGGCGAGGAGCAGGGCGTCCCCGCGGACCAGCTGACCGGCACGATCCAGAACGACGTGCTGAAGGAGTACATCGCGCGGGGTACGTACATCTTCCCGCCGAAGCCCTCCCTGCGGCTGATCGCCGACATCTTCAAGTACTGCCGGGCCGAGATCCCGAAGTGGAACACGATCTCGATCTCCGGCTACCACATGGCCGAGGCCGGTGCCTCGCCCGCGCAGGAGATCGCGTTCACGCTCGCGGACGGCATCGAGTACGTGCGCACGGCCGTCGCGGCCGGCATGGACGTCGACGACTTCGCGCCGCGGCTGTCCTTCTTCTTCGTGGCCCGGACGACGATCCTGGAGGAGGTCGCCAAGTTCCGCGCGGCCCGCCGGATCTGGGCCAAGGTCATGAAGGAGGAGTTCGGCGCGAAGAACCCCAAGTCGCTGATGCTCCGCTTCCACACCCAGACCGCGGGCGTGCAGCTCACCGCCCAGCAGCCCGAGGTCAACCTCGTCCGCGTCGCCGTCCAGGGCCTCGGCGCCGTGCTCGGCGGCACGCAGTCGCTGCACACCAACTCCTTCGACGAGGCCATCGCGCTGCCGACCGACAAGTCCGCGCGCCTCGCCCTGCGAACCCAGCAGGTCCTCGCCTACGAGACCGACGTGACCGCCACCGTCGACCCGTTCGCCGGGTCGTACGTCGTCGAGAAGATGACGGACGACGTGGAGGCCGCCGCACTCGACCTCATGACGAAGGTCGAGGACCTCGGCGGCGCGGTCAACGCCATCGAGCACGGCTTCCAGAAGAACGAGATCGAGCGCTCCGCGTACCGCATCGCGCAGGAGACCGACTCCGGCGAGCGGGTCGTGGTCGGCGTCAACCGCTACCAGCTCGACGCCGAGGAGCCCTACGAGCCGCTGCGCGTCGACCCGGCGATCGAGGCCCAGCAGGCCCGGCGCCTCACGCAGCTGCGCGCCGAGCGCGACCAGGCGGCCGTGGACGCGGCGCTCGCCGAGCTCAAGAAGGCGGCGGAGAGCGACGCGGACTCGGCCAACGTCCTCTATCCGATGAAGGACGCCCTGCGCGCCCGCGCCACCGTCGGCGAGGTCTGCAACGCGCTCCGCGACGTGTGGGGCACGTACATCCCGACCGACGCGTTCTGAGGTCGCCTTCCGGTGCCGCGTATCACCCTCTGACCAGGGAGTGTCGTACGTCGTACGGGCGTGCGACACTCCCTTTCATGCTCGGTGTCATCAATCTCCCGACCTATCTGGCCGGTCTCGTCCTCATCGTCCTGCTGCCAGGACCGAACTCTCTCTACGTGCTCTCCGTGGCCGCCCGCAAAGGCATACGCACCGGATACGCGGCCGCCGCGGGTGTCTTCACCGGGGACACGGTCCTGATGACACTGGCCGCGCTCGGCGCGGCCTCCGTGCTGCAGACGACGCCGGTGCTCTTCCTCGTCGTGAAGTACGCCGGAGCGGGCTATCTGACCTGGATGGCGATCGGCATGATCCGGTCGGCGCGGGCCCTGTGGAAGCAGCGCGGTGAGCCCCTCGTGGAGAGCGAGGCGCAGCCGGCGGCCGGGAGCGGTGACGAGCACCCCTACCGCCGCGCCCTGATCGTCAGTCTCTTCAACCCGAAGGCGATCCTCTTCCTGATCTCCTTCTTCGTTCAGTTCGTGGACCCCGGTTACGCCTACCCGGCGCTGTCCTTCGTGGTCCTCGGCGGGCTGCTCCAGATCCTGAGCTTCCTCTACCTCTCCACCCTGATCTTCAGCGGCACCCGCCTGGCCGGTGCCTTCCGGCGCCGCAAGCGGCTCTCGGCCGGCGCGACCACCGCGGCGGGCGTGCTGTTCCTGGGCTTCGCGGTGAAGCTGTCCCTCGCCGGGGCCTGAGCGGATTCCGCCGGTCCGGCCTCTGACGCGGTGCGCCCGGCGCCCGGCTTCCGACGGCGCGGAGCGTTGGCAACCGACGACAACGCCGCAGGTCGGCGTGCCAGACCCCGCGCCCGGGACAAGATCCGCCGGACAGGCCCTAGTCCCTGACGGCGCGGCGCACGGCCCGGGTGACCACCGGTGGCGTCAGGTCCACGGCGATACGGCGGGCAAGGCTCCGCCTGCGTACGGGGGCCGGCCACGGGGCGGGCGCGGCCTTCGGTCCCTCCGTCACCTCGACGTGGTGCCGGGAGTGCGGGAAGGCGGGCGGCTTGACCGCCTTCGACTTCACACGGACCAGGCGGTGCCCCGCCGCGTGCTGCACGCTCAGGGCGATGTCGTCGCGCTCCCTGAGCATGGCGAGGAGCTCGTCCTGGAGGGGCTCGGGGTCCTCCCAGGTCGCGTACAGCTTCTGGGTGCTCAGGCACAGCGGGCGCAGGCCGCGGTTGAGCACGGCCTCCCACGCGGCGACGGAGACGCCCGGCGTGTGCTCGGAGCGGAAGTCGTCCAGGACGACGATGCCGTCAGGGCCCAGCAGTTCGCGCGCCGCGCCGATGTCGCCGTACACGTGCTCGTAGAGGTGCGAGGCGTCGATGTGGACGAAGCGGCAGGAGCCGGGGTCGACCTCGGCGGAGATCACGGAGCTGGGCGCCTGGACGACCTTCGGCAGCTCGTCGTGGAACGAGAGGTAGTTCTCCTCGAAGGCCTGCCGGGTCAGTGAGGCGTACGACTTGGTGGCCTCGGCCCGGTTCGCCTCGTCCGGGGCGTCGCCCTCGAACAGGTCGCACACGGTGAACTTCTCGGCGCTGTGCACGTGGTGTCCGAGAAGCACCGCGCTCTTGCCCAGGTAGACGCCGAGCTCCAGCAGGTCGCCGCGCACCTCCTGGCGCGCCTGCCGTTCGAGGAACCAGGTGAACAGGAGTCGGTCGAGCGGGGGGAACCAGCCGGGTACGTCGTCGAGGTCGATCGGGCGCCGGGCGGTGGTGTGCGCAGCAGTCATGGGACGCGAACCTATGAGCTTCTGATCGACAGGGTCAAGGCGCTCACAGATCGCATCCGCCAATCGCGCAGCAAACTCCGCAGGGCATGAATCCTCAGTGAATCCTGGCGGAAGTGGGGTTCAGGCGTTTGCGCAGGAAAGGTGCAAGCGGCTTCTCGACGAAGCGGTTCAGAAGCCATGCGAGGGTGAGCATCGCGGCCACCGTGAGGGTGAACGTCACGGCCGACGGCAGCCCGAGACGCCGGTGCAGCGCCTCGATCGTCACCCAGCCCAGATGCTCGTGGACCAGGTAGAACGGATACGTCAGCGCACCGGCGACCGTCAGCCACCCCCAGTTGACCCGGTTCAGCAGCCCGAGCGCGATCGCGCCCACCGCCACGAAACCGAGCGTCACTATCAGGATGATCGTCCCCGACCCGCGGTACGAGAAGAAGTGAGGATTCGGTGCGTGCCACAGTGCGGCCACCGCGTAGTGCTGACCGATCAGCCAGCTCACGAGGACGATGCCCCACGCGGTCATGTCGCGGCGGTCGAGGTGGAGCAGATACAGGCCGACGCCGCCGATGAAGTAGGGCGCGTACTCCGGCATCAGGATGACGTTCAGCGTCGGCTCGCCGGACGCCTGGGTGATCGCGGCGGCGAGGGTCCACACGGCGCAGAACAGCACGATGCGGCGCCGGTTCGCGCCCGGCAGGACGACGCACAGGGCGAACAGCGCGTAGAAGCGGACCTCGGCCCACAGCGTCCAGCAGACGCCGAGGACCCGGTCCACACCGAGCGGCTGCTGGAGCATCGTCAGATTGAGGAGCGCGTCACTGGGCGAGACCGCCTTGTACGCGACCGCGGGCAGCGCGAAGACCGCCGTCACCAGGATCACGGCCGCCCAGTACGACGGCAGCAGGCGGGACGCGCGGGAGGCGAAGAACGAGCGCAGGGGCTTGCCCCAGCCGCTCATGCAGATCACGAAGCCGCTTATGACGAAGAAGATCTGCACCCCGAGGCAGCCGTAGGCGAACCACTGGTGCAGCGAGGGGAACTGGGCCTTCGGTGAGGTGCCCCACGCCTGGGACACCTCACCGTCGCGGCCGCCGTAGTGGTACGCGGCGACCATCAGGGCGGCTATGAGCCGCAGGCCGTCCAGGGCTCTCAGCCGCGGTGCGTGCGCGCCGGAACGCGCGGTCCGCACCGTGGCGTCCGCTCCCGGGGAAAGCTTCGGGAGCGTCGTCTCTGAAGTACTCATCCGAGGGCGGCCCGCTTGAACGAGCGCGCGCGGCGGGCGACCCGGCGCACCGTCGCGTTGCGCGGAATGAACGCGAGCTGGGCCGGGACGGCGCCGGGCAGCGCGAGGGACGTGAGCCGGCGGCGCTTGAAGTAGCGCCACGTGTGGTCGTTCAGACGCGTGGAGAGGTAGCGCTCGGCCGCCGCCCGCAGCTCCGGATAGATCTTCGGCTGCATCGCGAAGCCGACCGCGCGCACCAGCTGGTTCAGCTCGGCGGTCGCCGTGCCGGACTCCTGCGCGATCACGGCCGCCTGCTCCGTCAGCTCCGGCAGCAGTGCGTCCACGATCGTGACCGGGACGCGGTTGCTGTTCTGGTACGGCGCCAGGCGGTCGAGGAGGGTGCCGGTGCCGATGCGGGCGACCGGGATGCCGTAGAGCGCGGAGGCGGTCAGCAGAGCCGTCGAGAAGCAGCCGACCACCAGGGCCGGACGCATCCGCTGGTACAGGACCTCGGCGAGTACGGGCGTGTCGAGGACGGTGAGTTCGGCGCCGAGCTTCTCCGCCTCCGCCTCCAGCGTGCGCGACCAGGTGGCCGGCGCCGTCGGATGGGGCTTGAAGACGATCCGCGTGTGGCCGAGGGCGACCGCGCCGCGCATCATCCGCACGTGCAGGTCCTCCTCCTCCTGCGCGGTGAGGATGTCGAGCGCGGACAGGTACTGCCCGAGCAGCACGGCCGGTTCGGGTCCGACGGGCGGCAACTCGCCGCTCACATCGCCCAGTTCGGCGAGTACCTTCACGAAGACGTCCGTCGGCACGACCTCGGGCTCCACGCCGAACTCCGTGAGGAGCAGCGGCTTCAGGTCCGGCACGAGGTCCAGATGCAGCAGCCGCCGCACGCGCGTGCCGACCAGCGGGTCGATCTTGTTGCGGGTGGGGCCGTAGCTCATCAGGCCGTCCGCGTACACGTCGACGGGGACGCCGGTGAAGATCTGCGCCACCGCCATCGCCGGGTTGACCTGGATCGACTCCACGGCCAGCTCGACGTCGTCGTCGCCCAGATCCCAGGCGAGACGCAGATGGCGCTCCCACAGCGGTACGTCGTCCGGGCGCGGGGCCCAGCCGCCGGGGTGGAACGGCGCGATGGTCTCGTTCCACGACACGACGTCGTCGAAGCGGCGGCGCAGCCGCTCGAAGCCCGGCATCTCGTCGACGGCGACCGTGGTCTCAGGGGTCGCCGCGTTGTTGGCGACGAGCAGGATGCGCCGGTCCGCGGGCGCGAAGCGGTCCGCGTCGAGGGCCGCGGCGAGCGTCGCGGTCCCGTACAGCGTGGAGGCGAGGAAGATCTGCGTGGTCACGCGGCAGCCACCCCCGCCGCGGCGGGGCGGCGCCGCAGCCGGCGCAGGCGCGTCGCCCGCTGTACGTCCATCGAGTCGAGCGCGTCGTCGAGCACGTCCTGCGGCATGCGCTTCAGCGCCGCGGAACTCATTGTCTTCAATTTGCGCGCCACTGCCGGTTCGAACCTTTCCATGGATCCCAAGTGGTGGGAAATAATCGCGCAGTACGTACGGACGGCCTTCGGCAGAAGTTCTTCCGCGTCCTTGTCCTGCGCCGTTTCGGCCACCACCTGGTCGAACGCCTTGATGAAATCGAGCTGCCGGACATCGCCGATCTGCGTCAGTGACGACGCGACACCGCGCCGGTAGAAAACCCCGAGAAGTCCCACCGCGGCAAAGGATTTCGCCTCGCGGTGCAGCCGCCAGATCCACGGCCGGTCCTCGGCCGTGCGCAGGCCGTCGGTGAAGTGGAGGAGGCCGGCGTCGGCCAGCCGGCGGTGATACATGCCGGCCCACGCGTACGCGTAGTCGACGGACGTCGAGCGGTCGGCGGGCAGGATCGCCTCGCGCGGATCCATGACGACACCGCGCCTGCCGGTCGGCACGCGGTGGACGGTGCGGGCCCGCGCGGTGCACTGGACATGGTCCGTACGGACGAAGTCGCAGCCCAGGCCCTCGATGGAGGCGAGGAGCCGCTCGTAGTACCCGGGGGCGAGCCAGTCGTCGCCGTCCAGGAATGTCAGGTACTCACCGCGCGACGCGTCGAGTCCGGTGTTGCGCGCGGTGGCCAGGCCTCCGTTCTTTTCGTGTCTGACCAGGACCGCGCCGGGCAGCTCGCGCTCGGCGCGCGCGAGAATGTCCGGGGTCTCGTCCTTCGAACAGTCGTCGACGAGAATGAATTCGAAGTCGTCGCGCGCGTTGGCGCGAAGACTTCTGAGGGTGTCGGGCGCGTATTGCTGCACGTTGTAGAACGGCACGATTACGGAGAGCTTGACCACGTGAAGGACGCTAGGCGGCGGCCCGGCATTCGTCTTGACCGATGGTGAGATGTCAGGTGAACGACGCGTGGCGGAATAGTGAACCCGCCTGCTTCCCGGCCACTTCCCGGCCGGATTCGCCATTCGTCGGTGCGCTGTTAACCGTTTGTTGCACTCCGGTTGGGCCGCGGTCCCGAAACGCTTCCTAGCTTCTTGGGTGTGCCAGCAAGTACCTCTCAGACCCGACGGGTCGCCGTGCTCGCGGACTCCGACACCCGGTGGAAGTGGGGCGCGCTCACCGCGCGCCGCCTCACCACCGACGAGAGCCCGCTCAACGGATTCCTCCTGCGCGGCCGGGCCACCCCCACACCCCGCCAACTCGACGAGGTCGGCGTCCGCGCCGACAGCCTCGACGAAGTCACCGCCGTCGAATTCCTGCGCCGTATGGAGCAGGACGCCGACCGGTACGACGTCGTCGTCCTCGCCCTCGTCGGCGGCGCCGTCCAGGCCATGCTCCACGGCCTCGCGCGGGCCTGGCAGGGCCGGGCCAAGCGGCCCGTCGTCGTCACCGGCTACGTGGGAGTCGTCTACGAGAAGCTCGCCGACGGGCTGCTCCTGCGGCACGGCGCCGACCTCGTCCTCGCCAACTCCCGCCACGACGCGGACCGTTTCCGCGCCGTGTACGAGGGTGTGGACGCCGACGCCTCCTCGGTGACCGAGTGCGCGCTGCCGTTCCTCGGCGGCACGCCCTACGAGGAGAAGCACGACCCGTACACGGTCGTCTTCGCCGCGCAGCCCTCCGTACCGGACACCCCGGCCGACCGCGCCTACCTGCTCAAGCGGCTCGTCGGGCACGCCCGGCTGCACCCCGGGCGCGAGGTACTGCTCAAGCTGCGCAGCAAGCCCGGCGAGCACACCACCCACATCGAAGAGGCGCCCTACCAGAAGCTCGCCCAGCGGATCGACGGCGGACTGCCCGCCAACTGCCGCCTCGTCTACGGGCACATGGGCGAGGTGCTCGACCGCACCGACCTCCTGGTCACCGTCAGCTCGACGGCCGCGCTCGAAGCCCTGCACCGGCGCATCCCCACCGCGCTGCTCACGGACCTCGGGGTGCGCGAGGCGCTCGGCAACCACCACTTCACGGGCTCCGGGTGCCTCGCCTCCTGGGACCAGCTCGACGCGGGCCACCTGCCGAAGGCCGACGAGGAGTGGGTGGCACGCCAGGGCGTCGCGGCCGACGGCACGTACGACACCGCCTTCGACACGGCCCGCGCCCGGGTCACCGGCCTGACCGGAGCCGACCGGCTCCCGCCCCTGGCCCCCTACTACAGCCTCACCACCGCCCCCGGCTATCTGCCGCGCATCCTCGCCCGCCACCACCTCGCCCCCGACGGGACGCCGCTGCCCGGCGCACCCGCCGCCGGCAAGGAGCCCGGCCCCGTCCGGCAGATCGTGCGCCGCGCCGCCCGTGGCGCCTACCGGCACGGAGTGCAGCGCGTGGCGCCCGTCATCCGGCGGATGGGCGAGCTGTGAACGCCCGTACCCCTCAAGGAGACCTGATGACCAACCCGGAAGCGGGCACAGCGGCACCGGTCCGCCGCGTCCTCGCCGTGATCCCCGCCCGTGGCGGCTCCAAGGGAGTGCCCGCCAAGAACCTCGCCCCGGTCGGCGGCGTGCCCCTCGTGGCCCGCACCGTCCGCGAGTGCCGCGCCACCCGGCTCGTCACGGACGTCGTGGTCTCCACCGACGACGCCGCGATCGCCGCCGCGGCCCGCGAGGCGGGAGCCGAGGTCGTCCTGCGGCCGGCCGCCATCGCCGGCGACAAGTCGAGCTCCGAGGCGGCCGTACTGCACGCACTCGACGCCCACGAGGCCCTCCAGGGCGCAGCGGTCGACGTGGTGCTCCTCGTCCAGTGCACCAGCCCCTTCATCGTCCGCGAGGACATCGACGGCGTCGTCAACGCGATCGTCGAGAAGGGCGCCGACACGGCCCTGACCGTCGCCCCCTTCCACGGTTTCGTGTGGCGCGACGCCGATGACGAGCCGGCCGCGCCCGCCGCGGTCGAACGCGCCTCCGTCGAAGGCGGCACGGACACGCTGGTCGCCCCCGCGGCCACCAGCGGCGGCTACGGCGTCAACCACGACAAGTCCTTCCGCCAGATGCGCCAGGACCGCCCCCAGGACCTCCTGGAGACCGGCGCGGTCTACGCCATGGACGCGAGCGGCTTCCGCGAGGCCAAGCACCGCTTCTTCGGCCGCACGGAACTCGTCCGCACCGACCCCGCGCGGGTCCTGGAGATCGACGACCCGCACGACCTCTCCCGCGCCCGTGCCCTCGCGCCGCTCTTCGACGCGAACCGGCCCGGCTCCCTCCCGACCGCCGAAGACATCGACGCGGTCGTCCTCGACTTCGACGGCACCCAGACCGATGACAAGGTGCTGATCGACTCCGACGGACGGGAGTTCGTCACCGTGCACCGCGGTGACGGCCTCGGCATCGCGGCCCTGCGCAAGTCGGGCCTGCCGCTGCTGATCCTGTCCACGGAACAGAACCCGGTCGTCGCCGCCCGGGCCAGGAAGCTCCAGATCCCGGTCCTGCACGGCATCGACCGCAAGGACCTCGCACTCAAGCAGTGGTGCGAGGAGCAGGGCATCGCGCCCGAGCGCGTGCTCTACGTCGGCAACGACGTCAACGACCTCCCGTGCTTCGGCCTCGTCGGCTGGCCCGTGGCGGTCGCGAGCGCCCACGACGTCGTACGAGGCGCCGCGCGCGCGGTCACCGCTCTCCCCGGTGGTGACGGCGCGATCCGAGAGATCGCCACCTGGATCCTCGGCCCTTCTCTCGACTCCCTCAACAAGTAAGGAACTCCCCAGTCATGAGCACCAACTCCCGCCTGCGCACGTTCGGTTCGAAGACGGCCGGCCCCGGTCAGCCCGTGTACATCACCGGCGAGATCGGCATCAACCACAACGGCGACCTCGACAACGCCTTCAAGCTGATCGACGTGGCCGCCGAGGCCGGCTGCGACGCCGTCAAGTTCCAGAAGCGCACCCCGGAGATCTGCACCCCGCGCGACCAGTGGGACATCGAGCGCGACACCCCCTGGGGTCGCATGACGTACATCGACTACCGCCACCGCGTCGAGTTCGGCGAGGACGAGTACCGCCAGATCGACGAGCACTGCAAGAAGCGCGGCATCGACTGGTTCGCCTCCCCGTGGGACACCGAGGCCGTCGCCTTCCTGGAGAAGTTCGACATCCCGGCCCACAAGGTCGCCTCCGCGTCGCTCACCGACGACGAGCTGCTGCGCGCCCTGCGCGCCACCGGCCGCACGGTCATCCTCTCCACCGGCATGTCGACGCCGAAGCAGATCCGGCACGCGGTCGAGGTCCTCGGCAGCGACAACATCCTGATGTGCCACGCCACTTCGACGTACCCGGCGCAGGCCGAGGAGCTCAACCTCCGCGTCATCAACACCCTCCAGGCCGAGTACCCGAACGTCCCGATCGGCTACTCCGGCCACGAGACCGGCCTGCAGACCACGCTCGCCGCCGTCGCCCTCGGCGCCACCTTCGTCGAGCGTCACATCACGCTCGACCGCGCCATGTGGGGCTCCGACCAGGCCGCCTCCGTCGAGCCGCAGGGCCTCACCCGCCTCGTGCGCGACATCCGCACCATCGAGGCGTCCCTCGGTGACGGCGTCAAGAAGGTCTACGAGTCGGAGCTCGGCCCGATGAAGAAGCTCCGCCGCGTCGCGGGCGTCGTCGCCGAGTCGGAGATCGCCGTCGCCGCGGGCGAGCCGGTCGGCGTCTGACCGTCCGACGTCCGCCCGTGTGGGCCGGTGCCCAGCCGGGCGCCGGCCCACGGGCCCCAACCCCCACAGGTCCCTCGGAGGGCCCATGTCAGCAGCACGCTCCGGAACCCTGTGTTTCGTGGAGAGTCCCGTCCAGCTCCTCAACGTCCTGGAATGGGCGCATCTCGCCGAGAGCACGGACACGACGGACCGGATCACCCTGGTCGTCCTGTCGCCCACGGACCCCATGACCCGCGGCCAGCTGCGCCGCATGGCCGAACTCGCCCGCGACGAGGGCCACACCGTCCGCTGGGAAGAGGCACGAGGCGGCGCCACCGCGCCCTTCCACACCATCGGCGGACTCGCGGGCGCGCTGCGCAAGGCCGCCCGCATCGTCATCGGCGACCCGTTCTCCCGCTACGTGCAGCTCCTGCTGACGATCACCCGGGCCGCCGAACTCGTCGTCGTCGACGACGGCACCGCGACCATGGAGTTCGTCTCCCAGCTCGCCCGCGGTGAGCGCCTCGTGCGCTGGCACCGCCGCGGCGGCCGCCCCGGACCGCGCGACGTCGTCTTCGCGCCCGTCTCCGCCGCCGCCCGCCGCCGCCTCACCCCCGACGGCACCCGCCGCACCGTCGAGGTCTTCTCGGCCATGCCGATCGACTCCGTCCCCGACGGCGTCCGCGTCACCCGCAACGACTTCACCTGGACCCGAGCCCGCTTCGGCCCGCCCCGCATGACGAAGGGCGCCGACCTCGTCGGCACGTCCCTCGTCGAGACCGGCGTCGTGGACCCGGACCGCTACCTGGAGGCCGTCCGGGCCCTCGCCCGCGCCCACGGCGCGACCCGCTACTTCGCCCACCGCCGCGAGAGCTCCGACAAGCTGCACCGCCTCGCGGTGGAGACCGGCCTGGAGATCGTCCGCCCCGACCTCCCCCTCGAACTGATCGCCCGCCGCGGCCCCATCGGCCGTACGATCCTCAGCTTCCCCTCGACGGTCGTCCACACCCTGCCCCTGGCCCTCGTCGGCACCGAGGTCCGCGTCGCCGTCTGCGACATCGACCCCGCGTGGCTGACGGAGAACGCCTCGCCGCGCGCCCAGGGCTTCCTCTCCGGCGTCACCGGCACCGCACGCGACGTGCACCGCCTCGCCTCGGTCGCCCCGGCGATGTGAGTCCCGGCCTCCGGGATCTTGGCCAGAGCTTGGTGATCGCATGGCCATCCGAAGGGCAACGCGACGGGGTGCCGGCCGGTCAGAATCACTGCACCCCCCACTTCGCATCAGTACAGAGCGCCCAGAGGAACCCGTGACGCACCCCCGGCACCGCCTGTCCAAGAGACGCCGCTACCTCGCCATGTCCGCCGCAGGCGTGGCACTGGCCGCCACCGGAGCGATCGTGGCCCAGTCCGCGACAGCGACCACCCTGCCCGCGGCCAAGACCTACACCGGCCGCGCCTTCGACACCTGCACGGCCCCCTCCCTCTCCGCGATGAAGGCATGGAAGACCGGCTTCTACGGCGCCGCGGCCGTCTACGTGGGCGGCAAGAACCGCGGCTGCGCCCAGCCCAACCTCACCGCCTCGTGGGTGAAGTCGGTCAGCGCCTCCGGCTGGAAGCTGATCCCGCTCTACGTGGGCGCCCAGCCGCCCTGCCAGTCCGGCGCGAACCCCGAGAAGATGACCGCGTCCACCGCCGCGTCGCTCGGCGCGACGGACGGCGCCGACGCCGTCACGAAGGCCGCCGCCCTCGGTATGAAGAGCGGCTCCCCGCTCTACCTGGACATGGAGTCGTACGACACCACGAACACGTCCTGCAACAACGCGGTCCTCACCTACGTCCGCGCCTGGGACAAGGCCGTGCACGCCAAGAACTACCGGACCGGCTTCTACGGCTTCCGCAGCTCCAGCGCGAAGGCCGTCGCCACGACGACGAACCGCACCGACATGCCGGACATCCTCTGGTACGCGCTCTGGGACAAGGTCAACACCACGACGTCCGACTGGCCGTTCGCCTCCACCCTGTGGACGGGCCATCGCCGCGCCCACCAGTACATGGTGAACAGCAAGGAGTCCCGCGGCGGTTACACGATCACGGTGGACCGGGACGCCTGGGACGCGCCGGTGGCGATCGTCGGGTAGCTGAGCCGGTGGGGGGTATGAAAGAGGTGTCATACCCCCCGTACGGGTAGGTCATGCGAGCCGGGCCCGAGTTTCTTACCCCAATTCGGTTGAACTTTTGTTGATCGTGGGGCGGTCGCCCCCTGCCCCGGCCTACCCTTCAAAGGGTGAACCAATTGATGTCCCGAGGGTCCGAGGCCGGTCAGCCCGCGGAAGCGGTCACCACAGGAGCGCTGCCCGGCACGCTGTCCGAAGAGCTCCATGCCGAACTCGTCGCCTTCCGGCGTGACTTGCACATGCACCCCGAGCTCGGCAACCAGGAGTTCCGCACGACGGCGGCGATCAGAGCCCGCCTGGAGAAGGCCGGACTCACGCCCCGCATCCTGGACATCGGCACCGGACTCGTCTGCGACATCGGCACCGAGGACGGGGAGTGGCGGGGCGGGCGCCCCATGCTCGCCCTGCGCGCCGACATCGACGCGCTCCCCATCCCGGACACCAAGGCGAGCTGCGCCTACCGCTCCACCGTGCCCGGCCGGGCCCACGCCTGCGGTCACGACGTGCACACGACGGTCGTGCTCGGGGCGGGCCTGGTCCTCGCCGAGCTGCACCGGCAGGGCCGGCTCCCGCACCCCGTACGCCTGATCTTCCAGCCCGCCGAGGAGGTACTGCCCGGCGGCGCCCCCGACGCCATCGAGTCGGGTGTCCTCGAAGGCGTCGCGTCCATCATCGGCGTGCACTGCGACCCGAAGGTCGACGCGGGCCGGATCGGTCTGCGGCAGGGCGCGATCACCTCGGCCTGCGACCGTCTGGAGGTGGCGCTCGACGGGCCCGGCGGGCACACCGCGCGCCCTCACCTCACCACCGACCTCGTGACCGCCGCCGCGAAGGTGGCCACCGAGGTCCCCGCGATCGTCGCCCGCCGCATCGACGCCCGTTCGGGCCTCGCCGTGACCTGGGGACGCATCGAATCCGGCCACGCGTGCAACGTGGTCCCGCAGCACGCCGAGCTGTCCGGCACCGTCCGCTGCCTCGACCTGGAGGCGTGGCGGCAGGCGCCCGACCTGGTGCACGGCGCGATCCAGGAGATCGCCGACCTCTACCGTGCCAAGTCGGAGATCAACTACATCCGCGGGGTGCCGCCCGTCGTCAACGACCCGGAGGTCACCGACCTCCTGACCGCGGCGATGACCCTGCGCCGCGGCGCCCACTCCGTCGAGGACACCCCTCAGAGCCTGGGCGGCGAGGACTTCTCCTGGTACCTGGAGCACGTCCCCGGCGCGATGGCCCGTCTCGGGGTGCGCACCCCCGGCGAGCGCGGCGGACGCGACCTGCACCAGGGCGACTTCGACGCGGACGAGTCGGCGATCACGGTCGGGGTGGAGCTGTTCACGGCGGCGGCGCTGATGGACGGAGCCGCCCGCCGGCCGGGGGAGTGAACCGGTGCGGGGAAAGGGTCGGTGTGGGCGGCACGTAACCCACCCGACCCGCCCCCGTAACGCCCCGTAGACCGGTCGGCCGGGCGGCGTTCGCGTCAATCCGATAACGGCTGAGGAACGGGCCTTTATCTGACATCTACGCGCGTTACGATCCGTCCGAAAACCAGCGCCGGAAGCCCGGCGCTCAGGTCAGGTCGAAGGAGCCTCCCTTGCGCCGGGTAGCCAAAATCTCCGCTGCGTGCATAGCCACCGCGGCACTCGCTCTCACCGCCACCGCATGTGGCGGCACTTCCTCGGACAACGAGTCCTCGGGCTCCTCGTCGGACTCCGGCAAGAAGGGCGGCGTCAAGATCGGCCTCGCCTTCGACGTCGGCGGCCGGGGTGACCACTCCTTCAACGACTCCGCCGCGCGCGGTGCCGACAAGGCCAAGAAGGAGTTCGGCGGTGACCTCAAGGAGCTGACCGCCAAGACCTCCGACACCGAGGCCGACCGCGAGCAGCGCCTGTCCGACCTGGCCGACGCCGGCTACAACCCCATCATCGGGGTCGGCTACGCGTACGCCACCTCGATGACCAAGGTCTCCGCGAAGTACCCGAAGACCACCTTCGGCATCGTCGACTCCGTGGTGAACGCCAAGAACACCGACTCCATCGTCTTCACCGAGGAGCAGGGCTCCTACCTGGCCGGCGTCGCCGCCGCGCTGAAGACGAAGAAGGACCACGTCGGCTTCATCGGCGGTGTCGACGTCCCGCTGATCAAGAAGTTCGAGGCGGGTTACGTCCAGGGCGTCAAGGCCACCAACCCGAAGATCAAGGTCGACGTCCAGTACCTGAGCCACGGTTCGGACACCTCCGGCTTCGCCTCCCCGGACAAGGGCAAGGAAGCCGCCCAGGGCATGCTCGACAAGGGCGCCGACGTCGTCTACTCGGCGGCCGGCTCCTCCGGCAACGGTGCCATCGAGGCCGTCTCCGGCACGAAGGGCGCCTGGGCGATCGGCGTCGACTCGGACCAGTACAACATCCCGGGTCTGGCCAAGTACAAGTCCTCGATCCTGACTTCGGTCGTCAAGAACGTCGACATCGGCGTCTTCGACCTGATCAAGTCGGTCAAGGACGGTTCGCCGAAGACCGGCACCAACACCTACGCCCTGAAGGACGGCGGCGTCTCGCTCGCCACCTCCGGCGGCTACATCGACGACATCCAGGCCAAGCTGGACGCCGCCAAGGAGCAGATCGCGAGCGGCAAGGTCAAGGTCAAGACCACCCCGTGACCTGAGGCCCCGAGGGTCTGGCTCGGCGGGGGGAGTGGCGAAAGCTTCCCCTCGCCGGGCCATAACAATGTGTCAACTCTACGCGTGTAGCTAAGAGTTGGCGTATTACCGTCGCCGACGCGCCCCCGCGCGGCTCCGCGCGACCGTTCCCCCCTTCCGTACGTACGTCCTGTCCCCCGAGGAGAGTGCGCCATCAACGCGTCCAGCCCTCCCGCCGTCGAACTGCGCGGCATCACCAAGCGCTTTCCCGGCGTCGTCGCCAACCGCGACATCGACATCACCGTACGGCGGGGCACCGTCCACGCCCTGTGCGGTGAGAACGGCGCCGGCAAGTCGACCCTGATGAAGATCCTCTACGGCATGCAGAAGCCGGACGAGGGCACCATCGCGGTCGACGGCACCCAGGTCACCTTCGCCACGCCCGCCGACGCCATCGCGCGCGGCATCGGCATGGTCCACCAGCACTTCATGCTGGCCGACAACCTCACCGTCCTGGAGAACGTCGTCCTGGGCGCCGAGAAGCTGCACGGCATCGGCGGCAGGGCGCGTACGAAGATCCGTGAGATATCCGAGGCGTACGGCCTCGGGGTGCGGCCCGACGTCCTCGTCGAGGAGCTCGGCGTCGCCGACCGGCAGCGCGTCGAGATCCTCAAGGTCCTCTACCGGGGCGCCCGGACGCTGATCCTCGACGAGCCCACCGCGGTCCTCGTGCCGCAGGAGGTCGACGCGCTCTTCGACAACCTGCGCGAGCTGAAGTCCGAGGGCCTCACCGTCATCTTCATCTCCCACAAGCTGGGTGAGGTGCTCTCCGTCGCGGACGAGATCACGGTCATCCGGCGCGGGACGACGGTCGGCACGGCCGACCCGAGGAACACCAGCACCAAGCAGCTCGCCGAGCTGATGGTCGGCAGCGAGCTGCCCTCGCCGGAGACCGAGGAGTCGACGGTCACCGACACCCCGATGCTCCACCTGGCAGGGGTGCGCCTCACGCAGACCGACCTCGACGGCGTCGAGCGCGTCATCCTCGACGACGTCACCTTCACCATCCGCCGCGGCGAAGTCCTCGGCATCGCGGGCGTGGAGGGCAACGGCCAGTCCGAACTCGTCGAGGCCATCATGGGCATGCGGACCGCGGACCGCGGCACCGTCGCCCTGGACGGCGCCGACGTCACCAGGACCCCCACCCGCAAGCGCCGCGAAGCCGGTGTCGGGTACATCCCCGAGGACCGGCACCGTCACGGCCTCCTCCTCGAAGCGCCGCTGTGGGAGAACCGGGTCCTCGGCCATGTCACCGAGCGCCCCAACTCCAAGCGCGGGCTGCTCGACCTGAAGGCCGCCCGCGCCGACACCGAGCGCATCGTGCGCGACTACGACGTCCGCACCCCCGGCATCGAGGTCACCGCGGCCTCCCTGTCCGGCGGCAACCAGCAGAAGCTGATCGTCGGCCGCGAGATGAGCCACGCGCCCAAGCTGCTGATCGCCGCCCACCCCACCCGCGGTGTGGACGTCGGCGCACAGGCGCAGATCTGGGACCAGATCCGCCGGGCCCGCCGCGAGGGCCTCGCCGTGCTGCTCATCTCGGCCGACCTGGACGAGCTGATCGGCCTGTCCGACACCCTGCGGGTGATGTACCGCGGCCGCCTGGTCGCCGACGCCGACCCCGCCACCATCACCCCCGAGGAGCTGGGCTCCGCCATGACAGGTGCGGCCTCCGGCCACCTCCAGCACACGGAAGACGCCGAAGGCGGGGACGCCCGATGAAGACACTGATATCCCGGGGCAAGTCCCGGATCGACAAGGAGCGGCTGATCCTCGCGATCGCCGCCCCGCTCCTGGCGGTCGTAGCCGCGCTGGTCGTCACGGCGCTGATCATCGCCGCCACCGGCAAGGACCCCTTCGCCGCCTTCAGCGACATGCTGACCTACGGCTCCGCCAGCGACAGCCAGGTCTACATCCTCAACAAGGCGACGACGTACTACCTCGCGGGTGTCGCGGTGGCCATCGGCTTCCGCATGAACCTGTTCAACATCGGTGTCGACGGCCAGTACCGGCTCGCCGCGTTCGTCGCCGCCGTGCTCGGCGGAGCGCTCACGCTGCCCGGCTGGCTCTCCATCCCGCTGATCATGCTCGCCGCCATGGCGACCGGTGCCCTGTGGGCCGCCATCGCGGGCATCCTCAAGGTGACCCGAGGGGTCAGCGAGGTCATCGCGACGATCATGCTGAACGCGATCGCCACCGCGATCATCGGTTACCTCCTCCAGCCGGGGAAGCTCGGCCAGCTCGACGACGCGGGCACCCTGGTCTCCACCAAGCCGCTGCCCGAGTCCTCGTGGTTCTTCGCCATCGACGCGGGACCGGCCGGCCAGGTGTGGGGCTTCATCGTGATCGCCGCGCTCGTCGGCATCGCGTACTGGTTCGTCCTCGGACGCACCCGCTTCGGCTTCGACCTGCGCACCGTCGGCCAGTCCGAGTCGGCGGCCGCCGCGAGCGGCGTCAGCGTCAAGAAGATGGTCGCCACCAGCATGATCATCTCGGGTGCCGTGGCCGGTCTGGTCGGCATGCCGACGCTGCTCAACGACAGCCACCAGTTCGACAACAGCTTCCCGGTGGGCCTCGGCTTCACGGGTATCGCGATCGCGCTGCTCGGCCGCAACCACCCGGTCGGCATCGCGCTCGGCGCCCTGCTCTGGGGCTACCTGGAGCGCACCACGAACCACCTGGAGTTCCAGGGCTACGACAAGGAGATCCTCGGCGTGATCCAGGGCGTCATCGTCCTGTGCGTCGTCATCGCCTACGAGGTCGTACGCCGCTACGGGCTCAAGCGCCAGCAGCAGCGGGTCGGCGCCGAGCTCGCCGCGCAGGCCGCCGCCGTCCGCACCGACAAGCAGGAGGTGGCCGGATGAGCGCCACGAAGACCGACACCCCGCCTCCCGCGGCCCCCGCGGTGAGCGGTGCCAAGAAGGCGCGCGGCCGGCTCTCCACGGGCCAGACCCTGATGATCGTCGTCGGCGCGCTGTTCCTGGTCTCCGCCGTCCGCGTCATCACGGGCGCCGACCAGCTCACCTCCGGCGGC
This sequence comes from Streptomyces sp. NBC_00569, assembly GCF_036345255.1. NCBI lineage: Bacteria > Bacillati > Actinomycetota > Actinomycetes > Kitasatosporales > Streptomycetaceae > Streptomyces > Streptomyces sp. NBC_00569. The sequence goes on along the minus strand of NZ_CP107783.1, from coordinate 4,324,794 downwards.
CAGATCAGCGCCGCGCTCGGACTCGCCGTGCCCATCGGCCTCGCGGCCCTCGCGGGCCTGTGGTCGGAGCGGGCCGGCGTGGTCAACATCGGCCTCGAAGGCATGATGATCCTCGGCACGTTCGGCGCCGGCTGGCTCGGCTGGCAGACCAGCCCGTGGCTCGGCCTCGTCTGCGGCATCGGCTTCGGTGTCCTGGGCGGTCTGATCCACGCCGTCGCCACCATCACGTTCGGCGTCGACCACATCGTCTCGGGTGTGGCCGTCAACCTCCTCGCCCTGGGCGCCACCCAGTACCTCGCCAAGCTGTTCTTCGCCGACGGCGAGCCCGCGACCAAGGGCGGCAACCCCAAGCAGTCGCCGCCCGCCGAGTCGCTGGGCGACGTCACGATCCCGGGCCTGTCCAGCGGGCTGCACTCCATCGAGCAGCACCACTGGTTCCTGGTCTCCGACCTCGCCGGCATCCTCGGCGGCCTGGTCACCAACGTCTCCGTGATCACGATCCTCGCCGTGCTGCTCTTCGTGGGCAGCTGGTGGGTGCTGTGGCGCACCTCGTTCGGCCTGCGCCTGCGCTCCTGCGGCGAGAACCCGATCGCGGCCGAGTCCCTCGGCGTCAACGTGTACGCGCACAAGTACGCCGCCGTCGCCATCTCCGGCGGACTCGCGGGTCTCGGCGGCGCGTTCCTCGCGCTGGTCACCTCGCACAGCTACCTGGAGGGCCAGACCGGCGGACGCGGCTACATCGGCCTCGCCGCCATGATCTTCGGCAACTGGCGGCCGGGCGGACTCGCCATGGGCGCGGGCCTGTTCGGCTTCTCCGACGCGCTCCAGCTGCGCAACGGCGGCGAGACCGTCCACGCGCTGCTGCTCCTGCTGGTCGTCCTGCTCGCCCTTCTGGCGGGCTGGAAGGCGTACCGCAAGGCCATGATCCAGGCCGCGATCAGCGCGGTGATTGCCGTGGTCGTCCTGGTCTGGTACCTCCTGACGGATGAGGTGCCCGGCGACTTCGTCGGCGCCACCCCGTATGTCGTCACCCTCCTGGTGCTCTCGCTGTCCGCCCAGCGGCTGCGGATGCCGAAGGCCGACGGCATGCGCTACCGGAAGGGCCAGGGCAAGTGACGGAAGCCGACTGGGAAGCTCTCAGGGAGGCGGCCCGCGAGGCCATGTCCCGCGCGTACGTGCCGTACTCGGCCTTCCCGGTCGGCGCCGCGGCCCGCGTGGACGACGGCCGCACCGTGTCGGGCTGCAACGTCGAGAACGCGTCGTACGGGCTCGGCCTGTGCGCCGAGTGCGGGCTCGTCTCGCAGCTCCAGCTGACCGGCGGCGGCCGCCTGACGCACTTCACGTGCGTGGACGGCAAGGGCGAGACCCTGATGCCGTGCGGGCGCTGCCGCCAGCTCCTGTACGAGTTCGGGGGACCCGAGCTGCTCCTGGAGACGACGTCGGGGATCCGCCCGCTCGGCGAGATGCTCCCCGACGCGTTCGGACCCCAGCACCTCAACTGACCGAAGGCCCCGCCCTGTTGGGCGGGGCCGCTTTCAACGGGTCGCTCTATGCGCGTAGAGTCGACCTGCTGCCACCTGCGGAAGGACAACGCCATGGACGTCATCTCCGTCATCCGGACCAAGCGGGACCGGGGCGAACTCAGCGATGAGCAGATCGACTGGGTCATCGACGCGTACACGCGGGGCGTCGTCGCCGACGAGCAGATGTCGGCGCTCGCCATGGCGATCCTCCTCAACGGCATGAACCGTACGGAGATCGCCCGCTGGACCGCCGCGATGATCGCCTCCGGCGAGCGCATGGACTTCTCGTCCCTGTCCCGCCCGACCGCCGACAAGCACTCCACCGGAGGCGTCGGCGACAAGATCACGCTGCCGCTCGCCCCGCTGGTCGCCGCGTGCGGCGCCGCCGTCCCGCAGCTCTCCGGCCGCGGCCTCGGCCACACCGGCGGCACCCTCGACAAGCTGGAGTCCATCCCCGGCTGGCGCGCCCTGCTGTCCAACGACGAGATGCTGAACGTCCTCGACACCGTCGGCTCCGTGATCTGCGCGGCCGGTGACGGCCTCGCCCCCGCCGACAAGAAGCTCTACGCGCTGCGCGACGTCACCGGCACCGTCGAGGCGATCCCGCTCATCGCCTCCTCGATCATGTCGAAGAAGATCGCCGAGGGCACCGGCTCGCTCGTCCTCGACGTCAAGGTCGGCACCGGCGCGTTCATGAAGACGATCGAGGACGCCCGCGAACTCGCCTCGACCATGGTCGGGTTGGGCACCGACAGCGGCGTGCGTACCGTCGCCCTGCTCACCGACATGTCGACGCCTCTCGGCCTCACCGCCGGCAACGCCCTCGAAGTCCGCGAGTCCGTCGAGGTGCTGGCGGGCGGCGGCCCCGCCGACGTCGTCGAGCTCACCCTCGCCCTGGCCCGCGAGATGCTCGACGCCGCGGGCATCAAGGACGCCGACCCGGCGAAGGCCCTCGCCGACGGCTCCGCGATGGACGTCTGGCGCCGCATGATCGCCGCGCAGGGCGGCGACCCCGACGCGGCGCTGCCCACGTCCCGTGAGCAGCACGTGGTGGTGGCCGGGAAGTCCGGCGTCATGACCCGCCTCGACGCGTACGACATCGGCGTCGCCGCCTGGCGCCTCGGCGCGGGCCGCGCCCGCAAGGAGGACGTGGTGCAGGCCGCCGCCGGCGTCGAACTCCACGCCAAGCCGGGCGACTCGGTGACGGAGGGCCAGCCCCTCATGACCCTGCACACGGACACACCGGAGCGCTTCGGGTACGCCCTTGAGTCCGTCGAGGGCTCGTACGACATCGCGGCCCCGGGGACGACGTTCGAGGCCACGCCGGTCGTGCGGGAACGCATCGGCTGACCTGGGGGTTTCCTCATGCGGGTGAACGGGATCGGCGGGCGTCTGCCGGTCCCGTTCGGCTCATCCCAGCAGCGCCGCGACGACCACCAGCGCAGGGACCGACGCCAGCGTCGACAGCAGGATCGACTCCCTCGCCAGTTTCTCCGCGACGTTGTAGCGCGAGGCGTAGGTGAAGAGGTTCTGCGCGGCCGGGAGCGCCGACGTGACCACCACGTCCAGGAGTGACGCGCCCCGCAGGCCGAAGACGCCCGCCGCGATTACCCACGCCACCGCGGGCTGCCCCACCGATTTCAGGGCCACCGACAGCAGCACCGGGACCCGGTCGGAACCGCGCCGGGCCGGCAGCGAACTCCCGCACAGCGAGATCCCGTACGCGAGCAGCACCACCGGCACGGACATCTTGCCGATCAGATCGACCGGGTTGAAGACCGGCCCCGGCACCGTCCACCCCGTCGCCGCCACGATCACGCCCGCGAGCGCGCCGACCGCGATCGGGTTGCGCAGCGGTGTGACGAGCCGCCGCCACAGCGACTGCGTCTGTCCGGCCTCCGACAGATCGAGGACCGTCATCGCTATCGGCGTCACCACGATCTGCTGGAACAGCAGCACGGGCGCGACCAGCGAGGCGTCGCCGAGGACGTACACGGCGATGGGGATGCCGAGGTTCCCCGAATTGACGTAGCTGGAGCACAGGGCGCCGATCGTCGTCCGCCCCACGCCCCACCGGCGCACGACGCCCACCGCGATGAACACCCCGGCGGCCGCCGCCGTGCTCAGCGCCGTCACCAGCAGCCGCGGCGAAAGGATCACCGAGAGGTCGGCCTTCGCGAGCGTGGTGAACAGGAGCGCGGGCGTGGCGACATGGAAGGCGAGCTTGGTGAGAACCTCGCGGCCGTTCTCCCCGAGATAGCCGCGCCTGCCGATCAGGAAGCCGACGGCGATGACCACCGCGATGACGGCGAACCCGTTCAGCACCCCTGTCACGATGCCCCCTGCCGGCGTCGTGCGGACGGCTGAGCAGGTACGCGATCAAGGAGCATCCCCATAGCGTCGGAGGGCACCCGACGCGGGGTCAACGTGATGCGCGCGACACATGGGGAACGTGATGCACGGCACGCGGCGCGCGCGCCGGACCGCCGATGAGTTCCCGCCGCCGGGCGGGTCTCCCCTGCGTGGCTGTTTCCCGACTTCCCGACCTGGCTCTCGCCGGCCCCCTGCGCCGCGACGACGTGCCGCACCTGTGCGAGCAGGTGCGCACGGCGTGCGCCCGCGCCCCCGCACGCGACGTCGTCTGCGACCTCGCGGCCGTCACCACGGCCGACCTCGCCACCGTGGACGCGCTCGCCCGGATGCAGCTCGCCGCCCGCAGAGCGGGGTCAGGACTGCGCCTGCGCGATCCGTCCCCGGCACTGCGGGCACTGCTTCAGCTGGTCGGCCTGCCCGGCCTAGACGGGCTGGTCGTCGAGATGGAGCGGCACACCGAACAGCGGGAAATAGCGGGCCGTGTCCAGGAAGCAGTGGAGTCCGGTGATCCGGCCCTCTGAGATCTCCAGGACCTGGACGGCCCACGGCGCGAACCCGCCGTTGTCCGGGTCGGGCTTGTAGTGGGCGAACGCGGGCGAGCCGTTGGCCTCGACGGGCACCAGCCGGCTGTCGGCACATGAGGCGCCGATCGTCGTCATGAAGCCCGTGATGTCCGGCGTGCCGCGCAGCCACAGGTCGAACGGCGGCATGGTCATGATGGCGTCCTCGGCGAGCAGCGCCGTGAGGGCCTTCATGTCGTATCCCTCGAACGCGGCGACATAGCGCTCGAGGAGCGCCTGGTGCTCCTCGTCCAGCTCGCCGTCGGCGCCCTTCGTCTCGACCGGGGCCTCGGCGAGCGTGGCGCGGGCCCGCTGGAGCGCGCTGTTCACCGACGCCACCGTCGTGCCGAGGAGCTCGGCGACCTCCTGCGCCTTCCAGGCCAGGACCTCGCGCAGGATGAGCACGGCCCGCTGCTTGGCGGGCAGCTGCTGGAGCGCCGCCACGAAGGCGAGGCGCACCGACTCCCGTGCCACCGCCGCCTCCGCCGGGTCGTGCACGGTCGGCAGCACGCGCGCGTCCGGCATCGGCTCCAGCCACACGTTGTCCGGCCGGGGTGTGAGCGCCGCCTGCGCCAGCGGCGCCGCCGCCGTCAGGTCCATCGGGCGGGCCCGCTTGTTGCCCGCGTTCAGCATGTCCAGGCAGACGTTCGTCGCGATGCGGTACAGCCAGGACCGCAGGCTGGAGCGACCCTCGAACTTGTCGAAGCTGCGCCAGGCGCGGACCATCGTGTCCTGCACGGCGTCCTCGGCCTCGAAGGCCGAGCCCAGCATCCGGTAGCAGTACCCGGTCAGCTCGACCCGGTACTCCTCGAGACGGACGTCCACCTCGGTGGTCGTCCCTGCGATGTCGCTCATGTCCACACCCCGCCCTGCGGCTTCTGGCAAGTCCCGAAAGTCCATGCAAGTCCCAGCACTTTGGAAGCTACCGCAGCGCACTGACAACGGCCCCCGGACCGGCGAAATACGCCGGTCCGGGGGCCGCGGTCAGTAAGTTCCAGGCCGTGTCAGTGCGCCGCCACGAGCGTCTGCCGCTGCACACGCGCCGCGTGCGAGCCCCACAGGGTCACCGACACGACGCCGAGCACCGCCACCAGGCCGAGGGCCACGGTCCCGGCCCAGCCGCCCGCGTGGAAGGCCACCGCGCCGAGCGTGCCGCCCACGCTGGAGCCGATGTAGTACACGGACTGGTACAGCGCGGACGCCTGCGCCCGCCCGTGCGTCGCCGTGTGGCTGACCGAGGACGACGCCACCGCGTGCCCCGCGAAGAATCCGGCCGTGATCAGGACGAGGCCGACCAGGACCATGGCGATCGAGTCGCCGAGCGAGAGGAGCAGCCCGGACGCCGTCGTGCCCACCGCCAGGTAGAGCGCCCCGCGCCGCCCGAGCCGCGCGACGAGCTTGCCGGCCGCGGCCGAGGAGACCGTACCCACCAGGTACACGAGGAAGATCGAGCCGATGATGCCCTGCGGGAGCGAGAACGGTGCGGCCGTGAGCCGGTAGCCGATCACCGTGTACACGGCGCCGAAGACCGTCATGAACAGGGCGCCGATCACGTACAGACGGCACAGCAGCGGGTTCGAGAGGTGGCCGCGCACCGTGCGGGCCAGTACCCGCGGCCGCAGCGAGCCGGGGGTGAAGTGCCGCGGCTGGGGCAGCAGCAGCCGGAACGCGACCGCGCACGCCACGGCGATCACGCCGATCGTGCCGACCGCCGCGCGCCAGCCCCACTCCTGCGCGACCCAGCCGGTGATGACCCGGCCGCTCATCCCGCCGATGGAGTTGCCCGCCACGAACAGGCCGATCGCGGCGACCAGCGCCTTGGGCCGCACCTCCTCCGCGAGATACGCCATCGCGGAGGCCGGCAGGCCGGCGAGAGCGGCGCCCTGGAGCGCCCGCAGCGCGATCAGCGCGCCGAGCGAGGGCGCGAACGGCACGAGCAGGCCGACCGCGACCGCCACCGACAGGGACGCCGTCATCACGGTGCGCCGCCCGAACCGCTCCGACAGGGCGCTCAGCGGCAGGACACACAGGGCGAGCGCGCCCGTCGCGCCGGACACCGTCCAGCTCGCGGCGCTCGCGCTGACGCCGAAGTCCGCGGAGACGAGGGGGAGCAGGGCCTGCGTGGAGTAGAGCAGGGCGAAGGTCGCGACCCCGGCCAGGAAGAGGGCGAAACTCATCCGGCGGTAGCCGGGTCCGCCCGGGTTCAGACGGGTGTCGGTGGCTTCGGGGGAGGACGGCTTACGGGCGGCGACCGCGTGGGTGGCGGACGCCCCGCTACTGGCAGGAGGCATGTCTCGAACGTAGGCCTCCATGTTTCATGCGTCCAATGCATGAAAACGCCATAATCGATCCCATGGCGCATAAGAAGAGTTCAGAGACTCGCCTGTCACCATCCAGTGACACAGAAGACATCGTGACGACGCTCGCGCCACGCCTGTCGTACTTCGCCGCGGTCGCCCGCACCGAGCACGTCACGCGGGCCGCCCACGAGCTCCAGATCCCTCAGTCGACGCTGTCGCGCGCCCTGGTCCGCCTCGAACAGGACCTCGGCGTGGAACTGTTCGCGCGCCACGGCCGCACCGTCTCGCTCACCCCGGCGGGCCGCACGTTCCTCACGTCCGTCGACAAGGCGCTCACCGAGGTCGGCCGCGCCGCCGAGTCGGTACGGGCCGACGCCGACCCCACGTCGGGCAAGGTCGCCTTCGGCTTCCTGCACACCATGGGCTCCGAGACCGTCCCCGGCCTGATCCGCGCCTTCCGCGCCGACCACCCCGGCATCCGCTTCAGTCTCGTCCAGAACTACGGCGAGGCGATGCTGGAGCGCCTGCGCGCCGGCGAGCTCGATCTCTGCCTCACCTCTCCCATCCCCGACGCGCCCGGCCTCGTCGCGCGCCGCCTCGACGAGCAGCGCCTGCGTCTGGTCGTCCCCGACGACCACCGCCTCGCGGGCCGCAAGCGCGTCCGTCTCGCGGAGGCGGCCGACGAGACCTTCGTGACCCTCGAACCCGGTTACGGGCTGCGCCGCATCACCGACGGTCTGTGCACGGAGGCAGGGTTCAAGCCGCGCGTCGCCTTCGAGGGCGAGGAGACGGAGACCCTGCGCGGCCTGGTCGCGGCGGGCCTCGGTGTGGCGCTCCTGCCGCCACCGGCCGTACCGCGCCCGGGAGTTGTGGAGCTGACGGTGACCGGCCAGCGGGCCGTACGCGAGATCGGCGTGGCCTGGCTCGACGGGCATCCGGACACCCCGCCGGTCGCCGCGTTCAAGAAGTTCCTGCTGTCCCGGCGCGGCAAGCTGCTCTCCGAGTGGACCCGCGCGGAGGAGTAGTCACCGCCCCAGGGACCTGCCGAAGCCCGAGGCCAGCGGCATCCGCAGCCCGAGCGGCGGCGGCGCGGCGAGCGCGTCCTGCACCGGGCGCGAGAACGCCCGGCCGAAGAGCGAGCCGAGCACGAAGTCGCTTGCCAGGGCGTGCACTTCGGTGCGGTGCTGGTGGAGCGCGTGACCGTCGGAGTGCACCTCGAAACGGCAGATGTCGCGGTTGGACTTCTTCGCGCGGGCGGCCAGGCGGAACGACAGCTCGGGATCCGTGCGCTCGTCGTTCGTGCCGTGCACGATCAGGACGCGGCGGCCCGCGAGCTGTTTCACCGGTTCGAGGGGCGCGGCCACGTCCTCCTCGGGCAGCCAAGGGGCAAGCGCGAGCACCGAGTTGACGGCGCTGTGCCCGCCCGCGTGCAGCGCCGCGCGGGCGCCCATGTCGACCCCGACGAGGCAGACGGGAACGTCGCCGTAGCGCCGCACGACCTCGTCCGCCGCCCAGTCGGCGTCGCGTGCGAGCTGTGCCTGCGCGCCGTTCCAGCCGCGGCTGCGGTAGTGCACGACATGCGCCGCCAGGCCGTCCCGCCGACCCTCGCGCGCGAGGGTGCGCCCCAGGGTCCGCACGGTCGCCGAGGCCAGCGGTGACGGCCTGCGCGCGGAGGTCTCCGTGCCCGCGGGAAGCAGCAGGACCACACCGCTCACCGTCGCGGGGACGGGGCCCACCGCCTTCCCGAGCCGGGCCTCACGGACCGTCGTCGCTTGCTGTCCCATGACAGAACAGTGTCAGAAGGCGCGGTGTACGCCACCCGTCCGCAGGGTCACTGTTACGTATCGACAGGCGGACGCCACCCGGTATCTACGCGCGTAGGCGTTAGAGTGCGGAAATGACGAGCCAGACCAGCGGAAACTCGCAGATTCCGACCCCCGAGCAGATCGTTCGCGCCCCCAAGGTGCTGCTGCACGACCACCTCGACGGCGGGCTTCGCCCCGGCACCATCGTCGAACTCGCCCTGGAGCAGGGCTACGAGAACCTCCCGGAGACCGACCCCGACAAGCTCGGCATCTGGTTCCGCGAGGCCGCCGACTCCGGCTCCCTCGAGCGCTACCTGGAGACCTTCGCCCACACCTGCGCCGTCATGCAGACCCGCGAGGCGCTGTTCCGGGTCGCCGCCGAGTGCGCCGAGGACCTCGCCGAGGACGGCGTCGTCTACGCCGAGATCCGCTACGCCCCCGAGCAGCACCTCGAACAGGGCCTCACCCTCGAAGAGGTCGTCGAGGCGGTCAACTCGGGCTTCCGGGAAGGCGAGCGGCGCGCCAAGGCCAACGGCCACCGCATCCGCGTGGGCGCCCTGCTCACCGCCATGCGGCACGCGGCCCGCGCCCTGGAGATCGCCGAACTCGCCAACCGCTACCGCGACACCGGAGTCGTCGGCTTCGACATCGCGGGCGCCGAGGCCGGCTTCCCTCCCACCCGCCACCTCGACGCCTTCGAGTACCTCAAGCGCGAGAACAACCACTTCACGATCCACGCGGGCGAGGCCTTCGGCCTGCCCTCCATCTGGCAGGCGCTCCAGTGGTGCGGCGCCGACCGCCTCGGTCACGGCGTGCGGATCATCGACGACATCAAGGTCGAGGACGACGGCACGGTCGAGCTCGGGCGTCTCGCCTCCTACGTACGTGACAAGCGCATCCCCCTGGAGATGTGCCCGAGCTCCAACCTCCAGACGGGCGCCGCCGACTCCTACGAGGCCCACCCCATCGGCCTGCTCCGCAAGCTGCACTTCCGTGCCACGGTGAACACGGACAACCGCCTCATGTCCGGCACCAGCATGAGCCGTGAGTTCGAGCACCTGGTCGACGCTTTCGGCTACACGCTCGACGACATGCAGTGGTTCACTGTCAATGCGATGAAATCAGCATTCATTCCTTTCGATGAACGACTGGCCATGATCAATGACGTCATCAAGCCGGGATATGCCGAGTTGAAATCCGAATGGCTGTTCCGTCAGACCGCCTCGACCAGGGGTTCTGTCGCGCAGTAGCGCCTTTTTGTGCGAATCCGAAGCGGCCGGGAACATTGTCTCCCGGCCGCTTCCGCGCGTAATTCGCTGTTTGCAACGCGCCCTGACGCATGTTTACGGTCGTGGACCGCTCAAGCCCCCGTTCACGAGGACTCATTTCACAATGAAGCAGTCTGCCGTCAAGACCCTCGGTGTCGCCGCCCTCGGTGCCGCCTTCGCCGCCGCGGGCGCCGGTGCCGCCTCCGCCGCCCCCGCCCTCCCGGACGCCGGCTCGGCCCTGGACACCGTGACCAGCACGCTCCCCGCCGGGCAGGTCGCGCAGGTGGTGCCCGCCGGCACCGAGTCCCTGACCGCCGGCAAGAACGCCGTCGCCGGTGGCCTGAACGCCGCCGCGCCCGCCGTCCAGAAGGCCCTCCCCACCAACGGCAGCGACCCGGTCTCCGGCCTCCTCGGCGGCCTGCCCGTCAAGTCGCTGCCCGCCGGCGGTGCCCTGCCCGTCGGCTGACCCACCCGACACGGCACACGCACGACACACAGGAGGGGCGCACCCGCTCGCGCGGGTGCGCCCCTCCTTGTCGTACATCAGCCTGCGGATTCCGTCGTCACCACGCCTGGCGGACCTTGCCCTCGCTCGGCAGCAGGATCCACAGCGCGATGTACAGCAGGAACTGGGGACCGGGAAGCAGACACGAGAGCACGAAGATCACGCGCATCGTGGTCGCGGAGGTGCCGAAGCGCCTTGCCAGCGCTGCGCACACTCCGCCGATCATCCGTCCGTTCGTGGGGCGGGCAAGGGCGGTCATGGTGGGCTCCTTCGCGAACCGTAGCGGTGAGGCGCCCCCTCGGCCGGGGCGTCTCTGATGGCTTCAAAGCTACGGTGACGAACCGGGCGAAGCGTCAGCTCACGGGGCGACGCCGACCCTGGAAATCGTCGGGGTCCGCCCCTGAGACGGCTCCTCCCGGGGGAGGGGGGTGACCTCGGTCCTGCGGCGGAGCCTGCCCCTGAGGGTCGGCACCACGGCCGCGTGCGCGAGGGCCACGCCCAGCGTGTTCAGGAACAGCGAGTCGATGTCCACGACCTGCCCCGGCACCCCGGTCTGCAGCAGCTCGATGCCGAGCGAGAGCAGCGCTCCGGCGGCGACCGTACGCACCAGCGAACCCAGCGGCGAGACGAGGAGCCGCCCCCCGGCGATCGGCAGCAGCACCCCCAGCGGGGCGAGCAGCAGCAGCTCCTTGCCGATCCGCCGCACCGCCTCCGCCGGGCCGAGCGCGAGATCCGCCCTGATCCCCGCGAACGGATGCAGGTTCGCGGCGCTGACCCACGGCACGTCCAGTGGTCGCAGCGTGATCCAGCAGACGAGAAGCAGATGCGCGGCAAGGAGGACTATCCCTGCCGTACGGAAGCGGATGGCGGCCTTGGAGCCGCCCGGGCGATGGCGCTGCACGCCCCCCAAGACGCGGACGGCGGGACGATCGGTTCCGCGTCGCCGGCGTCCGCCCGCGACCACCGCGCCCGCCCCCGTCAGCCGACCGTCTCGGCGGGCGCCGGGACGAGCCCCGGCCGCGTCCGCATCTCCGGAGAACAGTCGTACGCGCGCAGAGCGTCGTCACCCGGCCCGCCGAGCACGACCTTGTCGTCTTTCGCCGTGGCCCCGCCGTTCGCATACGTACACACGATCTGGGCCAGTGCGTACGGCGAGAGGTCGTCCGGCGGGACGCTCAGCCGCAGCGCGTCGTCCGGGTCACCCTTGCCCGGCCCCGAGACGGTCATCCCGGGACGGACGTCCGTCGTGTACCCCGCCTGCCGCTCGGCGCCGCCCGGAGACTGCTCCAGCTCGTCGAGCAGCGCCTGCGCGAGCCTCACCCGGTCCGAGGCGCCCCGCCCCTTCGGCAGGGTCACCGACCGGTCGACGCTCACCAGCTGCGACGTACAGACCAGATACACCTGCACGGCGAACTCGCCGCCCGAGCGCGTCTCCAGACCGGGCCCCGACAGCGTGCACGGCACCCGTGACGGCGCGGCCCCGAAGTCCGTCGGCACCTCCGTAGGCCTGATCCCGCACCCGGCGAGCAGCACGGCGAGAACCGCCGCACCCAGCACCGCGTGACGCCGTCCTGCCTTGCGTGCGGTCATCGCGCGCCGCCCTCCTCACCGGAACCGTCACCGACGGCGCCCTCGTCTTCGGGCGGCAGCGTCAGCTGTGAGGCGTCGAGCGGCAGCCGGAACGTGAACACGGCGCCGCCCTCGGGGGAGTTGGCGGCCGTGATCTCGCCGCCGTGGATGTGCGCGTTCTCCAGGGCGATCGAGAGCCCGAGCCCACTGCCCTCCGAACGCGGCCGCGACGCGCTCGCCTTGTAGAACCGGTCGAAGACATGCGGGAGCACGTCCTGCGGGATGCCGGGCCCGTGGTCGCGCACCTCGATCACCAGCGCCGAGTCCGCAAGCCGCACGGACACCCGCACCGGCGAGCCGCCGTGCTTGAGCGCGTTCCCGATCAGGTTCGCCATGATGACGTCGAGGCGGCGCGGGTCGATGCGGGCCATGATGCCGCGCTCCGCGTCCAGGTCCACCGCGTCGAGCCAGGCGCGGGCGTCGATGCAGGCCGTGATCTGGTCGGCGATGTCGACGTGGTCGAGGACGAGCCGGGCGGTGCCGGCGTCGAAGCGGGTCACCTCCATCAGGTTCTCCACCAGGTCGTTCAGCCGGCGCGTCTCGCTCACCACGAGACGCACGGCCGGCTCGATCATCGGGTCGACCGAACCGGTCTCCGCGTCGAGCTCCTCCTCGAGCACCTCCGTCACCGCGGTGATCGCGGTCAGCGGTGTACGCAGCTCGTGCGACATGTCGGCGACGAAGCGCCGCGACGCCTCCTCGCGCGCACTCATGTCGGCGACCTTCTTCTCCAGATTCTCCGCGGTCCGGTTGAACGTCCGGGAAAGATCGGCCAGTTCATCCGTACCGGACACCCGCAGACGCGTGTCCAGCTTCCCTTCCCCGAGCCGCCGGGCCGCCCGCCCGAGCCGGTGCACCGGCTTGAGCACCGTCGTCGCCGCGGCCTGCGCGAGCAGCGCCGAACCGACCAGCGCGAGCGCCGTCGCGATCCCGAGCGACCAGGCAAGGGAGTTGAGATCCTTCGCCTCCGGCTCCAGGGACTTGAGCATGTAGCCCGTCGGCCCCCCGTCGATCACGCGTGCCCCGCCGACCAGATACGGCGTGTCATTGCTGACGATCCGCTGCCAGTACAGGTGGTACGGGTGCTTGTTGCCGTCCGTGAGGGGCTGCTCCCTGTTCACCGCGTCCCGCAGCGAACGCGGCACCTCGTCCAGCGTGATCGCGTCCAGGTCGGAGTTGCCCGCGATCCGCCGGCCGTCCTTGTCGTCGCTGATCAGCAGCACACTGAAGTGCTGGCTGCTGCTCGCCATCAGGTTCGCGGCATGCTGCAACTCGCCCTGCGTCGGATGCTCGGGCAGCGCCGCGGCGCGGTTCTGCATCTCCTGCTGGAAGTCGCTGAGCGCCGCGTCCTGCGCCCGGGTCAGCACCGCCTCACGGTTCAGCCAGTACGCGATCCCCGACGCCGACACCGCCGCGGTCAGCGCCACCAGGGCGAAGACGACGACGAGCCGCAGCCGCAGGCTCGTGAAGCGCAGGCCGGCGAGTATCGCCTTCTTCGCCGCGGCCCACCCCCGCAGCCGGTCGTGCGCATCACTCACTGAGGCGTGTCCAGCCGGTATCCGACCCCGCGCACCGTACGGATCAGCGTCGGCGACGACGGCACGTCCTCGACCTTCGCGCGCAGCCGCTGCACACACGCGTCGACGAGCCGCGAGTCACCGAGGTAGTCGTGCTCCCACACCAGGCGCAGCAGCTGCTGCCGCGACAGCGCCTGGCCCGGCCTGCGGCTCAGCTCGAGGAGCAATCGCAGCTCCGTGGGCGTCAGTTGGAGGTCCTCGCCGTTCTTCGTGACCGTCATCGCGGCCCGGTCGATGACGAGACTGCCGAACGACGCCGCGTCGTTGGCCTCCCGCTCGCCCCGCCGGAGCACCGCGCGGATCCGGGCGTCGAGCACCCGCCCCTGCACCGGTTTCACGACGTAGTCGTCGGCGCCGGACTCCAGCCCGACCACCACATCGATGTCGTCGCTGCGCGCCGTGAGCAGGATGATCGGCAACTGGTCCGTGCGCCGGATACGCCGGCACACCTCGAACCCGTCGATGCCGGGCAGCATCACATCCAGCACGATCAGGTCCGGCCGCTGCTCACGCAACAGCTTCAGACCGTCCTCTCCGGTGGCAGCGGTGGCAACCCGATGGCCCTGGCGCGTAAGAGAGAGCTCCAGGGCCGTTCGGATGGCGTCGTCGTCCTCGATCAGCAACAGGGAAGGCACAGACGTCATTCTGTCCCATGGCACGGCTCAAGTTCGACCGTTGGAGCGCTCCCAAGCTCGTAATGAGGCGGCATCGGGCCCCATCCACACACGACTCGCACACGCCCGGGCCCTGTGACAGGTCTGTGACAGTCGACGGACACCGTCATGAAGTGACCCGGGCAAGCTTTTGGACATCGCAAGGACGCAAGTCCTTACGAGCCACGGGAAACCGAGACTCCACGACGGGGGGCGCGAGATGAACACGCTGCACAGCACCACCACTGGCGCAGTTGTCACACGTCTTCATGACGCTCTCGTGCGGAGTCCCGGTTCCGGGAAGCACGAGTTGTCCGGTGCCGTGAGCGGGCGGGGGTGCGCTCGCGGCACCGGGCGTCAGCACACCGCGTACATGACGGTGGTTGACGCGAACCAGGCGGTGTCCGACGGGGGAGCCGCGTACGGGGAGGAATCGGGGGAGCGGAAGAAGTCCCTGTCGGAGGCCGAGTTCACGGCCTACGTCCAGGAACGCCGCGCCTCCCTGTACGCAACCGCCTACCACCTGACCGGTGACCGGTTCGAGGCCGAGGACCTGCTCCAGAGCGCCCTCTTCTCGACGTACCGCGCCTGGGACAGGATCAGCGACAAGGCGGCGGTCGGGGGCTACCTCCGCCGCACCATGACCAATCTGCACATCAGCGCGTGGCGCCGCCGCAAGCTGAACGAGTACCCGACCGAGGAACTGCCGGAGACGGCGGGCGACACGGACGCGATGCGCGGCACGGAGCTGCGCGCGGTTCTCTGGCAGGCCCTGGCCCGCCTCCCCGAAACGCAGCGCACGATGCTCGTACTGCGCTACTACGAGGGTCGTACGGACCCCGAGATCGCGGACATCCTCGACATCAGTGTCGGCACGGTGAAGTCCAGCATCTGGCGCTCCCTGCGCCGGCTGCGCGAGGACGAGGTCCTCAGCTTCGGCCGTGACCTGGAGGAGTCCTTCGGCGAGCTGGTGGCCTGAAGGCAGGGGGCGGGCCGTCGCTCCGGGGGGACGCGACGGTGGTACGGGGGAGCGGTACCGGGGGGATCATGGGGGATCTTCACGGGGGAACGAAGCGGGACCGGAGGGCCGGGGGGTCTCTCCGGTCCCGTTTCTCATGCGTACGGGATGCGCGGGCCGCTCACGCCTCGGCGCGGGCCTTCACGCAACGGCCCGCGGCGGCCGCGGCGAGGCGGCCGAGTGCCTCCTCCTTGCCGCACGCGTGCGCGCCGAGCGCCGTCTGGCGCGCCACGATGCCGCGCTCCGCGCGCATCAGGCGCCAGCCGCGGCGCAGCAGGAACGGCACGGACTTGCGGCCCTCCCTGAGGTCCCGCAGGAGCCGGCGGCGGAACGTCGTGGACGGGCGGCCGCGCAGGCACAGCGCGTCGGCGAGCAGGCCGAGGTCCCGGCAGCGCTCCACGATGTCCGCGGCGAAGATGCCCTCCGCGATGAACAGCGGCGTGCGCTCGATGTCGAGCGTCTCCTCGCCCACCCGCGAGCTGGTCGCGATGTCGTAGACGGGAACGCGGGTGCGGCCCGTGCGGCACAGCTCCGCGATCGCGGCGACGGCCACCTCCGTGTCCCAGGAGCGGGGAGAGTCCCAGTCGATGTCCGAGCTGCCCGGCACCTGCGGCAGCGTCGGATCGTCGCTCTCCTTGTAGAAGTCGTCCAGGCACAGCACGGGGAGCCCGGAGCGGGACGCGAACGACGACTTGCCGGAGCCGGAAGGGCCTGCCAGCAGGACGACCCGGGTCGGTATCGAGGGATGGGAACTCACGAGACACCAGTGTGCTGCATCCTCCGCCCCCGGTGGACCCTGCGGGTCGGCCTTTGTGGCACAGCCGCGCCTCAACTACTCTGCGTACGCGTACGATTACTCGATCTGCGGCGGCGGACCAACCGGCCGCCGGTACCGGAAACGGGCGGCACTTCATGGCACGACACTCAGCGAAGAAGTCCTCGGCGGCCCAGCGTGCGGTGCTGCGCGCGGGGCTCACCCTCACCGCCGCGGGGGCGGCGCTCGGCGGGGGTGCGGTGAGCGCCGGCGCTGCGGAGCCCGCCTCCGCGCCGCTCGCCTCGCCGGTCGGCGACCTCGACACGGCGGCGGCCGGGGGAGCGGTGGCGGGGGCGCTCACGACCGCCGCGAACGGGGGTCTCGCCCCGGTCAAGCACCTGAAGCTCAACCCGCTCTCCGGTACCGGGGTCGATCCGCTCGACAACGTGGTCGGCACCCAGGTCGCCGACTTCAAGCCGGTGACCACGGCCGCCGCGACCGGTCCCGTGGCCAGGGGCGGCGCCCTCGCCGACCTCCCCCTGGTCGGACCGGCCAGCTCCCTGCTCCCGGGCTAGGGCCTCTCGTCCGGACCGGGCCGGCCTCGCCGGCCCCGGAGATGAACTACCTGACGAGTACGGGCCGTTACCCGAACTGTCAGCACCACGGGCTGGGCGCCGCCCACAAGGGCGACCCCACCTGGGAGTTCGGCCTCGGCCTCGACCGCATGACGAAACCCCGGCCCTCCTGGACGGAGGAGGGCCGGGGTTTCGGGTTTCGGGCCGGGTCCGGCTTCGGCTTCCGGCCTAGTACGAAGAGCCCGAGGCGCCGAGCGAACCCGTCGGGTGCCACACCGTCTTGGTCTCGAGGAACGACGTGAGCCGGTCCGTGCCGGGGTCCGTCGTCCAGTCCGTGTCCACAGCCTGGGGACGGCGCACGCGCTTCAGGTTGTCCGCCGCAGCGATCTCCAGGTCGCGGGCCAGATCTGCGTCCGCGCCCGTCAGGTCGATCGCGTTCACGTCCTGGTGCGCGGCCAGCGGCGCGGCGATCTCCGCCGTCCTGCCGGACAGGACGTTCACGACACCGCCCGGCACGTCGGACGTGGCGAGCACCTCGCCGAGCGACAGCGCGGGCAGCGGGGACGTCTCGCTCGCGATCACCACGGCCGTGTTGCCCGTCGCGATCACCGGGGCGATCACCGAGACAAGGCCCAGGAACGACGACTTCTGCGGGGCCAGCACGGCCACCACGCCGGTCGGCTCGGGCGTGGACAGGTTGAAGAACGGGCCCGCGACCGGGTTCGCCCCGCCGACGACCTGGCCGATCTTGTCCGTCCAGCCCGCGTACCAGACCCACCTGTCGATCGCCGCGTCCACGACGGCCGCGGCCTTGGACTTCGACAGGCCCTCGGCGTCCGCCACCTCCCGCACGAACTGGTCGCGGCGGCCCTCCAGCATCTCCGCCACGCGGTAGAGCACCTGCCCGCGGTTGTACGCCGTCGCGCCCGCCCAGCCACCGAACGCCTTGCGCGCCGCCACCACGGCGTCACGCGCGTCCTTGCGGGACGACAGCGGGGCGTTCGCCAGCCACTTGCCCTTCGAGTCCGACACCTTGTACACCCGGCCGCTCTCGGAACGCGGGAACTTCCCGCCCACGTACAGCTTGTAGGTCTTCAGGACTGTGAGTCGCTCAGACATCGAGGTATGCCTCCAGGCCGTGGCGGCCGCCCTCGCGGCCGTGACCCGACTCCTTGTAGCCGCCGAACGGCGAGGTCGGGTCGAACTTGTTGAACGTGTTGGCCCAGACGACGCCCGCCCGGAGCTTGTTCGCGACCGAGAGGATGCGCGAGCCCTTCTCCGTCCAGATGCCGGCCGAGAGCCCGTACTGCGTGTTGTTCGCCTTCGCCACCGCCTCCTCCGGAGTGCGGAACGTGAGGACGGACAGCACCGGGCCGAAGATCTCGTCCCGCGCGATCGTGTGCGCCTGCGTGACGTTCGTGAAGAGCGTCGGCGCGAACCAGTAGCCGCTGTCCGGGAGTTCGCACGGCGCCGACCAGCGCTCCGCGCCCTCGGCCTCGCCGGTGTCCGCGAGCGCCTTGATCCTCGCGAGCTGCTCCGCGGAGTTGATCGCGCCGATGTCGGTGTTCTTGTCCAGCGGGTCGCCCAGGCGGAGGGTGGTGAGGCGGCGTTTCAGCGCGTCCAGCACCTCGTCGGCCACCGACTCCTGGACCAGGAGGCGTGAGCCCGCGCAGCAGACCTGGCCCTGGTTGAAGAAGATGCCCGTGACGATGCCCTCGACCGCCTGGTCGACGGGCGCGTCGTCGAAGACGATGTTCGCGCCCTTGCCGCCCAGTTCGAGCGTGACCTTCTTGTCGGTGCCGGCCACCTGGCGGGCGATCGCCTTGCCCACCGCGGTGGAGCCGGTGAACGCCACCTTGTTCACGTCGGGGTGCGCCGTGAGCGCCGCGCCCGCGTCGCCGTAGCCCGGGAGGATGTTCACCACACCCTTGGGCAGGCCCGCCTGGCGGCAGATGTCCGCGAAGAAGAGCGCGGACAGCGGGGTCGTCTCGGCCGGCTTCAGGACGACCGTGTTGCCCGTCGCCAGCGCCGGGGCGATCTTCCACGCCAGCATCAGCAGCGGGAAGTTCCACGGGATGACCTGGCCCGCGACGCCCAGCGGCGCCGGGTCCGGGCCGAAGCCCGCGTGGCCGAGCTTGTCCGCCCAGCCCGCGTAGTAGAAGAAGTGCGCCGCCACCAGCGGGAGGTCCGCGTCGCGCGTCTCCTTGATCGGCTTGCCGTTGTCCAGCGTCTCCAGGACCGCGAGCTCGCGGCTGCGCTCCTGGATGATCCGCGCGATCCGGAACAGGTACTTCGCGCGCTCCGCGCCCGGCAGCGCCGACCACTTCTCGAACGCCTTGCGGGCCGCCTTCACCGCGCGGTCCACGTCCGCCTCGCCCGCCTGGGCGATCTCGGAGAGGACCTCCTCCGTGGACGGGCTGACCGTCTTGAAGACCTTGCCGTCGGCCGCCTCGACGAACTCGCCGTCGATGAACAGGCCGTAGCTGGGCGCGATGTCGACGACGGAGCGGGACTCCGGTGCGGGTGCGTACTCAAAAGTCATGGGTCAGTCCACCGTGACGTAGTCGGGGCCGGAGTAGCGGCCGGTGCTCAGCTTCTGGCGCTGCATCAGCAGGTCGTTGAGCAGGCTCGAAGCGCCGAAGCGGAACCAGTGGTTGTCCAGCCAGTCGCTGCCGGCGGTCTCGTTGACCAGCACGAGGAACTTGATCGCGTCCTTGGTCGTACGGATGCCTCCGGCGGGCTTCACACCTACCTGTACGCCCGTCTGGGCGCGGAAGTCACGCACCGCCTCCAGCATGAGCAGGGTGTTCGCCGGGGTGGCGTTCACCCCGACCTTGCCGGTCGACGTCTTGATGAAGTCCGCCCCGGCCATCATGCCCAGCCAGCTCGCACGCCGGATGTTGTCGTACGTCGACAGCTCGCCCGTCTCGAAGATGACCTTGAGGCGCGCGGCGCCCGAGGCCTCCTTCACGGCGACGATCTCCTCGTACACCTTGAGGTAGTGGCCCGCGAGGAACGCTCCGCGGTCGATGACCATGTCGATCTCGTCGGCTCCGGCGGCGACCGCCTCGCGGACGTCCCCGAGCTTCACCTCCAGGGCGGCGCGGCCCGCCGGGAAGGCGGTGGCCACGGAGGCGACCTTCACGTCGCTCCCGGCCACGGCCTCCTTGGCCGTCGCCACCATGTCCGGATAGACGCAGACGGCGGCTGTGCGCGGAGTCGTACGGTCGGTGGGGTCCGGGTGCACGGCCTTCGCGCCGAGCGCGCGGACCTTGCCGGCGGTGTCGGCGCCTTCGAGGGTCGTCAGGTCGATCATCGAGATCGCCAGGTCGATGGCGTACGCCTTGGCCGTCGTCTTGATCGACCGCGTGCCGAGGGACGCGGCGCGAGCCTCCAGGCCGACCGTGTCGACGCCGGGCAGCCCGTGAAGGAAGCGACGCAGCGAACGGTCCGAGGCGACCGCGTCGGCGAATGCGGGTGCGGGTGCAGTGGGCATGGTCACGAGGGGAGCATATCTACGCGCGTAGCTGCTGTACAGGGGGAGGGGTGAGTGGTGGGTCTCTCGCGGGGGCGGGTGGCGGTGCCCTTGGGTGCGGGTGCGGGTGCGGGTGCGGGTGCGGGTGTGTGGGGGTGGTTTGGTGCGGGGTGCGGGGCGGGCTGCTCGGGTGCGGATTTGGGTGCCGGGGTCGGTCGGTACTGCTGAGGTGCGGTTTTGGGTGTCTGCTTGGTGGGCTGCTCGGGTGCGTTTCTTTGAGGGCGGCTGGGTGCGGGTGATGTGCGTCTCGGGTGCCAGGTCGGTGCCTGCTCAGGTTCGTTTTCGGGTGCGGGGACGCGGGGGCATGTACGTGCTCGCTGTTCTACGGGTGCACGTCGGCGAGCTGATTGCCTGTACGTGGTGCTGGTGGCTGCGCGCGCACATGCCCCCGCGTCCCCTCCCGTCTCGTATGCGGCTGTCCCCGCGCGGTGGGGCTGCCGGTCCTCGGGTCGCGTTTTGTGCGCGGCTGTCCGTTCGGTGGGGGCTGTCGGTCCTGGGGGCGCTTCTTGTGCGCTGCTGATCGGCGGTGGGGGTTCCGGGCTCTGTGGTTGTTCTCAGGACGTAATCAACGTTCTTCCCGGCTTCAGGCATCATCGGTGTATGAAGACCCCGGACTCCCAGCCCTCCGTCACGGAACCCGTGGCGGCGGAGCGGGCCTACCGTTCTCCCGCCGGTATCGCAGGTGGCGTCCTGCTGCTCGTGATGGGGGCCTGGCTCGGTTTCGACGCCCTGGTCAACGGCGACGCCCGCACCGCCTGGCTGGCCGTCGCAGGGCTGCTTCTCGTCGTGCCGCTCGTCGTGGCTTTCACGATCCGGCCCGCGGTGTACGCGAATGAGGACCGGCTGCGCGTCCGTAATCCGTTCCGTGTGATCACCCTGCCCTGGGCGTCCGTCGCCGATCTGCGTGCCAGCTACTCCAGCGAGGTCTTCACCGAGGGCGGCGACAAGTACCAGCTCTGGGCCATTCCCGTCTCCATGCGCGCTCGTAAGAAGGCCAATCGCCGCACGGGTGGACGTAAGGGCAGGGGCCTCGACGGGGCCGCCGATTTCGTGCCCCGCAAGGCCGCCGGCGATCAGTCGCTGGACGAGATCCGCGAGCTGGCCCGGGACCGCGCCGACAAGCCGTCCGCGCAGGGCGAGCCTTCGGTCCGCTGGTCCTACGAGATCATTGCGCCCGCGGTCGTGGGCGCGGTTCTGATGGCCATTCTGCTTGTGATCGGTTGAGCTCAGGGACGGGAAAGGCCGGGGTCGCTCTCGACCCCGGCCTTTTGTCTGCCCTGTTTCAGATTCCGGCCGCCGCCGACAGGTCCCGCTTGATCGCGTCCAGTACCCGTGTGCCCTCTGCTCGGGCCGACGCGAGGTCTGAGTGCGCTTCCACCGGGATCACCGCTTCCAGGTAGCACTTGAGCTTGGGCTCCGTGCCGCTCGGGCGGACGATGACCCGGGCCCGGTACTCGCCGTCCAGCGTGTAGCGCAGGCCGTCCGTCGGCGGGAGTGTGGCCGTGCCCTGGGTGAGGTCCTCCGCCCGCGCCACCCGCAGGCCTGCCAGTTCGGCCGGCGGTGCTTCGCGGAGCGCGGCCATCGCCTTGGTGATGATCGCGAGGTCGTCCACCCGTACCGACAGCTGGTCCGTCGCGTGCAGGCCGTGCGCCACCGCCAGGTCGTCCAGCGCGTCCAGCAGGGTGCGGCCCTGTTCCTTGAGTGTCGACGCCAGCTCGGTGACCAGCAGCGCCGCCGTGATGCCGTCCTTGTCCCGTACGCCCTCGGGGTCCACGCAGTAGCCGAGCGCCTCCTCGTAGCCGTAGCGCAGGCCGTCCACCCGGGCGATCCACTTGAAGCCCGTCAGGGTCTCTTCGTAGGGGAGGCCCGCCTTTTCGGCGATCCGGCCCAGGAGCGAGGACGACACGATCGACTCCGCGAAAACGCCCCTCGCCCCGCGCGCCACCAGGTGGGCCGCCAGCAGTGCGCCCACCTCGTCGCCTCGCAGCATCCGCCAGTCTTCGCCGTCCTTCACGGCGACTGCGCAGCGGTCCGCGTCCGGGTCGTTCGCGATGATCAGGTCGGGGTCCGCGGTCCGGGCCGCCGCGAAGGACAGGTCCATCGCGCCCGGTTCCTCCGGGTTCGGGAACGCCACCGTCGGGAAGTCCGGGTCCGGGTCCGCCTGCTCGGCCACGAGGACGGGCTCGGGGAAGCCCGCTCGTGCGAACGCGGCGAGCAGGGTGTCCTTGCCGACGCCGTGCATGGCCGTGTAGACCGTGCGCGCCGTGCGGGGGGAGTCCGGGGCCAGGACCGCGTCCGTGCGGGCCAGGTAGGCCTCCAGGACGTCCTCGTCGAGCGTTTCCCAGCCGGAGTCCGGGCGGGGTACGTCGTGGAGGGTGCGGATCGCCGCGATCTCGGCCGCGATCTCGGCGTCCGCGGGCGGCACGATCTGGGAGCCGTCGCCGAGGTAGACCTTGTAGCCGTTGTCGCGGGGCGGGTTGTGGCTGGCCGTGACCTCCACGCCCGCGACCGCGCCCAGGTGCCGTATGGCGAAGGCGAGGACCGGGGTGGGCAGCGGGCGCGGCAGCACCGCGGCGCGCAGGCCGGCGCCCGTCATGACGGCCGCCGTGTCCCGCGCGAAGTCCGCCGACTTGTGGCGCGCGTCGTATCCGACGACGACGAGCCCGCCCGCCTCGCCCTTGCCCTTGAGATACGCGGCGAGGCCCGCCGCCGCGCGGATGACCACGGAGCGGTTCATCCGCATGGGGCCCGCGCCGAGCTCACCGCGCAGACCCGCGGTGCCGAACTGGAGCGTGCCGGCGAAGCGCTCGGCGAGCGCCTTGGTGTCGGCGCTCCCGATGAGCTTCGCCAGCTCCTCGCGGGTCTCCGGGTCGGGGTCCTCGGCCCGCCAGGCCTCGGCCCTGGCGAGCAGTTCGGTGTCCTGCAAGGTCACGGTTCGTCCAGCCTCTCGCGTGTCTCTACGGGATCAGATGCGGCCCAGGACCTTGCCCAGGAGCTCGCCCATGCGGGTGGCGGAGTCGCGGCCGGCCTGGAGCACCTCTTCGTGGTTGAGGGGCTCGCCCGTCATGCCCGCCGCCAGGTTCGTGACGAGGGAGATGCCGAGTACCTCGGCGCCCGCCTCGCGGGCCGCGATGGCCTCGAGGACCGTCGACATGCCGACGAGGTCCGCGCCGATCGTGCGGGCCATGCGGATCTCGGCCGGGGTCTCGTAGTGCGGGCCGGGGAACTGCGCGTAGACGCCCTCCTCGAGGGAGGGGTCGATCTCCTTGCACAGGGCGCGCAGGCGCGGGGAGTACAGGTCGGTGAGGTCGACGAAGTTCGCGCCGACGATCGGCGACGTCGCCGTCAGGTTCAGGTGGTCGCTGATCAGGACCGGCTGACCGGGGCGCATGCCCTCGCGCAGACCGCCGCAGCCGTTGGTCAGGACGATGGTCTTGCAGCCCGCGGCGACGGCGGTACGGACGCCGTGCGCGACGGACGCGACACCGCGGCCCTCGTAGTAGTGCGTGCGCCCGAGGAAGACGAGGGTGCGCTTGTCACCGATCTTGTACGAGCGGATCTTTCCGCCGTGGCCCTCGACGGCCGGCGGCGGGAAACCGGGCAGCTCGGTGACGGGGAACTCGGCCTCGGGGGTGCCGAGGGCGTCCACGGCCGGTGCCCAGCCGGAGCCCATCACGAGGGCGACGTCGTGGGTGTCGGCGCCGGTGAGCTCGCGCAGGCGCGTGGCGGCGGCGTCGGCGGCGAGCCGGGGATCGAATCCGGCGGCGCCCTGGATGTTGTCCGGAGTAACAGATGCGTTCACGCGATCGAGGGTAGCCGGTTCGGTCCTACGCGCGTAGATGACAGACCTCACGGGAATGGGATCGTTGTCTTGTCGTTTCCGACGAAGCCCGCTCAGCAGGGGCGCTTGCGCAGTTCCATCACGTAGTCGTGAGGGGCCCCGGCCGACTCCGCCGCGTCCGCCAGCTCGCCGAGATAGCGGGCCGAGGGGAAGCCGCCCTCGTACCCGTTGAGCACGTACACCCAGGCGGGTTCCTCGCCCTCCAGCGTGTCCACGCGCACCCGCATGCGCCGGTATATGTCGAGCCCCACGCCCTCCCAGCGGTCCATGGAGTCCTCGTCCATCGGTGCGATGTCGTACAGCGCGACGAAGACCTGCGAGCGGGGCGCCTCGACGAGGGTCGCGAGCGCGCCTTCCCAGCCCATGTGCTCGCCCCCGAACGTCAGCCGCCAGCCGCTGAGCCAGCCCGTCGCGCGCATCGGCGAGTGCGGTGCGCGGCGCGTCATCAGCCGCGCGTCGAGATTGCCGGCGTATGCGGCGTAGAGCGACATGTGGTCGAGGGTACGGCAGGTGTGGCCGGGGTCTCTCCTGTAACAGAAGCCCCTCCGACGTGGGACGCGCACGGACGGAGGCCCCCGGGGCGAAAGCACTTGAAGCGTGCGGGACAATGGAGTACGTGACTCGGATCGTGATCATCGGTGGCGGACCTGGCGGATATGAGGCGGCCCTCGTGGCTGCCCAGCTCGGCGCGGAGGTGACCGTCGTCGACTGCGACGGCCTGGGCGGGGCGTCGGTGCTCACCGACTGCGTCCCGTCCAAGACCCTGATCGCGACGGCCGAGGTGATGACCACCTTCGACTCGTCGTACGAGGAACTGGGGATCATCGTCGCCGACGACACCCCGCACATCGACAGCCCCGCGCGGGTCGTCGGCGTGGATCTCGGCAAGGTCAACCGGCGTGTGAAGCGCCTCGCGCTCGCCCAGTCCCACGACATCACCGCGTCCGTCACCCGGGCAGGCGCCCGCGTGATGCGCGGCCGTGGCCGCCTGGAGGGCCAGCAGGCCGCCGACGGCTCCCGCAAGGTCGTCGTGCGCACCGCCGACGGCACCGAGGAGACCCTCACCGCCGACGCCGTCCTGATCGCCACCGGCGGTCACCCCCGCGAGGTGCCCGACGCCCAGCCCGACGGCGAGCGCATCCTCAACTGGACCCAGGTCTACGACCTCGACGAGCTCCCCGAAGAGCTCATCGTGGTCGGTTCCGGCGTCACCGGCGCCGAGTTCGCCGGCGCCTACCAGGCCCTCGGCTCCCGCGTCACCCTCGTGTCCAGCCGCGACCGCGTCCTGCCCGGTGAGGACCCGGACGCCGCCGCCGTCCTGGAGGACGTCTTCCGCCGCCGCGGCATGAACGTCATGGCCCGTTCGCGCGCCCAGTCCGCCAAGCGCGTCGGCGACCGCGTCGAGGTCACCCTCTCCGACGGGCGCGTCATCTCCGGCACCCACTGCCTGATGGCCGTCGGCGCCATCCCGAACAGCAGCGGGATGGGCCTCGAGGAGGCCGGGGTCAAGCTCAGGGACTCCGGGCACATCTGGACCGACAAGGTCTCCAGGACCACCGCTCCCGGCGTGTACGCCGCCGGTGACGTGACCGGCGTCTTCGCGCTCGCCTCCGTGGCCGCCATGCAGGGCCGCATCGCCGTCTACCACTTCCTCGGCGACGCGGTGGCCCCGCTGAACCTCAAGACGGTCTCCTCGAACGTCTTCACCGACCCCGAGATCGCCACGGTCGGCTACACGCAGGCCGACGTCGACGCCGGGAAGATCGACGCCCGCGGGGTGAAGCTGCCGCTGCTGCGCAACCCGCGCGCCAAGATGCAGGGCATCCGCGACGGCTTCGTCAAGATCTTCTGCCGTCCCGGCACGGGAATCGTGGTGGGCGGCGTGGTCGTCGCCCCGCGCGCGAGCGAACTGATCCATCCCATCTCGATCGCGGTCGACAACAACCTGACGGTCGAGCAGATCGCGAACGCGTTCACCGTGTACCCGTCACTTTCGGGCTCGATCGCCGAGGTGGCGCGTCAGCTGCACACGCGAAAGACGGCCGACGAAGCCTGACGGCCGCGATTTCACCGAACACGATTAACTTCCCGCAGGTCACAGCCTGTTGCCGGCCCTGCGGTGGGCATAGGCGCGGGAGATAGGCGTCTATACCACTTCCTGCGGTTCCGTGCGAACAACTTCTGTTATTCGGCGCAAACTGCTGAAAGCAGACGGTCGTTGGGGTTACTGTCAGTTTCGTGTTCGCTGCAGAACGTCGTCAATTGATCCTCGAAATGGTGCGGGCCAATGGAGCGGTATCGCTCCGGGAGCTCGCCCGCGTCGTCCAGACCTCCGAAGTGACCGTACGGCGGGACGTGCGCGCACTGGAGGCAGAAGGACTCCTCGACCGCCGGCATGGCGGTGCGGTATTGCCGGGCGGATTCACGCGGGAGTCCGGCTTTCCGCAGAAATCACATCTCGCGACCGCAGAGAAGACGGCCATCGCCGACCTCGCCGCGGGCCTCGTCGAAGAAGGCGAAGCCATTGTGGTGGGCGCGGGTACGACCACGCAGGAGCTGGCACGCCGGCTCGCGCGGGTGCCCGGGCTGACCGTCGTCACCAACTCCCTTCTGGTGGCACAGGCGTTGGCCCATGCCAACAGGGTCGAGGTCGTCATGACGGGCGGCACTCTGCGCGGATCCAACTACGCACTCGTGGGCAGTGGGGCCGAGCAGTCCCTCCAGGGACTCAGAGTCTCCCGCGCCTTCCTCTCCGGCAGTGGTCTGACCGCCGAACGCGGCCTCTCCACGTCCAACATGCTGTCGGCCTCCGTCGACCGCGCGCTGGTACAGGCCGCCGCTGAGGTCGTCGTCCTCGCCGACCACTCCAAACTCGGCACCGACACGATGTTCCAGACGGTGCCGACCGATGTGATCACGCGCCTCGTGACGGACGAACCGCCCGCCCATGACGACCGCGCCGTCACCGAACTCCAGGCACTCGCCGACCAGGGGGTGCAGATCGCGATCGCAGGACCCTCGGCGACCGGAACCGGGCCGGCGGGGGGAGATCCCGTCCCGGCGCGGCAGACGCGCCGGGACGTACCTCTGCCGGGCCAGCGCCGCACCCAGCTCCCGGGCGGCCCCCAGCTGCGCAGCGCTTCCGCCCTCGACCAGGCACCCCCTGAGCGTGCGGTGAGGGTGGCCGACCTCCGGCGGCGCTGAGCAGCACTCCGGGCGGGGCCGAACCCGGTGCGGAGCTCTCCCCATACGGCTGCGGGTTGCCGTCGGACGCTCGCTAGCCCGCGGTGATGCCTCGCAGAGTCAGCCGGAGCAAACGATCCGCCAGTTCCGGGTCGTCCGGGGTCTCCTCCGCGGCCAGCGCGATCGCGTTGGTCAGCTGAAGCAGATCGCCGATCGACACGTCCGCGCGCACGGCGCCCGCCCGCTGCGCCCTGGACAGCAGGGCCTGGCCCGCCTCGCGCATCGGCGTACTGCACCGCGACAGGGCCGAACTGGCGTCGTGCGACGCCGACATGAGGGCCCGTGAGAGCCCACGGTACTCACCCGCATGAGTGATGATGTCGCGCAGCCATGCCACCAGCGCCGAGCATGGCTGCGGGTCCGCGAGCAGCGCCCGTGAGCGCGCCAGCAGATCGTTCACCGCGTCCTCGAAGACCGCGCTCATCAGCGCGTGCCGGTTCGGGAAGTGCCGGTAGAGCGTCCCGATGCCGACGCCCGCGCGCCGCGCCACGTCCTCCAGGGACGCGCCCGTGCCGTGCTCCGCGAACGCCGCACGCGCCTCCGCGAGCAGCCGCTCGTAGTTCCGGCGTGCGTCGGCCCGCATGGGGCGTACGGAAGGGGCCGGGCGGGGCCGGTCCGTCTGGTCCGTGCCGGTCGTCATCGGTCCTCCCTGGTCGTGCGCGCGCTCTCCAGGATGCCTGATCGCGCGACGGCAGGACCACGGACCGGAACAACGCGAACGCCCGGTGGACCGTGTCGGGGTCCGCCGGGCGTTCGTGTCGGGCGCTCTGAGTGCGGGTCGGGGTCAGTCCTTGATCTCGCAGATGGTGGCGCCGGAGGTGATGGAGGCGCCGATGGCGGCGTTGAGGCCCTTGATGATGCCGGTGCGGTGGGCGTTGAGGGGTTGTTCCATCTTCATGGCTTCGAGGACGACGACGAGGTCGCCTTCCTTGACTTCCTGGCCTTCCTCGACGGCGACCTTGACGATGGTGCCCTGCATGGGGGAGGCGAGGGTGTCGCCGGAGGCGGCCGGTCCGGACTTCTTCGCGGCGCGTCGTTTGGGCTTGGCGCCGGCGGCGAGGCCGGTGCGGGCCAGGGACATGCCCAGTGAGACCGGGAGGGACACCTCGAGGCGCTTGCCGCCGACTTCGACGACGACGGTTTCGCGGCCGGCTTCTTCGTCGCTGTCCGTGTCGGGGGTGGCGGCGAAGGGCTTGATCTCGTTGACGAACTCGGTCTCGATCCAGCGGGTGTGGATGGTGAACGGGTCGCTGGTGAAGGCCGGGTCGACGACGACGGCGCGGTGGAAGGGGATGGCGGTGGCCATGCCTTCGACCTCGAACTCGGCCAGGGCGCGGGCGGCGCGTTGCAGGGCCTGTTCGCGGGTGGCGCCGGTGACGATCAGCTTGGCGAGCAGGGAGTCCCAGGCGGGGCCGATGACGCTGCCGGTCTCGACGCCGGCGTCCAGGCGGACGCCGGGGCCGGTGGGCGGGGCGAAGCGGGTGACGGTGCCGGGGGCGGGCAGGAAGCCGCGGCCGGGGTCTTCGCCGTTGATGCGGAACTCGAAGGAGTGGCCGCGCAGGGCGGGGTCGTCGTAGCCGAGGGCCTCGCCGTCGGCGATGCGGAACATCTCGCGCACGAGGTCGATGCCGGCGACCTCTTCGGTGACGGGGTGTTCGACCTGGAGGCGGGTGTTGACCTCGAGGAAGGAGATGGTGCCGTCCAGGCCGACGAGGAACTCGACGGTGCCGGCGCCGACGTAGCCGGCTTCCTTGAGGATGGCCTTGGAGGCGGTGTAGAGCTGCTCGTTCTGGGCCGGCGTCAAAAACGGCGCGGGGGCTTCTTCGACGAGTTTTTGGTGGCGGCGCTGCAGGGAGCAGTCGCGGGTGGAGACGACGACCACGTTGCCGTGGGTGTCGGCCAGGCACTGGGTCTCCACGTGGCGGGGCTTGTCGAGGTAGCGCTCGACGAAGCATTCGCCGCGGCCGAACGCTGCGACGGCTTCGCGCACGGCGGAGTCGTAGAGCTCGGGGACCTCTTCGAGGGTGCGGGCGACCTTGAGGCCGCGGCCGCCGCCGCCGAAGGCGGCCTTGATGGCGATGGGCAGGCCGTGTTCGCGGGCGAACGCGACGACCTCCTCGGACCCGGACACGGGGTCCGGGGTGCCGGCGACGAGCGGCGCGCCGGCGCGCTGGGCGATGTGCCGGGCGGCGACCTTGTCACCCAGGTCGCGGATGGCCTGCGGGGGCGGGCCGATCCAGATCAGACCGGCGTCCAGGACGGCCTGGGCGAACTCCGCGTTCTCCGACAGGAATCCGTAGCCGGGGTGGATGGCGTCCGCGCCCGAGTCCTTGGCGGCCTGCAGCACCTTCGCCATGTCGAGATAGCTGGTGGCCGGGGTGTCACCGCCCAACGCGAACGCCTCGTCCGCCGCCCGGACATGCGAAGCGTCCCGGTCCGGTTCCGCGTAAACGGCAACGCTCGCGATACCGGCATCCCGGCACGCCCGGGCCACGCGGACAGCGATTTCGCCACGGTTGGCGATGAGCACCTTGCGCACGATGGCTCCCTCCTTGAAACAAGCCGAGTTTAGGGACTGCCGACACGGGCTTACGACCCGTCCCCATGAGTGAGCTTGCCCACACGGAGCGCTATTCGAGGCGCGCTCAAGTGGTGAATCCCCTTGTTGCGCCCGGGTACGCAGCCTTCCCGCTTCGAACCCTAGCCCGCCGACATGGGCTAGGTCTCTGTGAGACGGTGCTGCGGCACTCCGTGATTCTTTGTGGAGTCCCTACGAATGGCCCAATGATTCTTTGCCTTGGGCAGACCCCTTGTCCCGAGGTTTACCCGTTAGTAGCGTTCGCGTTGTCTCGAACGTACTAGGGGTAACAGCAGTCGAAAGTGGGTGGGGTTCCGGTGGCACGCAGACCGGTGGCGTGGGTGGCCGCGATCGTGCTTTTCGCGGAGGCGATCGGTATCGCCCTGCTCAACTGGTTCCTGGGGCTGGTCGTCGACCGCCAGGACATGTCCCTGGCCGGGCTCGACCCCCGCGCCATGTCCGTCTCCGCATGGATAGCCGGCGCGCTCTTCGGGCTCTATCTCGCGCTGTGCGCGATCGTCCTCGTACGCGTAGCCGTGCGCGACCGCGGGCCGGCCGGCTTCGGCCGCATCCTGCTGATCAGCGCGGCCGTCGTGCACGGGCTGCTGGGGGCGTTCAGCATCGGCCTGGTCGGCTGGCTCGCGTTCGTCTTCATGATGGTCGTGCTCGGGCTCATCGTGCTCACGCTCGTCGCCTACGACCGGAAGGAGCAGGCGAACGGAGCGGAAGCGGGTGCGGGTGACGCCCCCACGGGGCCGGCCGAGGGGGGCGGGGCGCCTCAGCCCGTCTGATCGGCCCCGGTGAGGCGAGCCGCGTTCAGTCCGCCCACAAGTCCGTGATGTTTACGCCCAGTTGGGCCAGCAGGCGGCGCAGCAGCGGCATCGACAGGCCGATCACGTTCCCGTGGTCGCCGTCGATGCCGTCGATGAACGGTGCCGAGCGGCCGTCGAGCGTGAACGCGCCCGCCACGTGGAGCGGCTCGCCCGACGCCACGTACGCGGCGATCTCCGCGTCGCTCGGCTCGCCGAACCGGACCACTGTCGAGGCCGTCGCCGACGTGTAGCGGTTCGTCGCCGTGTCGTACACGCAGTGGCCCGTCTGCAGGGTGCCCGCGCGGCCCCGCATCGACTTCCAGCGCGCCGTCGCCTCCTCAGCGTCCGCCGGCTTGCCGAGCGCCTGGCCGTCGATGTCCAGCACCGAGTCGCAGCCGATCACGAGCGCGCCGTGCACCTCCGGCTTCGCCGCGACCACGGACGCCTTCGCCTCCGCCAGCGCCAGGGCCAGTTCGGCCGGGGTGGGGGCGGACACGGCGTCCTCGTCGACCCCGCTGACCAGCACCTCGGGGGCGAGGCCCGCCTGGCGCAACAGGGCCAGCCTGGCCGGGGACTGGGAGGCGAGGACGAGGCGGCGACGCGGGGTGCTCACGTGGGGATCACTCATGCGGTCAGGGTTCCACATGTGGGCCGCTGGGGGTGCCGCGTCGAGTGACGGGCGGAGGGTGCGGGGAGGGCTGCTCGGCGGCGAGGGTGCGGTGTGGGGGTGGGGATCGGTTCAGACGATTCCCAGAACCAGCATCGCTATCACCATCGCCACCGCGAGCACGACGCCCGCTCGGCGGAGCATCGCCTGGGTTTCGCGCAGCTCCTCGGGGGGCTCGTTCTCGGGGTCTGACCACAGCATGGATCCGATACTGCTGGCCCGGTTCGCGGTGCGCCTGAGTACGCGTACTCAGGCGCACCCCCACCTACGGACCAGGGCCCTAGACAGGCCAGTACGTGCGCGCCCAGCTCGTGGGCCCCGGGGCCGGGCGGCGCGCCTGCGCCACCCTCGCCGGGTCGGCCCATGCGTCGCGGGTGCCTGCCGCGCCGGGCGGGGTGGTGGCCACCGCCGCGGCGCGGGCCTGGACCACCGCCAGTGCGGCGGCCAGCTCCTCGGGGGTCGGGTTGCCCCGTACGACCTTGATCATCATCGGTCGGGTCCTTTCGGGCGGCTCTTTCGGCGGCTCGTTCCGGGCGGCTGCTCGGTCCTGGGCGCTCTAGAGCGGGATGTTGCCGTGCTTCTTGGGCGGGAGGCTTTCGCGCTTGGTGCGGAGCTGGCGCAGGCCGCGGACGATGTGGGCGCGGGTGTCGGAGGGCATGATCACGGCGTCGATGTAGCCGCGTTCGGCCGCGGTGTAGGGGTTGAGGAGGGTGTCCTCGTATTCCTGGATGAGGCGGGTGCGGGTGGCTTCGCGCTCGGTGTCGGGGGCGGCGGCGATGGTGCGGCGGTGCAGGATGTTGACGGCTCCCTGGGCGCCCATGACCGCGATCTGGGAGGTGGGCCAGGCCAGGTTGAGGTCGGCGCCCAGGTGCTTGGAGCCCATCACGTCGTAGGCGCCGCCGAACGCCTTGCGGGTGATGACCGTGATCAGGGGGACGGTGGCTTCGGCGTAGGCGTAGATCAGTTTGGCGCCGCGGCGGATGATGCCGGTGTGTTCCTGGTCCACGCCGGGCAGGAAGCCGGGCACGTCGACGAAGGTCAGGACGGGGACGTTGAACGCGTCGCAGGTCCGCACGAAGCGGGCGGCCTTCTCGGAGGCGTCGATGTCGAGGCAGCCGGCGAACTGCATGGGCTGGTTGGCGACGATGCCGACGGGGCGGCCCTCGACGCGGCCGAAGCCGGTGAGGATGTTCGGCGCGAACAGTGGCTGGGTCTCGAAGAACTCCGTGTCGTCCAGGACGTGCTCGATCACGGTGTGCATGTCGTAGGGCTGGTTCGCGCTGTCCGGGACGAGGGTGTCGAGTTCGTCGTCCTGCGCGGTGCGGGCCAGGTCCGCTTCCTCGGGGAAGGCGGGGGGCTCGGACAGGTTGTTCGAGGGGAGGTAGGACAGCAGGGTTTTGACGTATTCGATGGCGTCTTTTTCGTCGCCGGCCATGTGGTGGGCGACGCCGGAGCTGGTGTTGTGGGTGCGGGCGCCGCCGAGTTCCTCGAAGCCGACGTCCTCGCCGGTGACGGTCTTGATGACGTCGGGGCCGGTGATGAACATGTGGGAGGTCTGGTCGACCATGATCGTGAAGTCGGTGATGGCGGGGGAGTAGACCGCGCCGCCCGCGCACGGGCCGACCACGAGGCTGATCTGGGGGATGACGCCGGAGGCGTGGGTGTTGCGGCGGAAGATCTCGCCGTACATGCCGAGCGCCATGACGCCTTCCTGGATGCGGGCGCCGCCGGAGTCGTTGATGCCGATGACGGGGCAGCCCGTCTTGAGGGCGAAGTCCATCACCTTGATGATTTTCTGGCCGTAGACCTCGCCGAGGGCTCCGCCGAAGACGGTGAAGTCCTGGGAGAAGACGGCTACCGGGCGTCCTTCGACGGTGCCGTAGCCGGTGACGACTCCGTCGCCGTAGGGCTTGTTGTCCTGCAGTCCGAACGCGGTGGAGCGGTGGCGGGCGAATTCGTCGAGTTCTACGAACGAGCTGTCGTCCAGGAGCAGTTCGATGCGCTCACGCGCCGTCAGTTTGCCCTTCGCGTGCTGCTTCTCCACCGCGCGCGCGGAGCCGGCGTGCGTGGCCTCGTCGATCCGGCGCTGCAGGTCCGCGAGCTTTCCCGCGGTCGTGTGGATGTCGATGGCGCTGGACACGTTGGGCTCTTCCGGAACGGACATCGGGATGCGGCTCCCTGGCTGCTCAATGGGGACGTGAGGACGGGACGGGGCGATGTGGCGCGGCGGTGCGGTGCGGTGGGGTTCGGGGCCGGCCGAGGCCTGGCCCCGGTGCTACTGGCTCGTAGCGTAGTGGCGTGGATACCGTTCGGCAGTGCGGCGTTTACCACACCTAGGGTGGGTTGCATGACGCCCCGAAATGCTTCAGACGATCCTTCCGGCGCGAACGACGGTCAGCAGTGGTCGGACCTGGACCGGCCCCCGTTGAACGCCGCCGCCCTGCGGCGCGCTCTCGTGCGCGGAGGGCTCTGGTCCTCCGTCGATGTTGTTCCCGCCACCGGGTCCACCAACTCCGATCTCGTTGCCCTCGCCTTGAGCGGCAAGGCCGAGGAAGGGGCGGTCCTCGTCGCCGAGTCGCAGAGCGCCGGGCGCGGGCGGCTCGACCGGCAGTGGACCGCTCCTGCGCGGTCCGGGCTCTTCTTCTCCGTCTTCCTCAAGCCCGGCGCCGAAGTGCCCGTGGAGCGGTGGGGGTGGCTGCCCCTGCTCACCGGGGTGGCCGTCGCCACGGGGCTCGCGCGGGCCGCCGGGGTCGACACCGCCCTCAAGTGGCCCAACGACCTGCTGGTGAATGTGGGCGGCGAGGAGCGCAAGGCCGGGGGCATCCTCGCCGAGCGCGCCGGGGACGGGGTGGTCGTCGGGATCGGGCTCAACGTGTCGCTGCGCGCCGACGAGCTGCCTGTGCCGGGGGCCGGGTCGCTCGCCCTGGCCGGGGCCGCTTCCACCGACCGGGATCCGCTGCTGCGGGCCGTTCTGCGGTCGCTGGAGGAGCGGTTCGTCGAGTGGCGGGCCGCGGGTGGGGATCCTGCGGTGTCGCGGCTTCAGGAGACCTATGCGGCGGGGTGCGCGACGCTCGGGCGCAATGTGCGGGCCGAGCTTCCTGGCGGGATGGAGCTTGTGGGGGAGGCGGTTGCCGTCGACGGGGACGGGCGGCTGGTCATCGCCTCTGAGGACGGTGTGCAGCAGCCTGTGGGGGCGGGGGACATCGTTCATCTGCGGGCGGGGGACTGACGGGGTTCCGGTGCGGGCCGGGGGCGGCGCCGGGGTTCGTTTCGGGTGCGCCGTCGTTGGTCCGGGTCTTCTTTCGGGTGTGCCGTCGTTGCGCCCGGTTGTCTTTTGAGTGCGGGGCCGCGGGGGCATGTACGTGCTCGCTGTTCTACGGGTGCACGTCGGCGAGCTGATTGCCTGTACGTGGTGCTGGTGGCTCCGCGCGCACATGCCCCCGCGTCCCCTCCCGTCTCGTACGCGGCTCACCGCCGGTGGGGTTCGCTGTCGTGGGTCTCGTGGGTGTCTCGCGGTCGGTGGGGTTTCCCTCCCCGTCGCCCGGCCTTGTTTCGTCCGTGGATGGTCATGGGTGGGATTTTCGTTTCGGTTTGTACTTGGCCGGGGGCTCGGGACTCGTGTGTGCTGAGGGAGTGAGCTGCGGCACACCTGCCGTAAAGTTGAGGCCGGTCGATACATGACCGTGGCAGATCGGAAAGGGCAGCAGGCGTGACCGTCGACGACTCGGGCTCCGGCGCGGGCACCCCAACCGACATCGGGTCTGTCGAGGAAGGTGCCGGCGGTGAGGATCCGCTTGCCCTCCGTCTCGAGCAGCTCATTCTCGGCGCGGAGCGGCGGTATACGCCTTTCCAGGCCGCGCGCAGCGCCGGTGTCTCCATGGAGCTCGCCTCCCGGTTCTGGCGGGCCATGGGGTTTGCCGACATCGGGCAGGCCAAGGCGCTGACCGAGGCCGATGTGCTCGCCCTGCGGCGGCTTGCCGGTCTTGTCGAGGCCGGGCTGCTCAGCGAGGCCATGGCCGTGCAGGTCGCCCGGTCCACGGGCCAGACCACCGCCCGGCTCGCCGAGTGGCAGATCGATTCCTTCCTGGAAGGGCTCACCGAGCCTCCCGAGCCCGGGATGACCCGCACCGAGGTCACGTATCCCCTGATGGAGCTGCTCCTGCCCGAGCTGGAGGAGTTTCTGGTCTACGTGTGGCGGCGGCAGCTGGCGGCGGCCACCGGGCGTGTGGTGCAGGCAGCCGACGACGAGGAGATGGTGGACCGGCGGCTTGCCGTCGGGTTCGCCGATCTGGTCGGGTTCACGCGGCTCACTCGGCGCATGGAGGAAGAGGAGCTCGGGGAGCTCGTCGAGGCGTTCGAGACCACCGCTGCCGACCTGGTGGCCGCCAACGGCGGGCGGTTGATCAAGACCCTGGGTGACGAGGTGCTGTACGCCGCCGACGACTCGGGCGTCGCGGCCGAGATCGCCCTGCGGCTCATCGAGACCATGGCCAATGACGAGACCATGCCCGAGGTGCGGGTGGGGATGGCCTTCGGGACCGTCACGACCCGGATGGGCGATGTCTTCGGGACCACCGTGAATCTCGCCAGCCGGCTCACGTCGATAGCTCCTCGGGATGCCGTGCTCGTCGACGGTGCGTTTGCCGAGGAGCTGCAGCGGGCCGGTGAGGCGCCCGCTTCCGAGGCCGAGGCCGCCGCTCTGGCCGAGAAGGAGGGCGAGGACGCGCCCTCGTACCGGTTCGCCCTTCAGCCGATGTGGCAGCGGCCCGTGCGTGGGCTCGGTGTCGTCGAGCCCTGGCTTCTGACGCGGCGGCCGCTCTAGGATTCTGCCGTTGTTAACTGTCGTTAACCGGGAGGGTCTGTGAGCGAGCGGTTCGGAGAGTTCGTCGAGGTGCGGCGGCACGGCTTTGTCGCCGAGCTCGTTCTCGATCGGCCCAAGGCCATGAATGCCGTGTCCAGTGCCATGGCCGTGAGTGTCGGGGAGGCGTGTGCCTCTCTTGCGCTTGACGGTGGCGCTCGGGTCGTTGTCGTTTCTTCTTCCGCCCCTCGCGCTTTTTGTGTCGGGGCCGATCTGAAGGAGCGGAACTCCTTTTCCGATGCCGAGCTTCTTCGGCAGCGGCCCGTGACCCGGGGGGCCTACGGGGGCGTGCTCGAGCTTCCTATGCCTGTCATCGCCGCTGTGCACGGGTTCGCCCTCGGCGGCGGGTTCGAGCTTGCTCTCGCCTGCGATCTCATCGTGGCCGACGAGACCGCTGTCGTGGGGCTGCCCGAGGTGTCCGTGGGCGTGATTCCCGGCGGCGGCGGTACGCAGTTGCTGCCCCGGCGCGTGGGGGCCGCGAGAGCCGCTGAGCTGATCTTCTCCGCGCGGCGCGTCGAGGCCCGGGAGGCCTTGGAGACGGGGCTCGTAGATCAGGTGGTGGGCGTGGGCGACGACCGTGAGGCCGCGCTCGAGCTCGCCGGTCGCATCGCCGCCAATTCGCCGGTGGGGCTTCGGGCCGCCAAGCGCGCTCTGAGGGTGGGATACGGGCTCGATCTGCGCGCCGGGCTCGAGGTCGAGGACGCCGCCTGGCGGTCCGTCGCCTTCTCCGGCGATCGGGCCGAGGGCGTCGCCGCCTTCAATGAGAAGCGGGCGCCCCAGTGGCCCGGTGAATGACTATTCCCGGCCTCGTATGGGTCTTGAATGTATCGAATTGGGCTTTTCTTTCCTAATCTTGGCCTATGGGAGAGGAAGTCCGGTTGCGGGCCGTGGTCGCGATGGCGCAGGGGATGGCCGCGGCGCAGTCTCCGCGTGAGTCCTGGCGGGCCGCCGCCCTCGGCGCCTGTCGCGCCCTGTCCGGCACCTTCGCGGCGCTGTCCGTGTGGGAGCGGGAGCGCGGGCGGCTGCGCGTCCTGGTGAACGTGGGGGAGCGCGCCGAGGGTGAGGTCGAGTTCCCCGAGGACGAGGCCTATCCCGTTCACCAGTTTCCCGAGATCACCGAGTTCCTGCACGAGCAGTGGGTGGGCGGGGGCGCTCCGCGCGCCTGGGTCGAGACCGCCGCCGGGACCGTGGAGGGCGGCGGCTACTGCCATCAGCGCGTCGCCGCCCTGCGCCGGCGCGGGCGCGGTTGCTGTGTCGTCGCGCCGATCGTGCTCCATGGGCGCGCCTGGGGCGAGTTGTACGTCGCCCGGCCCGGGTCCGCCGAGGTCTTCGGCGCGCAGGATGCCGCCTTCGCCACCGTGCTCGCCTCCGTCGCTGCCGCGGGCATCGCGCAGACCGAGCGGCTGGAGGAGGCGCGGCGGCTCGCCTTCACCGACGCCCTGACCGGGCTCGCGAACCGGCGTGCCGTCGACATGCGCCTCGATGAGGCCATCGAGGCGCATCGTGCCGGAGGCGACGTTGTTTCTCTCGTCGTGTGTGATCTGAACGGGCTCAAGCGCGTGAACGACTCGTTGGGGCACGCGGTCGGTGACCGGTTGCTGGAGCGGTTCGGGTCCGTTCTCTCGTTGTGCGGCGCGATGCTGCCGGGCGCTCTGGCCGCGCGGCTGGGGGGTGACGAGTTCTGTCTCGTGGCGGTGGGGCCCGGCGCCGACGACGTGGTGCGGGCGGGCGAGGAACTGTGTCTGCGCGCCTCCGAGTTGGAGCTGGGGGACGGGGTCGCCTGCGGGATCGCTTCCACCGGTGACCCGATCGGCGAGGTGCTCAGTGCGCGTCGGCTCTTCCGGCTTGCCGATGCCGCCCAGTACCGGGCCAAGGCGCTGCGGGCCGTGAAACCCGTTGTCGCCGGGAGGGACGGGCCCGACGATCCCGTCGTGCGCCTCGCCGACTCGCCTCCGCCCGCCGTCGGCGACAGTGAGAGGCGCCGGCTCCGGGGGCGGGACGTGGGGGCGTAAGGGGTCCGTCCCGAACTCGGTCGTGACATTGGACTCTTCACCTCGTACGCTCCTGAATATGGATATGCACACTGTGGTGGTGGGGACGTCCGGCGTCAGCGCGGCCGATGTCGTCGCCGTGGCGCGGGCGAATGCCCGGATCGAGCTCTCCGAAGAGGCGGTGGCCGCCCTCGCCTCGGCCCGCGCGGTCGTGGACGCGCTGGCCGCGAAGCCGGAGCCCGTGTACGGGGTCTCCACCGGGTTCGGCGCACTCGCCACCCGGCACATCAGCCAGGAGCTGCGGGCTCAGCTGCAGCGGAACATCGTCCGCTCGCATGCGGCGGGAATGGGACCGCGCGTCGAGCGGGAAGTCGTGCGCGCGCTCATGTTCCTGCGGCTGAAGACCGTCTGCTCCGGACACACCGGTGTGCGGCCCGAGGTCGCCCGGACCATGGCCGACGTGCTCAACGCCGGGATCACGCCCGTCGTGCACGAGTACGGGTCCCTCGGCTGCTCCGGCGACCTCGCCCCGCTCAGCCACTGCGCCCTGACGCTGATGGGCGAAGGTGACGCCGAAGGGCCCGACGGCGTCGTCGCCCCCGCCGGCGAGCTGCTCGCCGCCCACGGCATCGCGCCCGTCGAGCTGCGCGAGAAGGAGGGCCTCGCCCTTCTGAACGGCACCGACGGCATGCTCGGCATGCTCGTCATGGCGCTCGCCGATCTCGAGAACCTGTACAAGTCCGCCGACGTCACTGCCGCCTTGTCGCTCGAGGCGCTCCTCGGCACCGAGAAGGTCCTCGCGCCCGAGCTGCACGCCATCCGGCCGCACCCCGGCCAGGGCGCCAGCGCGGCCAACATGCTGGCCGTGCTGAAGGGTTCGGAGCTCACCGGGCACCACCAGGACGACGCGCCGCGCGTGCAGGACGCGTACTCCGTGCGCTGCGCCCCGCAGGTCGCCGGAGCCGGGCGGGACACCATGGCCCACGCCCGGCTCGTCGCCGAGCGCGAGCTGGCGTCCGCCGTGGACAACCCCGTCGTGCTGCCGGACGGGCGGGTGGAGTCGAACGGCAACTTCCATGGCGCGCCCGTGGCTTACGTGCTCGACTTCCTCGCCATCGCCGCGGCCGACCTCGGGTCCATCGCCGAGCGGCGCACCGACCGCCTGCTCGACAAGAACCGGTCCCACGGGCTGCCGCCGTTCCTCGCCGACGACGCGGGCGTCGACTCCGGCCTGATGATCGCCCAGTACACGCAGGCCGCCCTGGTCAGCGAGATGAAGCGGCTCGCCGTCCCCGCCTCCGCGGACTCGATCCCGTCCTCCGCCATGCAGGAGGACCACGTGTCCATGGGCTGGTCGGCCGCCCGCAAGCTGCGTACCGCGATCGACAACCTGACGCGGATCGTCGCCGTCGAGCTGTACGCGGCCACGCGCGGCATCGAGCTGCGGGAGGGCCTCATGCCCGCTCCCGCCTCGCGCGCCGTGATCGACGCCGTACGGGCCGCGGGAGTTCAGGGTCCCGGCCCCGACCGGTTCCTCGCCCCCGACCTCGCGGCCGCCGACGCCTTCGTGCGCGGCGGGCACCTCGTCGCGGCCGTGGAGCCCGTGACGGGGCCGCTGGCCTAGGGGTTCGCAATCAAAGGCGGGCCGCACCCCGGGGTGCGGCCCGCCCTTGATTGCTCAGAAGGCCGACTCGCGGCTCTTCCTGGCCGAGTACGTCAAAAAGCCCGCGCCGATCCCGAGGAACGCCGAGCCGCCGATCACGTACGGCGTCGTGTCGACCGTTCCCGTGTCGGCCAGGCGCAGTTGGTCCTCGGACTGTGCGTGTACCGCTGTCGCGGTCTGCTGCTGATCTGCCTCCGCTGTCTTCTCGGGCGTCGCGGTGGCGGACGGAACGAACCACAGAGCAGCCAGGAGTGTCCCGGCGGCAGTGGCGGTGAGCAGCGATCGTCGTGCGGCGGACACGGAATCGATCCCCCTTGTGGAGCTGGCGAATTGGCCGTGTGAGCCGATGTTAGTGAAAGGTGCGGGTCACACGAAAGTCGCGGGTGGGGTGAGGCATACGCTCCGTCGTATGAGCACCTCTGAGACATCACGTTTTGTTCGGCTCCGCGTTGAATTGGTCCTGGAGATCGAGGACTCCGCCGCCATCACCGGGGCCGCGTTGCAGCGCATCGCCGAGGACGACGACATGGCGGCCGACGAGCGGGCCCACGCCGAGGCAGCCGTCAACGAGGACGAGGCCGAGGCGCTCGCCTATCTCGTCGACCCGTTCGACCTGGTCGGCGAGGTGCCCGGGGCGGACCTCGTGCAGGCTTCCTGGTCCAGCGAACAGGTCGACTACGATCCGGATTCGCCCGACTGGGACCTCGACGTGGATGATGACGAGTCCGGTGACGCTCTCGACGCGGACGACTAGGGCGGGATGCGGGGCCGGGCCGGACCGCGCGGACTCGGGCCCCCGGGTGGCAACCGCCGGCCGGGGTTTCCTCGTCCCACAGGGGGTACCAGGGGGGTTCCGCTACCACTGGTGCATGCCTGGTCACGCCAGTTCCGACGTGGCGTCCCCCACATCGGGGACCGAATTGGAACGGTACGACCGGGTCATGGCGTTACATGGGCTATTGGGATTCCCGCCTGGCGGGGATCGGGGCCCGCAGGGCTTTCGGGGGTGTTGGGAAATCGTCGACGATGGAGATGCGTGTGATGACGGACAGTAAGCGGCGCAAGGGTCTGATGGCCGCGTCCGCTCTGGTCGGAGGAGTGCTGGTGCTCTCCGCGTGCAGCGGAAACGGCAGTCAGGCGAACGGTGCCGAAGGTGGCGGCGGGAAGTCGCCACAGGCCCAGGTCGACGAGGCCGCCGCTCAGAAGACGTCGGAGGCGCTGATCAAGATCGCGCCGAAGGACGGCTCCGACAACGCCGGCATCAACAACGCAGCCGCCGTCACCGTGAGCAAGGGTTCGCTCACGAACGTGAAGATGACGACCGCAGAGGGTGCGGCGGTCCAGGGACAGATATCCGCTGACAAGAAGAGCTGGAAGCCCGCGAGCCAGCTCCAGCGCGCCACTGTCTACAAGATCGCCGCCGAGGCCGAGGACTCCAGCGGCCGCGCGGCCCACGAGAACGCCTCGTTCACGACGGTCTCGCAGGCCAACAGCTTCATCGGCAACTTCACGCCCGAGGACGGTTCCACCGTCGGCGTCGGCATGCCGGTCTCGATCAACTTCGACAAGGCGATCACGAACAAGGCCGACGTCCAGAAGGGGATCACCGTCTCCTCCAGCAGCGGCCAGGAGGTCGTCGGCCACTGGTTCGGCAACCAGCGCCTCGATCTGCGCCCCCAGGACTACTGGACGGGCGGCTCCACGGTCACGCTGAAGCTGAACCTCGACGGCGTCGAGGGCGCGAACGGCGTCTACGGCGTGCAGCAGAAGACGGTCACCTTCAAGGTCGGCCGCAACCAGGTCTCGACCGTCGACGCGGAGACCAAGACCATGACGGTCACGCGCGACGGCAAGGTCGTGAAGACCATCCCGATCTCCGCCGGTTCGCCGGAGAACAAGACGTACCAGGGCCAGATGGTGATCTCCGAGAAGTTCAAGGAGACCCGCATGGACGGCTCGACGGTCGGCTTCAAGGGCACCGACGGCAAGGGCGAGTACGACATCAAGGACGTGCCGCACGCGATGCGTCTGTCGAACTCCGGCACCTTCATCCACGGCAACTACTGGGGCGCCAAGTCGATCTTCGGCAGCGCCAACACGAGCCACGGCTGCGTCGGCCTGTCCGACGCCAAGGGTGCTGACGACCCGAAGACCCCGGGCGCCTGGTTCTACGACAACTCCATGGTCGGTGACGTCGTCGTCGTGAAGAACACCGGCGACAAGACCATCCAGCCGGACAACGGCCTCAACGGCTGGAACCTGGACTGGGCGCAGTGGAAGGCCGGTTCGGCCGCCTGACGGTCCTCGGCCCGACAGTTCTCGCGGAAGGCCCGCACCCCGTCGCCGGGGTGCGGGCCTTCCGCGATTCCAGAGTTCTCATCGGTCTCTTATCCCGGCCTTATCCGATCATCACGGTGTGTCCCTAGCTTCACGGCATGTTCTTC
Organism: Streptomyces sp. NBC_00569; assembly: GCF_036345255.1. NCBI lineage: Bacteria > Bacillati > Actinomycetota > Actinomycetes > Kitasatosporales > Streptomycetaceae > Streptomyces > Streptomyces sp. NBC_00569. Next base: position 4,282,622 of record NZ_CP107783.1, on the reverse strand, counting down.
ACCTACCTGAGGCGCGAACTGCGCCGCCGCAGAAAGGCGGCCCTCGTCGTCGCCTCCGGGCTCGCGCTCGGCATCGCGCTGGTCATCGTGGTCAACTCCGTGTCCTCCGGCATGAACCAGGCCCAGGACAAGGTCCTCCAGTCCCTGTACGGCCTCGGCACCGACATGACCGTCACCAAGGCCGCCGAGGCACCCAAGAGCGGGGAGACCGGCCGGCCGCGTTTCGAGTTCGGCGCCAAGGACGACGGCGAGGAGCAGAGCAGCGACCGCGTCATGGTGCAGGGCTTCCAGACCCTCGCCTCGTCGACCGTCGCGAAGGTCGCCGGGCAGAAGGGCGTCGCCGACTCGGTGGGCGGCCTCAGCCTCCAGGTGATGAAGGTCAGCGGCGAGTTCAAGCGCGGCCAGTTCAAGCAGGACCAGAGCGGCGGCGCCACGGGCCAGGGCGGTCCGGGCGGCTCCGGCGGCCAGCCGCAGGGCCGGGTCGAGGGCGGCGGCGCCTCCTTCGACGTCAACTCCTACAGCGTGTACGGCACCGACGTCGCCAAGCAGGGCCTCGGCCCCCTCACCTCCTCCAAGGTCACCAAGGGGCGCACGTTCAAGACGTCCGAGACCGACGCCAAGGTCGCCGTGGCCGACACGTCGTACGCCAAGGAGAAGAAGCTCGCCCTCGGCGACACCGTCAAGATCAAGGGCGTCAAGTACAAGCTCATCGGCATCGCGACGCCCGACAGCGGTGACGCGGCCGCCAATCTGTACGTGCCGCTGAAGCAGGCGCAGACCCTCGCCGGCGCCAAGAACAAGATCACCACGGTCTATGTGAAGGCGACCGACTCGCAGCAGATCTCCGCGGTCAAGGCCACCATCCAGAAGAACATCTCCGGTACGACGGTGACCACGTCGGCCGACCTCGCCGACACCGTCTCGGGCTCCCTGTCCACCGCGTCCGACCTCGCCGCGAACGTCGGCAAGTGGCTCTCCATCGCCGTGCTCGTCGCCGCGTTCCTCGTCGCGGGGCTGCTCACCTCGTCGGCGGTCTCCCGCCGCGTACGGGAGTTCGGCACGCTCAAGGCGCTCGGCTGGAAGTCAGGCCGCGTCACCCGCCAGGTCGTCGGCGAGGCCGTCGTCAACGGGCTCGTCGGCGGCGCCCTCGGCATAGCCGTCGGCCTCGCGGGCGCCTACGCCGTCACCGCGATCAGCCCCACCCTCACCGCCGAGCTCGGCTCCGGCGCGGGCGGCGGCGCCACGGGCGGCCCCGGCATGCGCCAGAGCGCCGGCAAGACCCTCGACATCGCCCTCAGCGCTCCCGTCAGCGCCACCACCATCACGCTCGCCGTCGGCCTCGCCGTCGCCGGAGGCCTGATCGCCGGCGCCTTCGGCGGCTGGCGCGCCTCCCGGCTGCGCCCGGCCGACGCCCTGCGCCGCGTCGAGTAGCCGCACCGCGCGGCCTCCCGAACACCTCTACGTACCGCAGGAGTTGCACCATGTATCAGCTGAGAGGCGTCACCAAGCAGTACCGGCGCGGCAAGGACACCGTCGACGCGCTCGCCGGGGTGGACCTGACCATCGGCGACGGCGACCGGCTCGTCATCCAGGGCCCCACCGGCGGCGGCAAGTCCACCCTCCTCCAGATGCTCGGCGGGCTCGACCGGCCGACCGCGGGCAGCATCGAGCTCGACGGCGTCGACCTGGCGAAGCTCCCGGAGGCGCGGCTCACCAAGTTCCGCGCCGAGTCCATCGGGTTCGTGTTCCAGAGCTTCAACCTGATCCCGACGCTGAACGCGCAGGAGAACGTCGAGACGGCCCTCGTGCCGCTCGGCCTCAAGGCCGCCGACCGCCGCGAACGCGCCGCGCAGGCCCTGAACTCGGTCGGTCTCGGCGAGCGGCTCGGTCATCTGCCCTCGGAGATGTCCGGCGGTCAGCAGCAGCGCGTCGCCATCGCCCGCGCCCTCGTCAAGAACCCCAAGGTGCTGCTCGCCGACGAGCCCACCGGAAACCTCGACGAGTCCATGCGCGACGAGATCATGGACGTGCTCGAGACCCTGTGGAAGGAGCACGGGCTGACCTTCATCATGGTCACCCACGACTCGTCGATCGCCCGCAGGGCGCCGCGGCTCGCCACCATCCGCAAGGGCCGGATCACCATCACCGAAAACTCAAAAGCTGTCTGATTTCGATCGCTTCCGTGCACAACCCGTGGCCCCCCTGCATCATCTCTCTGCAGGGGGGCCGCTCGGGTCTCCCGCCGGTGAACTACCGTCACCAGGGGGAAAGTTGCACAGACAGGCACGAATAACCTCGAAGAGACTGAGCGCCACGACGGTGGCCGCCGCGGCGGCCGTCGTCCTCACCGCGGGTCTGACCACCCCGGCCGTGGCCGCCGCCCCAGCGGCGCAGTCCGGCGAGGCCGCGAAGGCCGCGCCCAAGCAGCACCTCACGCTCATCACCGGCGACCGCGTCACTCTCGACGCGAAGGGGAAGCCGGTCGGCTACCAGCACGCCAAGGGCCGTGAGCACATCCCCGCGCAGACGCGCACCGTCGGCGGCCACACCCTCGTGGTGCCGGCCGACGCACAGCGCCTGGTCGCGAGCGGCAAGCTCGACCAGCGGCTCTTCGACGTCACCGAGCTCTCCAAGTCGGCCAACCGCAAGGCCCAGAAGCACGGCCTCAAGGTGATCGTCGGCTACCGGGGCGCCGCGACCGCCGCCCGCGCCGACGTGCGCGACGCGGGTGACACGACGGTCCGCAGGACCCTCACGTCCCTGAACGCGGACGCCGTCACCACGCCCAAGCAGGACGCCACCCGCCTCTGGGACGCCGTCACGACCTCCCGGGGCGGCACCGCCTCCGGCATCAGCCGCATCTGGCTCGACGGCGTGCGCAAGGCCAGCCTCGACAAGTCGGTCCCGCAGATCGGCGCGCCCAAGGCGTGGGCGGCCGGCTACGACGGCAAGGGCGTCAAGATCGCCGTCCTGGACACGGGCGTCGACGCGACCCACCCCGACCTCAAGGGCCAGGTCGTCGGCGAGAAGAACTTCTCCACCTCCGCCGACGCGGTGGACCGTTTCGGCCACGGCACGCACGTCGCGTCCATCGCCGCCGGTACGGGAGCCAAGTCCGGCGGCAAGTTCAAGGGCGTCGCCCCCGGCGCCAAGCTGCTCAACGGCAAGGTCCTCAGCGACGACGGCTACGGCGACGACTCCGGCATCCTCGCCGGCATGGAGTGGGCGGCCGACCAGGGCGCCGACGTCGTCAACCTCAGCCTCGGCGGCGGCGACACCCCCGAGATCGACCCGCTCGAGGCCGAGGTCAACAAGCTGTCCGCGGAGAAGGGCATCCTGTTCGCCATCGCCGCGGGCAACGAAGGCGAGTTCGGCGACTCGACCGTCGGCTCCCCGGGCAGCGCGGACGCCGCCCTGACCGTCGGCGCGGTCGACGACAACGACAAGCTGGCCGACTTCTCCAGCCGTGGCCCGCGCATCGGCGACGGCGCCGTCAAGCCGGACGTCACCGCCCCCGGCGTCGACATCACGGCCGCGGCCGCCCCGGGCAGCGTCATCGACAAGGAGGTCGGCGAGAACCCCGCCGGCTACCTCACGATCTCCGGTACGTCGATGGCGACCCCGCACGTCGCGGGTGCCGCCGCGATCCTCAAGCAGGAGCACCCGGACTGGAAGTCCACCGAGCTCAAGGGTGTCCTCACCGGCTCCACCAAGGGCGGCAAGTACACGCCGTTCGAGCAGGGTTCGGGCCGCATCCAGGTCGACCAGGCCATCAAGCAGACCGTGTTCGCCGAGCCCGTCTCGGTGAGCTTCGGCGTCGCGCAGTGGCCGCACACCGACGACGCCGCGATCACCAAGAAGGTGACGTACAGGAACACCGGTGACAAGGACGTCACCCTCGACCTGACGGCCACCGGCACCAACCCGAAGGGCCAGGCCGCCCCGGCCGGCTTCTTCAAGCTCGGCGCGACGAAGGTGACCGTCCCCGCGGGCGGCACCGCCTCCGTCGACCTGACCGCGAACACGAAGCTCGGCGGCACGGTCGACGGCGCGTACTCCGCGTACGTCGTGGCGACGGGCGGCGGTCAGTCCGTGCGCACCGCGGCCGCCGTGCAGCGCGAGGTCGAGTCGTACGACGTGACGCTCAAGCACATCGGGCGGGACGGCAAGGACGCCCAGGGCTACGAGACCTCCCTGGCCGGCATCGGCACGGACGCGACGTTCGACGCCTACGACCCGAACTCGGGCACCGTCAAGGTCCGTGTCCCCAAGGGCAGTTACATCCTGAACGAGTACCTGGTGGCCGACCCCGAGGACTTCTCCAAGGGCGCCGACTGGCTGGTGCAGCCGAAGCTGGACGTCACCAGGAACACGACGGTCACGCTCGACGCCCGCACCACCAAGCCCGTCGACGTCACCGTCCCGGACACCGCCGCCAAGGGCATCCTGGCCGCACCCGAGTTCGCGCTCGACACCGCCGACTCCTCGTCCGGCTACGGCTGGATCCTGGACTCGTACACCAACTTCCGCACCGCCGGCCTCGGCCCGGAGCCGACCGGCGTCAAGCTCCGGCAGCAGTGGACCGGTGTGTGGGCGAAGGGCACCGACACCGAGTACGACACCGTCGCGGGCGGCGCCGTCAAGAAGCTCGCCACCGGCTACACCAAGCACTACAAGGCGAGCGACCTCGCCACGGTGAAGGTCGGGCTCGGCGGTGCGGCCAAGGACAAGACCGGCTCGATCGGCGCCCTCGGCATGCTGCCCGTCAGCGACGGCGGCTGGAGCGTCGCCGTCGACCAGAAGCTCCCCGGCACCCGCACCCTGCACCTTTCCACCGGCGACAAGGTGAAGTGGGGCCTGGACTTCGCGCAGAACGGCCCCGAGGACAGCGACGGCTTCCCGACCGAGGAGGCCGCCTACACGCTGGGCACCCCCCAGTCGTTCCAGGGCGGCAAGGCGTACGAGAAGACGTTCAACACCGGCGTCTTCGGCCCCCGCATCGGCGGTGACTACGGCGTCTACCGCGACGGCAACGAGATCTACGGCAACCTGCCGATGTACGCCGACGGCAAGACCCACGCCGGCTACTCGCGGTACCTCTCGGTGAAGACCACCCTCTACAAGGGCAGCACCAAGGTCGGCGAGAACGACGACCCGCTGGTCGGCGAGAAGCCCTTCAAGGTCACCTCGGGCGACGCCGAGTACAAGCTGTCGACGTCCATCAAGCGCAGCGTCAAGATCGCCGCGGCCTCCACCCGCGTCGACGCCAGCTGGACGTTCCGCTCGAAGAAGCCGGCCTCCTCCGCCGAGGCGGCCAAGCTGCCGCTGTCCACGGTCCGCTTCGACGCGGCCGTCGGCCTCGACAGCACCGCCCCCGCCGACAGGACCCAGTCGGTTCCCGTCACCGTCCAGGGCGCGGCCGCGGGCAGCAACCTGAAGTCGCTGGCCGTGTACGTCTCCTACGACTACGGGCAGACGTGGAAGAAGCTGGACGTCAAGAACGGCAAGGTCACGGTGAAGAACCCGGCCAAGGGCAAGGCCGTCTCCTTCCACGCCAAGATCGCCGACAAGAAGGGCAACAAGTCGACGATCTCGGTCTACAACGCGTACTACGGCAAGTAGCCGCGACGCGTGGCGTAGGCGCGCTACGCCCGCCGGCGTAGTGACGGGCGTGGCCCGTTACGCCCAGCGCTGACAGCCCGGGTGGCCCGTCCCGACCTCATGGCCGGGGCGGGCCACCCGTGTTTTGCTGATGTCATGACGACGCAGACAGTCGAGTACATCCGCTACCGGATCCCCGGGGACCGGTCCGCCGAGTTCCTCGCGGCCTACACGCGCGCCGCCGGCCGGCTCGCCGCGGCGCCTCAGTGCGTCGACTACGAACTGGCGCGCTGCGAGGAGGACTTCGAGCACTTCATCCTGCGCATCACCTGGACCTCGACCGAGGACCACGTCGAGGGCTTCCGCAAGTCCGACCTCTTCCAGGACTTCCTCGCGGAGATCAGGCCGTACGTCGGCAACATCGACGAGATGCGCCACTACAAGCCCACCTCGGTGCGCGGCACCGGCGCGTCCGTGCCGAGCCTGTACGACTGGGCCGGCGGCGCCGACGCCTTCGCGCGGCTCACCGACGTCTTCTACGACAAGGTCCTCAAGGACGACCTCCTCGGCCCGCTCTTCGCGGACCTCCCGCCCGAGCACGCCGGGCACGTCGCCCTGTGGATCGGCGAGGTCTTCGGCGGCCCCGCCACCTACTCCGAACAGCAGGGCGGCCACAGCCACATGGTCGCCAAGCACGTCGGCAAGCACATCACGGAGCCGCAGCGCCGCCGCTGGGTCAATCTGATGCACGACGCGGCGGACGAGGCGGGCCTGCCGTCCGACGCCGAGTTCCGCTCGGCGTTCAGCGCTTACATCGAGTGGGGCACCCGGCTCGCCGTGTATTTCTCCGGCCCCGACGCGGCCCGGCCCGCCGAACAGCCCGTACCACTGTGGAACTGGGGGGCGGCGCCGCCCTATCAGCCGTAGAGCGGCCTTTCGTCACCGGTCGGGTGCGCCTTCCGCCGCCGGTCGGGTGGGGCCGTCGTCACCGGTCGGGTGCTCGTCACCGGTCGGGTGCTCGTCACCGGTCCGGGTGGGGTCGCAGGTTCTCGCCCAGGCCCGCCCGGACCGCGTCCGTGCCCCAGCTCGCGAGGAGGCGCAGCGCCTCGGCCGACGGGGAGCCCGGTTCCGCGTGGTAGACCACGAGATACTGCTCCTCGTCGTCGGGCAGGTTCATGCTCTCGTACGACAGGCTCAGCTCACCCACCAGCGGATGCCGCAGCCGCTTCACGCCGTGGCTCTTCTCCTTGACGTCGTGCGTCGCCCACAGTCGCCTGAACTCCTCGCTCTTGACGGAGAGTTCACCCACCAGCGCCGACAGCTCCGGGTCGTCCGGGTGGCAGCCCGCGTACAGCCGCAGATAGCTGACCATGTCGGACGCCTTGGAATCCCACTCCACGAACAGGTCACGGTAGGCCGGGGCGAGGAACACCATCCGCGCCCAGTTCCGCTCCCGGGGCGGCAGCTCGCTCCAGTCGCCGAAGACCGCCGCGGCCATCCGGTTCCAGGCGAGCACCTCGGAGCGCCGGCCGGACACGTACGCGGGCACGCCCTCCAGGCTGTCGAGCAGATGCCGCAGCGCCCCGCGCACCTGCTGCTGCTCCCGTGAGGCCCGCTTCTTCTTGTGCTGCTTCGGCTTCGCCAGATGCGTCAGATGCGCGTGCTCCGCGTCCGTGAGGTGCAGGGCGCGCGCGATCGCGTCGAGCACCTCCGCCGACACGTTCCGCCCGTTCCCCTGCTCCAGGCGCGTGTAGTACGCCACCGACACCCCGGCCAGCTGCGCCAGCTCCTCGCGGCGCAGGCCCGGCACGCGCCGGTGCCTGCCGAAGTCCGGCAGCCCCACGTCCTGCGGCTTCAGCCGGGCCCGCCGGGTGCGCAGGAACTCGCTCAGCTCGGCACGCCGGTCCAGCGGCTCGCCGGCGGCCGGGGCGGCGCGGGTCCCGTCATCGTCCATGCCTCCAGTATCGCCGGGCCGTCACAGTCGTACGAAGGTGTTCCTGACCCCGCCAGTAGTAGGACCAGTGGGCGTACGCAAAGCGGGGCAAGGCCCTGAGCCCGGAGGACGCCTCCGGCTGGGGCAGGCTGTATGCATGACCGCACAGATCACCACCGTCAGCGCCTACGCCGCACCCTCCGCAAAGGCTCCGCTGGAGCGCACCACCATTCCGCGCCGCCCGGTGGGCGAGTTCGACGTCCTGATCGACATCAAGTTCGCCGGCATCTGCCACTCCGACATCCACCAGGCCCGCGACGGCTGGGGCGAGGGCATCTTCCCGATGGTCCCCGGCCACGAGATCGCCGGCATCGTCACCGAGGTGGGACCCGGCGTGACCAAGTTCGCCGTCGGCGACCGCGTCGGCGTCGGCTGCATGGTCGACTCCTGCCGCGAGTGCGACAACTGCAAGGCGGGCCTGGAGCAGTACTGCGCCAAGGGCAACGTCGGCACGTACAACGCCCTCGACAAGAACGGCGAGCCCACCTACGGCGGCTACTCCACCCACATCGTCGTCGACGAGAACTACACCGTCGGCATCCCCGCGGGCCTCGCCCTCGACGAGGCCGCGCCGCTGCTGTGCGCGGGCATCACCACGTACTCCCCGCTCCGGCACTGGAACGCGGGCCCCGGCAAGAAGGTCGCCGTCCTCGGCATGGGCGGCCTCGGCCACATGGGCGTCAAGATCGCGCACGCGCTCGGCGCCGAGGTGACCGTCCTGTCGCAGTCCCTGCGCAAGCAGGAGGATGGCCTCAAGCTGGGCGCCGACCACTACTACGCGACCAGCGACCCGAAGACCTTCGAGGAGCTGGCCGGCACCTTCGACATCATCCTGTCGACGGTCTCGGCCCCGCTCGACTTCGGCGCGTTCCTCTCGCTCCTGAAGACGGACGGCGCCCTGGTGAACGTGGGCGCCCCCGAGGAGCCCATCTCCATCAACCTGTTCTCCGTGATCGCGGGCCGCAAGTCCCTCTCCGGCTCCGGCATCGGCGGCATCCAGGAGACCCAGGAGATGCTCGACTTCTGCGCCGAGCACGGCCTCGGTGCCGAGATCGAGCTGATCGAGGCGAGCCAGATCAACGAGGCGTACGAGCGCGTGCTCGCGAGCGACGTGCGGTACCGCTTCGTGATCGACACGGCGACGATCTGACCCCGGCCGTCGCCCGTCGCACGACCCGGGGCATCGCCCGGAGCATTACCTGAGGCGTAATCGACGGCCCGTCCGTCCCCCGGCAGGATCGAGTCATCGAACCGATCCTGCCGGGGAGGACCTCATGACCGCCTACGCCATCGCCGCTCTGCGCAACACCACCGTGCCGAACGAAGAGGTCTTCGACTACATGGAGCGCATCCAGTCGACCCTCGACCCGTTCGGCGGCCGCTTCCTCGTGCACGGCGCCCAGCTGGAGGACATCGAGGGGTCGTGGCCGGGGGGCGTCGTCGTCATCTCGTTCCCCGACAAGGCCGCGGCCCACGGCTGGTACGACTCCGACGCCTACCAGGAGCTCATCCCGCTGCGGACACGGAACCTGGACGGCGAGGTGATCTTCGTGGAAGGGGTTCCGGAGGGGTACGACCCGTCGAGCACGGCCGCGCGGATGCGGGCCGAGGCGGGGCGGGGGCGCGTGTGACGCGGGCCGGGTGCTGCGCCGGCCGTTATGCCGGGGGCAGAACGGCGGGCCGTACCGCGTGCACCGCTCCTAGGCTGAACCCGTGAGCAGCCACGCGTCGAACCACGCCCGCGTCATCCCTCTGCGCCCGGACCTGCGCCCGGACCTGCGTCCCGGCCCGGCGGAGTCTGCCGGGCCCCCGTCCAAGGAGCCGCTCTGGCGCGACATCGTGGGGGACGTCCTGCGCCGTGAGCGCCTCGCGCAGGAGCGCACGTTGAAGGACGTCGCCGACGCCGCCCGCATCTCCCTGCCGTACCTCTCCGAGATCGAGCGCGGCCTCAAAGAGGCGTCGTCGGAGGTCCTCGCGGCCGCCGCCCACGCCCTGGGCCTCGGCCTCGCCGACGTCCTGGCCCTCGGCCGGTCCGAACTGCTCCGCCTCACCGCTGCGGCCTCACGGCCCGCCGTCCACCGGGCGCCCGCGCGCCAGGGCGAGGTACGCCTCGCGGCGTGAGGACACCGTCCCGGACTCCGTGAGCACAGCCCGTTGTCAGTGGTCGCATCTACGCTGCGAGAGCGGCTGTGTGACGGCCGGCGGACGCAGGGGTTCATGACGTTCGCGGGGATGAGGAGCGGGGCGGGGGAGCGCGATGCTGATTGCGGTCATGGGGGCCGCCGGGGGAATCGTGGCGGCGGCCGTCGGCGCGGTCATCGCGGCGTGGGCGACGCTGCGGGCGCGGCGGAAGCAGGACGGGGCGATCCGCTTCGTCGACGTCACGGTGAAGGACGCGGAGTCGCTGCTCGCGGAGCCGGACGCGGACGTGCGTGTTCTGGGCGAACTGGTCCCCGAGCGCCCGGTCCTGGACATCGCCGTCTGCAACGAGGGCGACCTGGACGGCATCGTGCGACGCGTGCGGGTGGACGTGGAAGGCCTGCTCCACGTCCCCCCGATCGAGCCGCCGTTCGTCCTCGTCCTGCCCGGGGCGACGATCACCGCACCCCTGCCGGCGCAGCAGCGGAGAATGGGCCCGAGCGCCGCGTACGCCGTCAACTTCCCGCTCAGGGAAGGGAGTTACCGCCACTCTGTCAGTCAGCTGATCCCCGCGGGCGCCGTCGACAGATTCGCCGTGTCCCTGATGGCGACGGAGGCGGAGCGGGGCAGGGACTTCTACGGGGTGAGCCTGTCCCTCGACTGCGGCAGGACGAAGAGGGGCCGGACAAGCGAGACATGGGACGCGGTCCGGGTGCTGGCCTACGGACCCCCGGCCTGGGAAAGCCCCGACGAGATCAGGGAACGCCTGACCCGGATGGCCGACCGCGTGCGCGAACTGGCCCCGTCCGGCGGCGAGAGCGTCGGCGTGCTCTTCAACTCCACGGTCCACCCCGCCCGCACGGCGATGGACGACTACCTCACGGTCTACGAGAACAAGCTCAAGGTCCTGTCCACGGCGATCGGCGAGTGCCTGAAGCACGCCGCGGACGACACCCGGACACGGACCTGGCTGACGGAACTGGAGCGCGCCACCGAGGAGATCGAACCCCTGCGCCACCACGCGGCGGCGTTGCGCGCCTCGGGCGGCCACCCGTGACCGCGGCACGCCCGCCGAAACACTCGCTGATGCCCCGCCGATACGCCCGCCGATACGCCTGCTGATGTGGCGAGCCCACCCCGCCTATTCCTGCATGGCCCGCCGCGCGCCGACCTCGGTCGGATACTCGCGCACGGTGAGCGCGGCGACGCTCCAGCCCACGCAGAACGCGGCGAACGCCGGCATGACAGGAGCCGCGATCACCACGAGGCCACGGCCGAGGACGGCCAGACCGGTGGAGCGCCGGACGGAAGCACGCCGCGCGGCACGCGCCCGCCCGGGACGGGGCGGGTCCAGCAGGTCCCCGCGGTGCGCCCGCCGCTGCACGATCCAACCCCAGACGGCGCCCACACAGCCGGCGACGACCTGCGCCACGTCCCACACGGTGCGCACGCCCGACGGCAGCGCCTCACGGAAGCCCGAGTAGAGGCTCAGCGAGACGAAACAGAAGAACGCCGGCACGACCAGCCACAGCACACCGGTCCCGGTACGCCGCATCCAGTACCGCGCCCCGCGCTCGTACCAACTGGTCCCGAGCCCGGGCAGCACCGGAATCCGTCCACCGCCCGGCACGGGCGAGGCCCCCGCAGCGGGGACCTCAGAAGATGCTCTTGATGCCACCCCAGACGTCCTTCCCCAGTCGCTTGAAGTCGTCCCCGGTCTGGGAGAGGACATGACCGCTGCCGTGCAGCACACCGCCCACCACGCCGTCCTTGTGGATGCCCTCGCTCCAGTGCTCGTGGAAGGCGTGATCGATGACACCGGTCGCGCCGATCACGACCGCGCCGCCGACCCCGGCCACCACGGCCACGGGGACGTCGAAGGGTGCGGCGGCCACCAGGCCCGCGGTGATGGCCGTACCGGCGACGAGGCCGCCGACGTCGGCACCGCCGTCCACGGCTGTCGAGTGCTGCCAGGACCAGCCCTTGTCGTGGTCGTCCGGCGCCTCCAGCAGACCACACGTGCCCGCGGCGGCGAGATCCAGGACCGGGATCTCCTTGAGGAAGTCCGGGAGCTTCTCCACTCCCTCGCCGACGCGCGCGCAGCGCATCCGCGGCATCGGCCGGCTTCACGTTCAGAGCGCGGTCGTAGGGCAGCGCGGTGCTGCCGTGATCGGCGTGGGCGACGTCCTGCTCCAGCGACTCGACGTCCGCGACGGCGTCGCGATGGGCGCCCTTGGCGCGGAGGTCTCCGGGCAGCTGGCGTCCCTGCTGCTGGAACGTATCGCCGACCAGGGCACCCCCACCACCAGTCCGGTCCGCCGAAACGCCTGTTCTTTGCCCCCGAAGCCGCCATGTGGGAAACCGTGGCAAGCGAGTCGGCACCGCGGGGCGTGCCGGAAGGGCACGGAATCGCTTGGAACCCTCGCGCGTTGAGGACAGTGGACATGGGATGCCGGTGGTGTGCGAGCCGAGGAGCCCGAGTGACCGAGCTGACAGATATTGGAGGGGCCGAAATGGCTACGCAGACGCAGAGGGCCGTGCTGGCAGGCGGATGTTTCTGGGGGATGGAGGAGCTGATCCGTCGACTCCCAGGCGTGACGGCGACCCGGGTCGGATACACGGGGGGTGACGTGCCTGACGCGACGTACCGCAACCACGGCACGCACGCGGAGGCCATCGAGATCGTTTTCGACCCCGCGAAGACCGATTTCCGCGCGATGCTGGAGTTCTTCTTCCAGATCCACGACCCGAGCACCAAGAACCGCCAGGGCAACGACATCGGCATGAGCTACCGCTCGGCGATCTACTACGTGGACGACGAGCAGAAGCGGATCGCCGAGGACACGATCGCGGACGTGGACGCCTCCGGACTGTGGCCCGGCAAGGTTGTCACCGAGGTGGAGCCGGTCGGCCCCTTCTGGGAGGCCGAACCCGAGCACCAGGACTACCTGCAGCGTTACCCGGACGGCTACACCTGCCACTTCCCGCGCCCGGGATGGCGGCTGCCCGTCCGCACGGAGGGCTGACCGCCGGAACTCCGGTCCGCGCGGGGCGGTCAGTGGCGCAGTGTCGCCGGGCTTCCGCCGTTCGCCTCGTAGCCGGCGACCGCCAGCGCCCGGTACACCGCGTAGTCCGCGGCCGGGTCCGTGCCCGTCGTCCAGGGGAGCGCGCCGACGTGGCCGTCGACGTGGAGCAGCTGCTCCATCGCCTCGGCCCAGCGCTCGCAGCGGACCAGGAAGAACACCAGGAGATGGCGGACGTGGGCGAGCATCGGGTCGTCCGGGCGGGCGGCCTGCACAGCGAAGAGCGCGCCGTGGATCGACTTGGTGACGACCTCGCTCTGGTAGAAGCTGCGCACCAGATTGACGTCGGGCAGGTGCTCGTACAGCGCGAAGAGGGGGAGCGCGGCGAGGAGCGAGCCGCGCGGGGCGCGCGCGGCGGCGGCCTCGGCGAAGGCGAAGGCGAGCTCGCGCGAGCCGTGCCACTTCTCGCACCAGTACCGCAGGCCCGCGAGGTGGGCGCCCATGTGGCCCGGCGCCGTGTCGAGGATCTTGAGCCAGAGCTGCTCGAAGTCGTGCTGGGAGTACCCGAGGCCGCGGGCCACGGCGAGATGCGTGATGTGGGGGACCGGGTCGCCGGGGGCCAGGAGCGCCGCGTCCTCGCAGGCCGACCTGGCCTCCTCCAGGATGATCCGCCGCTCGTCGGCCTGGGCGTCACCGCCCGCGTTCCGCCAGGCCTGCTGGACCAGGAACTCCGCGAACACTTGCGCCCCGCCCGGGTCCTTGGGTTCCTGGGCACGCCACGCGTGGAGCCATCCGGCTCCGAGCCGCGGGGTCTGAGCGAGCTCCAGGGCGGCGGCGCCGGCGATCGCCTGCACACGCTCCCAGCGCTGCTCGCTCTCCCTGCCCGTGCCGGCGAGGAGCTGCTTGGCGGCGGTGAAGTCCTGGTTGCGCTGGACCACCGACATCACGTTCAACAGGTCCTGGTCGGGGCCGGGGAGCCGCACGTCCAGGTCCTCCTGGCGCATGAACCCGTACTCCGCCGGGTCCGCGGCGTCCGGTGAACCGGGTGCGACCTGGCGTATCCCGCCGCGCCTGCGCAGCAGGTACGGGCCGAGCACCGCCCCCAACATGACCACTGCCATCAGGACCCAGAGAATTCCCATGCGTACAAGCGAACCAGACGGGTCGGACAATTGGCGAACCAGGCCCGGTAGGGCCGCCGCGGGGCCTGTGCGCGCACTACGCTCTGGCCGCATGAGCGACACGCACAACAGCCAGAACGCCCACAGCGGTCACGGGTTCGAGACCGTGGCCATTCACGCGGGCAACACGGCCGACCCCCTGACGGGCGCCGTGGTCCCCCCGATCTACCAGGTCTCCACGTACAAGCAGGACGGCGTGGGAGGGCTGCGCGGCGGCTACGAGTACAGCCGCAGCGCCAACCCGACCAGGACCGCCCTGGAGGAGAACCTCGCCGCCCTCGAAGGCGGCCGCCGCGGCCTCGCGTTCGCCTCCGGGCTCGCCGCCGAGGACTGCCTCCTCCGTACGCTCCTCAGCCCCGGCGATCATGTGGTCATCCCGAACGACGCGTACGGCGGCACGTTCCGGCTGTTCGCGAAGGTCGTCTCGCGGTGGGGCGTGGAGTGGTCGGTCGCCGACACCAGCGACCCGGCCTCCGTGCGCGCGGCGCTCACGCCGAAGACCAAGGTCATCTGGGTCGAGACGCCGTCCAACCCGCTGCTCGGGATCACCGACGTCGCCGCCGTCGCGCAGGTCGCGCGGGAGGCGGGGGCGCGGCTCGTCGTCGACAACACCTTCGCGAGCCCGTACCTCCAGCAGCCGCTGGCCCTCGGCGCGGACGTCGTCGTGCACTCCCTGACCAAGTACATGGGCGGTCACTCGGACGTCGTCGGCGGCGCGCTGATCGTCGCCGACCCGGCGCTCGGCGACGAGCTGGCGTACCACCAGAACGCGATGGGCGCCGTCGCCGGGCCGATGGACGCCTGGCTCGTGCTGCGCGGCATCAAGACGCTGCCCGTGCGCATGGACCGGCACAGCGAGAACGCGACGAAGGTCGCCGACATGCTGTCCCGGCACGCGCGCGTGACGCGTGTCCTGTACCCGGGCCTTCCGGAGCACCCCGGCCACGAGGTCGCGGCCAAGCAGATGAAGGCGTTCGGCGGCATGGTGTCGTTCCAGGTCGAGGGCGGCGAGGAGGCCGCCGTCGCGGTCTGCGACCGGGCGAAGCTGTTCACCCTCGGCGAGTCCCTGGGCGGTGTGGAGTCCCTGATCGAGCACCCGGGACGCATGACGCACGCCTCGGTCGCGGGCTCGGCGCTCGAAGTGCCCAGCGACCTCGTACGGCTCTCCGTGGGCATCGAGTCGGCCGACGACCTGCTCGCCGACCTCCAGCAGGCGCTCGGCTGATCCCGCGCACGGCCTCCGGGAGGAGGCACGTGGTCACCAGCCCGTGAGGGGTGGAGTCGTCCCGGACGGCGGCTCCACCCAGGGCCTGGCCAGCAGGGCCCACACGAAGAACACGGTCGTCGCCAGGCACAGTGCCAGCCACATCAGACGGCGCACCACCCTCCTGCGGCGCAGGATCCGCCCGCCCCGGCGCACCGCCTCGGCGTGGATCCCGGGCGGCAGCGCTCCCTGGGCGGCTTCCAGGACCGCGCGGACCTCGCGTTCCCTGCGGGCCTGAGCGTTCATGACGGCACCTCCTCAAGGGCCGCCGCGTCCCCACGGGGGGCGGCCGGGGCGGGCCCGCGCGGCGGGTGCAGGACGAGCGCCATGGCGCGCGCGTGGATGGCGTGCACGCGCTCCATGGGGAGCCCGAGCAGCGCGGCCACCTGCTCCTCGCCGACCCCTTCGTACAGGCGCAGCACCAGGATCAGCCGCTCCTGCGGGCCCAGGTGTCGCAGCACTCCGCCGTACCCGCGGTGCTGGTGCCAGGCCGCGCGGGCGAAGCGCAGGGCGAGTTCCTTGCGGGCGCGGTCGTAGGGGTCCTCGCCGCGCAGCCGGTCCCAGGAGGCGTACGTCTGCGCGAGCGCCGACGTGAGCAGCTTCCGCGCGCGCGGGTTGTCGTCGGCCGGCTCCGTGGTGAGCAGGGTCGCGGCATGGAGCAGCCGCCCTGCCGCGCCCGCGACGAACGCCTCGAACTCCCGGGCCCGGCGGGCGTCCTGGAACGCGCGCCGTTCTCGCACCGCACCTCCAGCCGGGCCGCCGGGCGGCCGGTCACCGGGACGGGACGGGCCCCGGCCGCATGCGACAGGGGCCCGGTCTCATATGAGGGCAGGTGCGGGCCCGGGGTCAAGAGCCGGGAGCGGCTTCCCCGGACGGGGCGGGCTGGCCCGTCTGCCGCGCGGACAGCGCGGTGTTGAAGCGCGTGAGGAGCGCACAGAACTGTTCGCGCTCCTGCGGGGTCCACTCCTGCGTCAACTCGGCCATGAGGGACCGCCTGGACGTGCGTACCTCGTCGAGCCGGGCGAGGCCGCGCGGCGAGAGCTGGAGGACGACCGCGCGCCCGTCCTCCGGGTGGGACGTCCGCTTGACGAGGCCCGTGTCGACGAGCGGCGCGACCTGACGTGTCACCGTCGACGAGTCGATGCCCATGCTCGCGGCGAGCGCCTTGACGCCCATGGGGCCTTCCTTGTCCAGGCGGTTGAGCAGCAGATACGCGGCTCGGTCCATCGAGTTGCGCACCTGGCCGACTCCGCCGAGCCGGGTCTGTTCGGCACGGCGGGCGAAGACCGCCACCTGGTGCTGCAGGGTTTCGAGGAGGCCGGTGTCGCCGGCGGTCGTCATGTCCATCGTTTCCGGTGGTGTGGGCATGGCCGGGGGCTCACTTCATGCGAGGGGTGGTGGGTTGGGGGACAGGGTACGCGGCCGGACGGCGGGCCGTACCGACGCTGCACAAACCAGTCTCGGACCGTGGTCACGCCCGGAGCCGTACGGCGTGAGCTGCGAGACTTGCCGTCATGAGCTACAGCACGGCTGACTCCTTGCCGACGGTGACCCTGGACGATGTGCGCGGCGCGCAGAAGATGCTCTCGGGGGTCGCTCGGATGACGGCGATGGAGGGCAGCCGGCACCTGTCGGGGCTGGTCGGGGCGCCGGTGCACCTCAAGTGCGAGAACCTTCAGCGGACCGGCTCCTTCAAGCTGCGCGGCGCGTACGTCAGGATCGCGGGCCTGCTTCCCGAGGAGCGCGCCGCGGGCGTGGTCGCCGCGAGCGCCGGAAACCATGCGCAGGGTGTAGCGCACGCGTCTTCTCTCCTCGGCGTACGCTCCACGGTCTTCATGCCGGTCGGCGCGCCCCTGCCGAAGGTCGCGGCGACCAGGGACTACGGCGCGGAGGTGCGGCTGCACGGCCAGGTCGTCGACGAGACGCTGGCGGCGGCGCAGGAGTACGCGCACGAGACGGGCGCCGTGTTCATCCACCCCTTCGACCACCCGGACATCATCGCCGGGCAGGGCACCGTCGGCCTCGAAATCCTGGAGCAGTGCCCCGAGGTGCGCACGATCGTCGTCGGCATCGGCGGCGGCGGGCTCGCCGCGGGCGTCGCGGTGGCAGTCAAGGCGCTGCGTCCCGATGTGAAGGTGATCGGTGTGCAGGCGGCGGGCGCGGCGGCGTACCCGCCCTCGCTCGAGGCCGGGCGGCCGGTGTCGATCCCGTATCCGGCGACGATGGCCGACGGCATCAAGGTCGGGCGCCCCGGTGACGTGCCGTTCCAGCTGGTCGAGGAGCTGGTCGACGAGGTCCGCACGGTCTCGGAGGACGAGCTGTCGAGCGCGCTGCTGCTCTGCCTGGAGCGGGCCAAGCTGGTCGTCGAACCGGCCGGGGCGAGCCCTGTCGCGGCGCTGCTGAGCGACCCGCACTCCTTCGAGGGCCCGGTCGTGGCGCTCCTGTCGGGCGGCAACGTCGACCCGCTCCTGATGCAGCGGATCCTGCGCCACGGCATGGCTGCCGCCGGGCGCTACCTGTCGCTGCGGCTGCGCCTGACGGACCGTCCCGGCGCCCTGGCCACGCTTCTCGGTGTGCTGTCCGTGGTCGACGCCAACGTCCTCGACGTGAGCCACGTGCGCACGGATCCCCGGCTCGGGCTCACGGAGGCCGAGGTCGAGCTGCACCTGGAGACGAAGGGCCCGGTGCACTGCGCCGAGGTCGGTGCGGCGCTGCGGGACGCGGGTTACCTCGTCATCGACTGACCGGCCGGCCGCGGCAACCCCGGCCTGCCGGGAGATTGCGGAAAACCGGTTGATGAGACGCGATGTATCGCGATACCTCGTGGTCCACGTCACCATTTTGTCGGGCGTGTCCAAGCGGACATACCTAAGATTCTGCCGAGCAAGGCAACCGAACAGGTCACCCACAACCCATGGGGGAAGCCACATGCCAGGCGCCATCTACGCCGAAGGTCTGGTGAAGACCTTCGGTGACGTCAGGGCTCTGGACGGCGTCGATCTCGATGTCCCGGAGGGCACGGTCCTCGGCCTGCTCGGTCCGAACGGGGCGGGGAAGACCACTGCCGTGCGCTGTCTGACGACGCTGCTCACGCCGGACAGCGGCAAGGCCGTCGTCGCGGGCATCGACGTTCTCAAGCATCCGAACGAGGTGCGGCGCTCGATCGGTCTCTCCGGTCAGTTCGCCGCGGTCGACGAGTATCTGACGGGTCGTGAAAACCTGCAAATGGTCGGCCAGTTGTACCAGATGAAGGCCAGGGAGGCGAAGGCGCGGGCGTCCGAGCTGCTCGAGCGGTTCAACCTCGCGGACGCCGCCGACCGGACCTCGAAGACGTACTCCGGAGGCATGCGCCGCCGGCTCGACCTGGCCGCCGCACTCGTCGTCTCGCCGCCCGTGATGTTCATGGACGAGCCCACGACGGGACTCGACCCGCGCAACAGGCTGCAGCTGTGGGAGGTCATCCAGGAGCTGGTCGCCGGCGGCACGACCCTGCTGCTGACCACCCAGTACCTCGAAGAGGCCGACCACCTGGCGCACGACATCTGCGTGATCGACCACGGCCGCGTCATCGCGCGCGGGACCTCCGACCAGCTCAAGGCCCAGACCGGCGGCGAGCGCGTCGAGCTCGTGGTCCACGAGCGGGAGCACATGACACCCGCCGCCGAGATCCTCGCCGGGTTCGGCAAGGGCGAGACCACCGTCGAGCAGCACACCCGCAAGCTCACCGTCCCCGTCACCGGCGGCGCCAAGCTCCTCGCCGAGGTCATCAGGGAGCTGGACACCCGAGGCATCGAGATCGACGACATCGGTCTGCGCCGGCCCACCCTCGACGACGTCTTCATCTCCCTGACCGGCCACGTGGCCGAGGAGAAGGACGAGAACGGCTCGGGGGCGGGTGCCGGCAAGCAGTCCAGGCGCAAGAAGGAGGCCGACAAGTGAGCGCCGTCACCCAGCCCCTCGCCCCCCGCCCCGCGGGCGGCCCCGCGCAGTCCGTCCGGGACTCCCTCGTCGTCGCCAGGCGCAATCTGATCCGGATGACGCGGATCCCCGAGGTCGTCATCTTCGGACTGATCCAGCCGATCATGTTCGTGGTGCTCTTCAGCTTCGTGTTCGGCGGCTCGATGAACATCGGGGGCACCACCGACCCCGCTGTCTACCGCGAGTTCCTGATGGCCGGCATCTTCGCCCAGACCGTCACGTTCGCCACGGCGGGCGCCGGTGCGGGCATCGCCGACGACATGCACAAGGGCCTCATCGACCGCTTCAGATCGCTGCCGATGTCCCGCGGAGCCGTCCTCACCGGACGCACCCTCGCCGACCTCGTGCAGACGGCCCTGACCCTGCTCGTCCTCGCGATCGTCGCGCTCCTGGTGGGCTGGCGCATCCACGAGGGCCTCCCGAAAGCCCTCGGCGCCTTCGGCCTGCTGCTCCTCCTCGGATACGCGTTCACGTGGATCGGCGCCCTCATCGGCCTGTCCGTTCGCACCCCCGAGGCGGCCACGTCGGGCGGGCTCGTCTGGCTCTTCCCGGTGACGTTCATCTCGAACGCGTTCGTGGACTCCAGCCAGATGACTCCTTGGCTGCGCCACATCGCCGACTGGAACCCGTTCAGCGCCACGGTCCAGGCCTGCCGCGTGCTGTTCGGCAACCCGGGCGTCTCGACGTCCGAAGCCTGGCCCATGCAGCACTCCGTGTGGGCCTCGCTGATCTGGTCCGTCCTGATCATCGTCGCCTTCCGGACGCTCTCGGTCCGCAAGTACCGCAACGCGACGGCCTGACGGCGACAGCCTGACAGCCCTACGGATACGGCCTGTCCGAGACGACCTGTCCGATACGGGGGGCGGCGAACAGGCGAAGGCCCCCGGCGCAGCACGCGCCGGGGGCCTTCACATGGGTCGGATCAGCCGCTGTAGGGCTTCGCCGCGAGGATCTTCACCGAGGCGAGCTTGCCGTTCGGCAGCTCGTACTGGGCGTCCTCGCCGATCTTCTTGCCGTTCACGCCGGAGCCCAGCGGGGACTGCGGCGAGTAGGTCTCGAAATCGGCGCTCGCGTACTCGCGCGAGGCGAGCAGGAACGTCATGGTGTCGTCCTCGTCGCCGTCGAAGGCGATCGTGACGACCATGCCGGGGGCGGCGACGCCGGCCGCGGCAGGCGCCTCACCGACCTTGGCCTTCTCCAGGAGCTGGGTCAGCTGGCGGATGCGGAGCTCCTGCTTGCCCTGCTCCTCCTTGGCCGCGTGGTACCCGCCGTTCTCGCGCAGGTCGCCCTCCTCGCGTGCTGCCGCGATCTTCACGGTGATCTCGGCGCGCGCGGGACCAGACAGGTACTCCAGCTCGTCCTTGAGCTTGGTGTACGCCTCCTGCGTGAGCCAGGTGACGTCTTCGCTGGTCTGGGTCACAGGTGCTCCTCGTAGGTACTGGGAATACAAAGCATCGCCCTACCCAGAAGCATGTGCTCTCACGGGAGGGCGAAACCACGAGCCTAACAATTCAGGCGCCGAAGGGGGAGGACATATGCCATCAAGAATTCGTCACCGCAGGTCAGGCATCGAAACCCGTACGGCCGGCGATGCGGCCGCGGGGTGGCGGCCGTGCGGTCAGCCCGCGTGGCAGCCGAGCAGCTCCGCGCTGGTGCCGCGGGACGTGGTGCGCAGGGTCACGACCTTGTCGATCCTGCTGTCGCGCTGGTCGAACCGGAAGTCCGCGCGGCCCACCTCGGCGCCGTCGGCGGACAGCGACCGGATGGTGCAGTAACCCTTCGCGTCGGCGTCCTTACGGACCTCGAGGTGCACCTTGACCGCCTCGTCGGAGGCCTTGAAGGTGATGACCTCGGCGCTGATCTTCGTACCGAACACGTAGTGGTACCCGAACCAGCCGATCAGGGCGACGAGCAGGGCGCCGAGCACGGCGCCGACGGTCTTCAGGGTGCGGTCCGCGCGTTCGTCGGCGGAGCGGGAACGGCCGTAGCGGCCGTCGGGGAGCTGCTCACTCACCGCACTCATGATCGATCCTCTCGCGCGGGGCGGTCGAGGACCGGCCCCGGACAGACTGCCGGAATTTTCCGCCCCCCGGTTCGGTCACTATAGAAGCCGCCCATTGCGCTGTATGACCGAGGGCGCCTTATTCACCGAGTCATTCACTGAGGATCTTGTCTTGACTGAGCAGCTGCGACTGATGGCGGTTCACGCCCACCCCGACGACGAGTCGTCGAAGGGCGCGGCCACCATGGCCAAGTACGTGTCCGAGGGGGTGGCCGTCCTTGTCGTGACCTGCACGGGCGGGGAACGCGGCTCCATCCTCAACCCGAAGCTCCAGGGCGACACGTACATCGAGGAGCACATCCACGAGGTACGCAAGAAGGAGATGGACGAGGCGCGCGAGATCCTGGGCGTCGACCAGGAGTGGCTGGGCTTCGTCGACTCGGGCCTGCCCGAGGGCGACCCGCTGCCCCCGCTGCCCGAGGGCTGCTTCGCGCTCGAGGACGTCGACAAGGCGGCGGGTGAGCTGGTCAGGCAGATCCGCTCGTTCCGCCCGCAGGTCGTCACGACGTACGACGAGAACGGCGGCTACCCGCACCCGGACCACATCATGACCCACAAGATCTCGATGGTGGCGTTCGAGGGCGCGGGGGACACCGAGAAGTACCCGGAGTCCGAGTTCGGCGCGGCCTACCAGCCGCAGAAGCTCTACTACAACCAGGGCTTCAACCGGCCGCGCACCGAGGCGCTGCACCAGGCGATGCTGGACCGCGGCCTGGAGTCGCCGTACGCGGAGTGGCTCAAGCGGTGGGACGAGTTCGAGCGGGTCGAGCGGACGCTGACCACGCACATCCCGTGCGCCGACTTCTATGAGATCCGCGACAAGGCGCTGATCGCGCACGCGACGCAGATCGACCCGGACGGCGGCTGGTTCCGCGTCCCGATGGACGTCCAGCGGGCGGTGTGGCCGACCGAGGAGTACGAGCTCGCGAAGTCTCTTGTCGATACCTCCCTCCCCGAGGACGACCTCTTTGCGGGCATCCGCGACAATGCCTGACATGAGCGCAAGCGCAAGCCTGGCAATGACGCATCTCGTCCCCCTCGCCAAGGAGGTCGACGAGAACAAGGTGACCCCGGGCGTCCTCGGTTTCATCGTCTTCGCGGTGATGGCCGTCGCCGTCTGGGGCCTGATGAAGTCGATGAACCGCCACATGGGCAAGGTCGACTTCAAGGAGAAGCCGGACGCCGCCGCGGACCCCGCGACCGGCTCCGGCGCCTCCCCGGCCTCGCCCGCCAAGGGCTGACGCCCAGCTGGACGGAACGCGCTCGGCACGGCGATGAGTCGCGCCGAGCGCCTTCGTGCTGCCACGGGCCTCCGGCGCCCGCTGGCCTCCGGCGCCCACGGGCCTCTGGTGCCCGCGCGCCCGGGGCCTCCGGCACCCGCTGACCGCGGCGTCCTCAGGCCCAGGGGTCCCCGGTGTCCGCGCGCCCCGGGGCCTCCGGCGCTCTGGCGCCCGCTGACCGTGGCGTCCTCAGGCTCACGCGCCCGCTGGTCTCCGGCGCCTCTTCAGGCCCACGGGCCTCCGGTGTCCGCGCGCCCCGGGGCCTCCGGCGCTCTGGCGCCCGCTGACCGTGGCGTCCTCAGGCTCACGCGCCCGCTGGTCTCCGGCGCCTCTTCAGGCCCACGGGCCTCCGGTGTCCGCGCGCCCCGGGGCCTCCGGCGCTCTGGCGCCCGCTGACCGTGGCGTCCTCAGGCTCACGCGCCCGCTGGTCTCCGGCGCCTCTTCAGGCCCACGGGCCTCCGGTGTCCGCGCGCCCCGGGGCCTCCGGCGCCTGCTGACCGTGGCGTCCTCAGGCCCATGTGCCTGCTGACCGTGGCGTCCTCAGGCCCGCGCGCCTGCTGACCGTGGCGTCCTCAGGCCCGCGCGCCTGCAGGCCTCCGGAGCCCTCAGGCCCTCGGCCCTCTCAGGCACGCGGGCTCCGGCGTCCACGTGCCCCCGGCGCCCACGCGCCCCGGCGCCCACGCGCCCTCAGTGGGCCGCGCTCACCTCCACGCCCATCACGTCCCGGGCGTGCCGATTCGGGACCATGCCGAGGCGCCAGGCCTGCCAGCCCGCCTCGAGGTCCGCGCCGCGCTCCAGGAGGAGCTGGTAGGCCTCCACGTAGTCGTCGAGCTTGCCGTCCCGGCCGGCGTGGGTGGTGCGGGCGAGCTGGGACAGCTCCTCCTGTGCCACGGCCGTGCCGATCTCCGAGCCGCCCGGTGACGCGTACGGCAGCAGCGTGCAGCGCAGGAAGTTCGCCCAGTCCTCGCCGCGGCGGTCGCCGTACGACGCGAACAGCGCCGCCGCCTCCTCGCACAGGGTCAGGGCCTGGGCCGCGCGCCCGTTGCCCGCGTCGACCACCGCCAGTTCCAGGCAGGTCCACCCCTCGCCGTGCGCGACGCCGATGCGCTGGAAGTCGGCGCGGGCGTCGACCAGGAGCTGACGGGCGAAGCCGGAGTTGCGCAGCGAGCCGGTCTGCGCGGCGCGCTGGTCACGCGTGACGCGGGCCGAGTGATGGCGGGCGCAGGCGAGCCCGTACACGTCACGCATCCGCGAGAACATCGTGCGGGAGCGCTCCAGCTCGCGTACCGCCTGGTCGAGGTTGCCGCTCTCCTCCAGGGCCAGGCCCAGGTAGTAGAGCGTCCAGGCCTCGCCGCGCGCGTCCTCGTTGTCGCGGTGGCGCGAGGTGGCCTGGCGCAGTCCGTCGGCGGCCGCCGAAGCGTCGCCGTCCACCAGGCGCGCCCGCGCCAGCTGGGTGAGCGCCCATGCCTCACCCCGGCTGTCGCGCGTACGGCTGTACAGGTCGAGGGCGGTGCGCAGCTCACGCTCCGCGCCCGGCACGTCGCCCATCCGCAGGCACAGCTGCCCCAGCTGGAAGTGCGCCCACGCCTCACCGTGCACGGACTCGTTCTCGCGGTGCAGGGCCAGCGCCGCCGTCAGCAGGTCGAGCGCCTCCTTCACGTGGGCCCGGTCGCGTTCCACCGCGGCGAGCGCGTGCAGCGTCCAGCCCCGGTCGCCCGACGTCTCGTCCGTGATCTGCAGGTCGAGGGCCTCGCGGAGCTTCGCCGCCGCATCCTTGAGCTGGCCCTGGTGGTGCAGCGTGATGCCCAGCGAGCACAGGGCGCGCGCCGCGCCCGCGTTGTGGTGCGCCTCGAAGTACAGGTCCACCACGGACGCCAGCGTCGTACGCGCCTTGTCGAGCTCGCCGAGCTGGCGCGCGGCGATACCCGTGCGCCACTGGACCGAGCGCACGAGAAGCCCTTGGTCGACGGCCTGGGTGAGTTCGCTGATCTCACCGAGGCGGTAGAGGTCGCCGCGCAGCAGGCAGTAGTCGCACAGGGCGCCGAGCAGGTTGAGCACGGCCGCCTGGTCGACGCCCTCCGCGCCCCGCAGCGTCGCCGTGATGAAGCTGGACTCGTCGTCGAGCCAGCGCAGCGCGGCGTCCAGCGAGGTGAAGCCGTGCGGGCCGATCTGGCCGGCGCGCGTGGACATCTTGCCGTCGACGAGCCGGATCACCGAGTCCGCGAGCTCCGCGTAGTTCTGGATGAGGCGTTCCTGCGCGGCCGTCCGCTCGGCCGGTTCCTCCTCGTCGAGGAGGCGGGCCTGCGCGAAGGAGCGGACGAGGTCGTGCAGCCGGTACCGGCTGCCCCGCACGTGGTCGATCAGCCCCGCCCGTGACAGCGCCGTCAGATGGCGGGTGGCCTCCGACTCGTCCGTCGAGAGGAGCGCGGCCGCCGCCGCCACGCCGAGCGAGGCCCGCCCGGCGAGTGCGAGCCGGCGCAGCAGCCGCCGGGCCGCCTCGGACTGGTCGGTGTAGCGCAGCCACAGCACCCGCTCGACCGGCTCCACGGGCCCGTACGCACCCAGGTCCGACGCCAGCGCGCGCGTGGTGCGCGGCCCGATCGCGGAGCCCGCGATGCGCAGCGCCAGGGGCAGGCCGCCGCACAATTCCCTCACGGTGTCGGACGATTCGGAGTCGTAGGGGCCCGACGCGTCCTCCGCGGACTCGCGCAGGAGTTCCTCCGAGCCCGCCGCGTCCAGCGCGTCCACCGGCACCTGATGCACCCATGCCGGGACGTCCGCGGGCAGGTCGAGCGGCTTGCGCGCCGTCACCAGCACGAGGCTGTCGGACCGCTCGGGGATCAGCGTGCGAACCTGCTCCGCGTCGCCCGCGTCGTCCAGCACGATCGTGACCGCAAGCCCCGTCAGATGCTGGTGGTACAGCTCGCTCAGGCGGCGCACCTGCTGCTCCTGCGAGGAACGCTCCCGGAAGAGCAGCTGTTCGCGCGGCGCGCCGAGCCGGTTCAGCAGATGGAGCAGCGCGTCCCGGGTCGACAGCGGGGCCTCGGGCGCGTCGCCCCGCAGGTCCACCACGCACGCGCCGCGGAACTGGTCGCGCAGCTCGTGCGCCGCCCGCACCGCGAGCGTCGTACGGCCCGAGCCCGGCGCGCCGTGCAGCACGACGACGGTGGGCCGGGTCTCGGTGCTCGCGCGCGCAGCGTGCACCCACTGCGCGATCCTCTGCATCTGCGTCCTGCGGCCCGCGAACGGGCCATCTGGCTCCGGGAGTTGGCCGAAAGACTGCTCCAGGACATTGCGCCGCCTGGCCGCCGCGCTCTTGTCAGTGCGGCGCAGCTGCGGTGTCGGCTTCTTCGCGCCGGTCCCCGCGGTGGCGGCGAGGACGCGCTGCTGGTCGAGGAACGGCCGGATCCCCCGCACGTCGAGCGCCGTCAGCCACTGCAGTCTCAGCTGTTCCGGCCCGCCGGGCTGGCTCCTCGCCCCGGCGCGGCGGCTCGCGGCGGGCACATGGGAGGCCGTCACCTTCGCGACGGTCGTGGCGGCGCCCACCACGGCGACGGCCGCGCCCGCGCCGACCGCGGTCCCCGCGCCCGTACCGAGCAGCAGGTCGGCCACGCAGGCGCCGACCGCGGCAACGGCCGTGACCAGCAGGGGAGTCGACCCGCGCTCCTGGGCGAAGCGCTGCCCGAACGACATCTGCCCGGCCTCGGCCTCGTCCAGGGCATGAGTGAACTGCGTGTACTCCTCGGCGGCGGTCTCCGCCATGGCGTCGAGCGCACCGCGCGCACGCGACAGCAGCACCCCGCCGTCCGTGCGCCCACCCGAACGCCGTACTTCCTCCTCCACGGCCCGGGCCAACAGCCCCTCGGCTTCCGCCCGATGGCTGTCTCGCATCTCAGGTCCCCCTCCGGCGGCAACGGTTCCGCGTCAAGTGTGCTGCGTATGGGGTCACGGCGCGAGAGGCCGGGGATCAAAGGACCGATCGGCGACCGGCGTGCGCGAGGATGGGGCGCATGCCGAACCGACTGGCCCATGAGACGTCCCCCTACCTCCTCCAGCACGCCGACAACCCCGTCGACTGGTGGCCGTGGTCGGCCGACGCCTTCGAGGAGGCGCGGCGGCGCGGGGTCCCGGTGCTGCTCAGCGTCGGGTACTCCAGCTGCCACTGGTGCCACGTCATGGCGCACGAGTCCTTCGAGGACGAGGCGACCGCCGCCCTCATGAACGAACGCTTCGTCAACATCAAGGTCGACCGCGAGGAGCGCCCCGACGTCGACGCCGTCTACATGGAAGCCGTGCAGGCCGCCACCGGACAGGGCGGCTGGCCCATGACGGTGTTCCTCACGCCCGAGGCCGAGCCGTTCTACTTCGGCACCTACTTCCCGCCCGAGCCCCGGCACGGAATGGCGTCCTTCCCGCAGATCCTGGAGGGCGTCGCGCAGGCGTGGGCTGAGCGCAAGGACGAGGTCGCCGAGGTCGCCGCGAAGATCGTGGGTGATCTGGCCGGACGCGAGCTGCCGTACGGGGACACAGAGGTTCCCGGTGAGGGCGAGCTCGCGCAGGCGCTGCTCGGCCTGACCCGCGAGTACGACGCGGCGAGCGGCGGGTTCGGCGGCGCACCCAAGTTCCCGCCGTCGATGGTGATCGAGTTCCTGCTGCGCCACTACGCCCGCACCGGCGCCGAGGGCGCGCTCCAGATGGCCGACGACACCTGCGAGCGGATGGCGCGCGGCGGGATCTACGACCAGCTCGGCGGCGGCTTCGCGCGCTACTCCGTCGACCGCGAGTGGGTCGTGCCCCACTTCGAGAAGATGCTCTACGACAACGCGCTGCTGTGCCGCGCGTACGCGCACCTGTGGCGGGCCACCGGTTCGGAGACGGCCAGGCGGGTCGCGCTGGAGACCGCGGACTTCATGGTGCGGGAACTGCGGACGAACGAGGGCGGGTTCGCGTCCGCGCTGGACGCGGACAGTGAGGACGCCGAGGGCCGCCATGTCGAGGGCGCGTTCTACGTGTGGACCCCCGAGCAGCTGCGCGAGGTGCTCGGGGACGCGGACGCCGAGCTGGCCGCCCAGTACTTCGGCGTGACGCAGCAGGGCACCTTCGAGGAGGGCGCGTC
This sequence comes from Streptomyces sp. NBC_00569, assembly GCF_036345255.1. Classification (NCBI taxonomy): domain Bacteria; kingdom Bacillati; phylum Actinomycetota; class Actinomycetes; order Kitasatosporales; family Streptomycetaceae; genus Streptomyces; species Streptomyces sp. NBC_00569. The sequence goes on along the minus strand of NZ_CP107783.1, from coordinate 4,254,985 downwards.
GGTACTCCAACTCCCGCAGCAGGACGTGGAGTTCGACGCCGCACGGGTCGAGGGCGTACGGCTCAGGCTGTTCACGGCGCGCGCCGAGCGGCCGGCACCCGGACGGGACGACAAGATCGTCGCCGCGTGGAACGGCCTGGCGATCGCCGCGCTCGCGGAGACCGGCGCGTACTTCGACCGGCCGGACCTGGTGCAGGCCGCACTCGCTGCCGCCGATCTGCTCGTACGGCTCCACATGGACGCGCGGGCGCGCATCGCCCGTACCAGCAAGGACGGCCGCGTCGGCGCGAACGCCGGGGTCCTGGAGGACTACGCGGATGTCGCCGAGGGCTTCCTCACACTGGCGTCCGTGACCGGCGAGGGGGTCTGGCTGGAGTTCGCCGGGTTCCTCCTCGACCACGTCCTCGACCAGTTCACCGACGCGGAGTCCGGCGCGCTGTTCGACACGGCGGCCGACGCGGAGCAGCTGATCCGCAGGCCGCAGGACCCGACCGACAACGCCACGCCCTCGGGCTGGAGCGCGGCGGCCGGCGCGCTGCTCTCGTACGCGGCGCAGACCGGTTCGGAGCCCCACCGCACCGCCGCCGAGCGGGCGTTGGGCGTCGTGCGGGCGCTCGGTCCACGCGCGCCGCGTTTCATCGGGCACGGGCTCGCCGTCGCGGAGGCGCTGCTCGACGGGCCGAAGGAGGTCGCCGTCGTCGGCGAGATCGGCGGTGAACTCCACCGCACGGCGCTGCTCGGCACGGCGCCCGGCGCGGTCGTCGCGGCGGGCCGGCCCGGCTCCGGCGAACTGCCGTTGCTGGCGGACCGGCCGCTCGTCGACGGCCGCCCGGCCGCGTACGTGTGCCGCAACTTCACCTGCGACGCCCCCGTCACCGAAGCCCAGCAGCTCGCGGTGAAGCTCCAGGACTGAAGGGAGCCGGACGCCGTGGGACCGTGCCGGGCGCTAGAGACCGTTCCTGAACGTCTCCAGCGTGCGGTCCATCAGGTCGCGCAGCTCTTCGCGGTGGCCGTGCTCGGCCCAGTACAGGGTGGTCTCCATGAGCGCGCCGACCAGCGCCATCGCGTAGACGCGGACCTCGAGGCTGTCGGCGTCGCGGCCGGTGCGCTCGCCGATCACCCGGCACAGCAGCTGCCCGGTGACGGACATGGACTCCATCATCCGGGAGCGCACCGCGGGCACCTCGACCTGGAGCCTGGTCCGCAGCCGTGACACCTCGGGATCGTCGTCGAACCCGAGGTGTACGGCCTGCGCGATCACGTGCTTCAGCGAGTCGATGATCGACTCGTCCGAGGGCCGTGCCCTCAGCTCGGTCTCCAGGACCGCGTCGTACTCGTCCGTGAGGACGATGTCCTCCTTGGTCGGGAAGTACCGGAACACCGTGGACGGCGACACCTCGGCGGCCTCGGCGATCTGCTCGACCGTCGTCGCGTCGTACCCCTGCTCGGCGATCAGGCGGTACGTCGCGTCCCTGATCGCGACCCGGGTCTTGAGCTTCTTGCGTTCGCGTAGGCCCATCCCGGGGCGGTCGGCGGCGGGGGTGGAGCGTGCGGAGGCGGCCATGGGGCTCATTCTCGGGCATCACCGGGGGCCGGGGCCACGCCGGCGGACGGCGCGGTACGGGGGAGCAGGGCGGCCGCCAGCAGGGCGGTGACCAGCGACGCGACACCCACGACGAGCAGCACCACGCTCATCCCGTGGAGGTACGCGGTGTTCGCCGACGAGGCGAGGGCGTGGTCCCCGAGCTTCGCGGCCACCGCGTGGGCGGCCATCACGGAGTCCCGGGCGGTGTCCGCCGCGGGACCGGGCAGGCCGGCGGTGTCGAGGCGGCTGCCGTAGGCCCCGGCGAGGAGCGCGCCGAGCAGGGCGATACCGAGCGCGCCGCCCACCTGCCGCACCGTCATCAGAAGGCCCGAGCCGCTGCCCGCCCGGTCCGCGGGCAGCGCCGACAGCGCGGCGCCCATCGCGGGAACGAGCGCGAAGGAGAAGCCGACCCCGGCGATGCCCAGCCACAGCGCGGTGAACCCGTACCCGGAGTCGGCCGTGGTGCGGCTGCCGAGGAACGCGGCGAAGGCCAGGACCGTGAGCGCCGCGCTGATCACCGCGGGCGGCCCGAACCTGGTGACCAGGGGCTGCGCGCACTTCGCGGCCACCAGCATCCCGGCCATCATCGGCAGCAGCCGTACGCCGGTGCCGAGCGCGTCGTTGCCGAGCACGGCCTGGAGGTACTGCGGCAGCACGAACATCAGGCCCGACAGGACGAACATGCCGAGGGTGGCCGCGAGCGTGTTGAGCAGGAAGCCGCGGCGGGCCAGCAGGGTGAGGTCGAGGAGCGGCCGCTCGCTGCGCCGCTCGCGCAGGACGAGGGCCGTGACCAGGGCGACGGAGGCCGCGAACAGGACCAGCACCACCGGGTCGGTCCAGCCGCGGTGCGGCGCCTCGATGATCGCGTAGATCAGGGCGCCGAGGCCGGCCGCGGTGAGCGCGGTGGAGACGGCGTCGACCCGCGGTGAGGCGGGGTCGCGGGTCTCCGGCAGCAGGAACAGGCAGGCCGTGATGCCGATGGCCACCATCGGGACGTTGACCAGGAAGACCGAGCCCCACCAGAAGTGGTCGAGGAGCCAGCCGCCGAGGATCGGGCCGAGCGGCATGCCGACCGCCGAGGCCGCGGAGATGACGCCGACGGCCTTGGTGCGCTCGTCGGGGGCGAAGAGCGAGGGCAGCACGGACAGGGCGAGAGGCATGACGAGCGCGGCGCCGACACCCATCAGGGCGCGGGCGCCGATCACCGGGCCGACATCGCTCGCGAGCGCCCCCACGAGCGAACCCGCGAGGAAGACAGCGAGTCCGGCGATGAGCATCCGGCGCCGCCCGAACCGGTCGCCGAGCAGCCCGGCCGGGAGCATCAGGGCGGCGAAGACGACGACGTACGAGTCCGCCATCCACTGCTGCTGACCGGTGTCCGCGCCGAGGTCGGCGGCCATGGTCGGCAGCGCCACGTTGAGGATCGTCATGTCGAAGCCGAGCACGAGCATGCTCGCGACCAGGGCGCCGAGCGCCCACCAGCGGCGCGGGTCGCGCTGCACGCTGTCCCGCGGTGAGTCCTGCTTGGTGACAGTAACCATGAAATGAGAGTAGCTCTCAAAAGGTGGTTACTGTCAACGTGGTCCGGGCGTACGGGCCATGGACCCGCCGCGCAAGGGGCGGGGCACGAAAGGGGCGGGGCGCGAAAGGCGCAAGGGCCGGGGTATGCCGGGGCAAAAAAATTGGCCGCGGCTCGGAAGCCGCGGCCAGAAGGGTGAAGGCGAGGTCAGGCGTGCTGGTACGCCACCAGGGAGATGCCGACGTAGTGCACGACGAACGCCGCGAGCGTGAGCGAGTGGAAGACCTCGTGGAAGCCGAACCAGCGCGGCGAGGGGTTCGGGCGCTTGATCCCGTAGATCACGCCGCCCGCGCTGTAGAGCAGCCCGCCGACGACCACGCAGACGAGCACGGCCGTGCCGCCCGCGTGGAAGAAGTCGGGCAGGAAGAAGACGGCCGCCCAGCCCATCGCGATGTAGCACGGGGTGTAGAGCCAGCGCGGGGCGCCGACCCAGAAGACCCGGAAGATGATGCCCGCCGCGGCGGCCGCCCAGATGCCCCACAGCAGCCACTGGCCCTTGGCCTCGGGGAGCAGCAGCATCGTGAGCGGGGTGTAGGTGCCCGCGATGATCAGGAAGATGTTCGCGTGGTCGAGCCGGCGCAGGACGCCGTCGGCGCGCGGGCCCCAGTTGCCCCGGTGGTAGAGCGCGCTCACACCGAAGAGCAGGCAGGCCGTCAGGACGTAGATCCCGCAGGCGATCCGGCCGCGGGTCGAGTCCGCGAGGGCGGTCAGCACCAGGCCGGAGATGACGACCGCGGGGAACATGCCCGCGTGCAGCCAGCCGCGCAGCCGTGGTTTCACCGGAACGGACTCTGTCGCGGTCACTTCGGATGGCGTGGCGGCAGTCATGAGCCGCATCGTACCTACGGGGCCGTAAGTAACGAACACGAGTGACGATCGGTGACGCAATCGAGTGGCGATCCTCACGTCGCTCAGGTGTGGGGTCCTCTGGACATATGCGCGCCCGCGTCGGATGATCATATGAGTGCGGTCGGCACCGGATGAGCGCCAGAGGGATCAACACGTGAAGCATCCGGGTCGCAGCCCCCAAGGGGCAACAAACAAAAACCCCTCATTTAGGAGCAATCGTGGCGCGCGACATCGCGGCTCCCGTTTCCTTGGGCACTGTCCCCACCAAGCACCAGGAACTGATCTCGTGGGTCAACGAGATCGCCGAACTGACGCAGCCGGCCCGTGTGGTCTGGTGCGACGGGTCCGAGGCCGAGTACGAGCGCCTCGCCGAGGAGCTGGTCGACAAGGGCACGTTCAAGAAGCTCGACCCGATCAAGCGCCCGAACTCGTACTACGCCGCCTCCGACCCGACCGACGTCGCACGCGTCGAGGACCGCACGTTCATCTGCTCCGAGAAGGAGCAGGACGCCGGCCCCACCAACCACTGGAAAGCCCCCGCGGAGATGCGCGAGATCTTCCAGGGTGACGAGGGTCGCGGCGGCATCTTCCGCGGCTCGATGAAGGGCCGGACGATGTACGTCGTCCCGTTCTGCATGGGCCCGCTCGGCTCGGACCTCTCCGCCATCGGCGTCGAGATCACCGACTCCGCGTACGTCGCCGTCTCCATGCGCACCATGACGCGCATGGGGCAGCCCGTCCTGGACGAGCTCGGCACCGACGGCTTCTTCGTGAAGGCCGTCCACACGCTGGGCGCGCCGCTGGAGGAGGGCCAGCAGGACGTGCCGTGGCCCTGCAACTCCACGAAGTACATCTCGCACTTCCCGGAGACCCGCGAGATCTGGTCCTACGGCTCCGGCTACGGCGGCAACGCCCTGCTCGGCAAGAAGTGCTACGCCCTGCGCATCGCGTCCGTCATGGCGCGCGACGAGGGCTGGCTCGCCGAGCACATGCTCATCCTCAAGCTGACCCCTCCGCAGGGTGAGTCCAAGTACGTCGCCGCCGCCTTCCCGAGCGCGTGCGGCAAGACCAACCTCGCCATGCTGGAGCCCACGATCTCCGGCTGGACCGTCGAGACCATCGGCGACGACATCGCCTGGATGCGGTTCGGCGAGGACGGCCGTCTCTACGCGATCAACCCCGAGGCCGGCTTCTTCGGCGTCGCGCCCGGCACCGGCGAGCACACCAACGCCAACGCCATGAAGACGCTGTGGGGCAACTCCGTCTTCACGAACGTCGCGCTCACCGACGACAACGACATCTGGTGGGAGGGCATGACGGAGGAGACTCCCGCCCACCTCACCGACTGGAAGGGCAACGACTGGACCCCCGAGTCCGGCGTCCCGGCCGCGCACCCGAACGCGCGCTTCACCACCCCCGCCTCGCAGTGCCCGATCATCGCGCCCGAGTGGGAGGACCCGAAGGGCGTGCCGATCTCGGCGATCCTCTTCGGCGGCCGCCGCGCCTCCGCCGTGCCGCTGGTCACCGAGTCCTTCGACTGGAACCACGGTGTGTTCCTCGGCGCGAACGTCGCCTCCGAGAAGACCGCCGCCGCCGAGGGCAAGGTCGGCGAGCTGCGCCGCGACCCCTTCGCGATGCTCCCGTTCTGCGGCTACAACATGGGCGACTACATGGCCCACTGGGTCGACGTCGCCAAGGACAAGGACCAGTCCAAGCTGCCGAAGATCTACTACGTGAACTGGTTCCGCAAGAACGACGCGGGCAAGTTCGTGTGGCCCGGCTTCGGCGAGAACAGCCGCGTCCTGAAGTGGATCGTCGAGCGCCTCAACGGCAAGGCCGAGGGCGTCGAGTCGCCGATCGGCATCCTGCCGACGCGTGACTCCCTCGACACGGACGGCCTCGAACTGGCCGACTCCGACCTCGACTTCCTGCTGACGGTCGACAAGGAGGTGTGGCGCGACGAGGCCTCTCTGGTCCCCGAGCACCTCAATACCTTCGGTGACCACACGCCGAAGGAGCTGTGGGACGAGTACCGCGCGCTGGTCGCCCGGCTCGGCTGACCCGCTCCCGTAGGACGACGCGGCGGGTCCCGCCGACTTCCGCCCTGACCTGTGGCGTCATCACGGGCCTGTCGCGCCCCGGCCCCCGAAGCCGATTCACCGGCTTCGGGGGCCGGACGTTTTCCCGTTCCGGGGGGTGGCCGTCTCGCGCGGGTGTGTCGTGCCCGGGTGGTCCGGGCACGACACGCTTCAGTGACGACCCGTCACTTGTGGCTCTTCTTCGTGAATCCCTTCTCGGCCGACCAGTCGAGGCCGCGGCTGGTTGCCAGCTGCTTCAACGCGGCCATGTCGTTCGTGGTCAGCGGCTTGCTGCTCATGAGCGGCTTGATGGATCTGGCGGACAGGGATCCGGCGGACAGGGTTGTTCCGGGCACCTGGTCAACGGCCGCTACCCATACATCTTCGGGGTCGCATTCGAGCACCGAAGGTTCGCCGTTGCTCACCGAGCAGATGCGTTCGAAGACCTGTCCGTCGGTGGTGACCACCTCGAACCTGACAGTGTTGCCGCGCTCTGCGACTGTGATGCCACAGGCGTTGGAGGGGTAGTTGTCGGCGGTGAGGTCCACCCAGGTGTACGGCGGGGTCGCGTTGAAGTCCTGAACAGCCCCGAACGCGGTTCCGTCGGGGGTCAGCACGGCCTTCGATTCGCGTTCGTCGGCTTGCTGGTCGGAGTCGATGGAGATACACGGTCCCGGGTTGCCGGTGTTGCCGGTGTTGCCGGTGTTGCCGGTGTTGCCGGTGTTGCCGGTGTTGCCGGTGTTGCCGGTGTTGCCGGTGTTGCCGGTGTTGCCGGTGTTGCCGGTGTTGCCGGTGTTGCCGGTGTTGCCGGTGTTGCCGGTGTTGCCGGTGTTGCCGGTGTTGCCGGTGTTGCCGGTGTTGCCGGTGTTGCCGGTGTTGCCGGTGTTGCCGGTGTTCCCGGTGTTGCCGGTGTTCCCGGTGTTCCCGGTGTTCCCGGTGTTCCCGGTGTTCCCGGTGTTGCCGGTGTTCCCGGTCTTGCCGGTGTTACCCGTGTTCCCGGTATTACCGGTGTTCCCGGTATCACCCTTGGGGCCCTTGCACTTGTCCTTGTTCTTGTCCTTGTCGCCCAGGACGCCGTAATCGCCGTAGCGATTCTCCTTGTCGTCCTTGCACTTGTCGCCGCCCAGCGCCCCTGCCTGGGCCGTTCCGGCGTTCTGCGACGTCGCGGCGCCCGCCAGCGCGGGGCTCGTGAAGCCAAGTACCACGACGGCCAGCGATGCCAACGCACCGCCGGCGACCCACCTACCACGCCGGGGAAGGGGGCCCAGCTTGGATCGGGTCCCGTTTTCAGGACTCATCTGTTCTGCTCCTTGGTGAACCTGCGTGTTTTCCGGAAGCTCCATTGAGCCTCCCTCGGGGTCTTTCGACAGTGCGTGCAATGCGGTTGAGTGGTACGCAAAGTGATCAATACAATGGCCCAGCGTAAGGGCCCCATAAGAGATCCATTGGTGTGCAGTGCCTACGCTGCTCGGTGGGAGACTTGGATTATCGGTTTGGTGGCACCGCGCCTGAGGGCCGATCGGGCGAATGGCGGCATTGTTTGTCCGTGGCAGTCCCGGGCGGCAATGCGACGGCTCTAAGACTGTTTCCGTGACAACCCTCACCCGCCCTGTCCGGAACACAGAGACTCAGACGGAGACCACGAGGCGGAAACGACTCCTCGGGATGTCTGCCGGTCTGTGGATGTGGCCGGCGCTGACCACGCTGGCGATTGCGTTCATCCGGATCGACGGCCCTCAGCTGGGCACCGACGAGCTCGTCACCTCGGATGTGGGCCGTCGCAGCCTGGGCCAGACTCTGGCGATGCTGCACAACGTCGACGCGGTGCATGCCACGTACTACGTTCTGATGCACGGGTGGATGGCCGTCTTCGGTGATTCCGAGACGGCCATGCGCATGCCCTCGGTGCTGGCCATGAGCGGAACAGCGGCTCTTGTGGCGTTGATCGGGCGCAGAGTCTTCGACTCGCGTGCCGGGGTGTGCGGCGGGTTGCTCTTCGCCCTGCTCCCCGTCGTGAGCCGGTTCGCCCAGGAGGCTCGCAGTTACGCCCTGGTGGTCCTGGCCGCGACCTTGGCGACGTTCCTGCTGCTCCGCGCCCTCGATGCGCCCAGGCGATGGTGGCGTTGGGCGGGGTACGCCCTGTGTGTGGCGGGCATCGGGCTACTGCACCTGATCGCGCTGACCGTCCTGGCGGGGCACTTCGCCGCGGTCGTCCACCGGACCCGCCGGGAGGGCGGCGGCGTCCTGTGGCGCTTCTGCCTCGCGGCTCTGGCCGGTGCGGCCGGTGTGATCCCGGTGGTCGTGCTGGGCACGTCGCAGGCGTCCCGTCAGCTCTTCTGGGTTCCTGAGCCGGACCTGTGGGGCCTCACCGCCATCTGGTCCGAGGTGTTCACCTCCGGCCTGTGTGCCGGAGTGGTGATGACGCTGGCCGCCCTGGCATGGACGGAGCGCCGCGATGTCCTTCTGCTGTGCTTCACCGTGGCCGTGCTGCCTCCTTTCGTGTTGTGGGCGGCGTCCCACGGAGATGTCTCCTACTTCCGTTTTCAGTACGCCTTGTTCACGGTGCCGGCCTGGGCGGTGCTGGCGGGGGCCGGCCTTGCCCGGGCGGCGCGGTCCTGGCTGACGGTTGCCGTGGTTCTGGCCGTGGTCGGTCTGCTCGTGCTGCCCGACCAGCGCAGGATGAGAGGGGAATTCGAACACGATGTCCCGCACAATGCGGATTACAAGGCGGCCGCGCGGACCATCGAAAAGTATTACCGCTCCGGGGATGCGGCGGTCTACGTCAAGGGAGCTCCATGGATGCTCGATCAGGGAGTTCGCTATTATCTTCGGCCCGGCCTGAAGCTGCGGGAAGTCTTCGTCGCCAAACCGGCGGCCGAGAACAGCGAACTGTTTCCGCTTTATTGTCCGGCGCCCGTCATGTGCTTGAGGGGCGAGAGTCGAATTTGGGTGGTGGTGCCGGGAAATGATCCGGATCCCTTGAATTCGGTCCCCGCGGATCAGGCCGCGGCGCTGCGTGCGCAGTACACCACCGCCGGGACGGTCCCCCTCAGTGGTCTGACTGTCGCGCTGCTGGACAAGCGATAGGTCCCCGGTCCTGCGCCGTGTCGCCGCGGGAGCGGCTTCGCGTGCGCTCGCCGACGTCAACTCGGCGCGCTTGTACGGCCGGTGTCGTGCCGTCAGATGTCTTTCCGTTTCGCTGATGTACCTCACGAGCTGGATGAAATCTGTGAAATCAACGATCTGCTTGAACATGATCGTCAAGAACGAGGCCCACGTCATCCGCCGCTGCCTCGAATCCGTGCGCCCTTTGATCGACACCTGGGTCATCGTGGACACGGGCTCGACCGACGGCACCCAGGACGTCATCCGTGAGGTCTTCAGTGATCTGCCCGGCGCCCTGCACGAGCGACCGTGGAAGGGATACGACGGGAGCCGCAGCGAGGCGATCGACCTGGCACGCTCCGAAGCCGACTATCTGCTGTTCATCGATGCCGACGACCTGATCGAGGTGGAACCCGGCTTTCGCATGCCGGAGCTGACTCACGACGCCTACTATGTCGCCCTGCACAGCGGGACGCTCATCCACTGGCGCCAGGCTCTGGTCTCGACTCGGCTGCCCTGGCGCTACGTCGGCGTCCTGCACGAGTACATCGAGTGCGACACGTCGTACAGCCTCGGGACGTTCAAGGGCGCCAACATCCTCTCGGTCGGGGGCGGCGCACGCCTGAAGGAGGAAGGCCAGCGGAAGAAGTACCTGCGGGACGCCAAGATCCTTCAGAAGGGCCTGATCAAGGAACCCGACAACTCCCGCTACGTCTTCTACCTGGCCCAGAGCTGGCGCGATGCCGGAGAGCCGAAGAAGTCACTCGCCGCCTACGACCGCCGGACACGCATGGGCGGCTACGCCGAGGAAGTCTTCTGCGCTCACCTCTACGCCGCACGGCTCGCGGCAGAGCTCGGCCGGCCGCCGGGTCAGGTGATCGACCGCTACCTCCGCGCGTACGAAAGCCGTCCCTCGCGCGGCGGCGAAGCCCTCGGTGGACTCGCACGCTATTGCCGCATGAACGGCGAGCGCTGGCCCCTTGCGTACATGTTCGCGCGGCAGGCGGCGCAGATTCCGTACCCGAAAGACACTCTGTTCGTCGAGTTCGAATGGTACGAGTGGCACTCGCTCGACGAACTCGCCGTGGCCGCTTACTGGATCGGGGAATATGAGGAGTCGGCGCGCTGCAGCCAACGCCTCCTCGAGAGCGGCAAGGTGCCCGCCGAGCACCTCGACCGGGTGACCCGCAACCTCGCATCGTCGCGCGAGAAGCTGGGTTCGAGGGAACTCGTGGACGCCTGACCGGATCCGGCGGTTCCGCCTCGCGGCCGGCGCCTGCGGACGAGCCGGCGGTCGTCACGTCGTCAGGCGGTACATGAAGGGCACCCGGCCCGCGCGCCTCCCCGGCCCGCGGACCGGGGCCGTCAGAGGGCGCCGACCAGTCGAGCGGGTGCGGCGGGGGTGGTGGCGGCGGTGATCGCCGCCGTGTGCGCGTCCATCTGCTCGGCCGCGAGGATCGCGGCCGCCGTGTCGGCTCGGGACGCGGCCACCACCAGTGCGCGGCCCGCTAGGGCGTGGGCGCGGCGGTGGAGCGCGAGTGCGGGGGTGTCGGTTCGGCCGGTGTGCCGGGCGGGCGGCGTGCCGCGCAGTCGGGCGACCTGGTCGGCGATGTGGCCACCCACCTCGCCCATGCCGAGCTCGTCGGTGACCGCGAGCAGGGCCGCCAGGTGCCCCGCGAGCTGGATGTCGAGCTCCTCCTCGCGGGAGCGGTGGGGGAAGTCGCCGGGGTCGGCCATGGCGTGGACCGACTTGGTGCGGATCGGCTCGTACATGGCATGGCCTCCAGGCGGGTAGCTTGAAGACCATCCTAGCTTAGATTCAGTCTAAAGTTGAGTCTTGTCCCTGAAGGGGGCGCTCGGGCGGTCCTCAGGGCTGGCTGTAGCCGTCCAGGAAGCGGCCGATTCGGGTCACGGCCTCCGTGAGCTGGCCGACCGTCGGCAGCGTGACCACCCGGAAGTGATCCGGCTCCGGCCAGTTGAACCCCGTACCGTGCACGACCATGATCTTCTCGGCGCGCAGCAGGTCGAGGACCATCTGCCGGTCGTCCTTGACCTTGAACACCTTCGGGTCGAGCCGCGGGAAGAGGTACAGCGCGCCCTTCGGCTTCACGCACGTCACGCCCGGGATCTGCGTCAGCAGCTCGTACGCGGTGTCCCGCTGCTCCTTCAGGCGGCCGCCCGGCAGCACCAGGTCGGTGATCGTCTGGCGGCCGGTGAGCGCCGCGACGACGCCGTGCTGGCCCGGCATGTTCGCGCACAGCCGCATGTTCGCCAGGATCGTGAGGCCCTCGATGTACGAGTCGGCGTGCGCGCGCGGCCCGGAGATCGCCATCCAGCCCACGCGGTAACCGGCCACCCGGTACGCCTTCGACATGCCGTTGAAGGTGAGGGTCAGCAGGTCGGGGGCGATGGCGGCGGTCGGCGTGTGCGTCGCGCCGTCGTAGAGGATCTTGTCGTAGATCTCGTCCGAGCAGACCAGGAGGTTGTGGCGGCGGGCGATGTCGGTCAGGCCGCGCAGCATGTCGTCGCTGTAGACGGCGCCCGTCGGATTGTTCGGGTTGATGATCACGATCGCCTTGGTGCGGTCGGTGACCTTCCGCTCCACGTCGGCGAGATCGGGCATCCAGTCGGACTGCTCGTCGCAGCGGTAGTGCACGGCCGTGCCGCCGGAGAGGGAGACCGCGGCCGTCCACAGGGGGTAGTCCGGTGCCGGGACGAGGACCTCGTCACCGTCGTCGAGGAGCCCCTGCATCGCCATCACGATCAGCTCGGAGACGCCGTTGCCGATGAAGACGTTCTCGACGTCCGTCTCCACGCCCTGGGTCTGGTAGTGCATCATCACCGCGCGGCGCGCCGCGAGCAGGCCCTTCGCGTCCCCGTAGCCGTGCGCGTCGCCGAGGTTGCGGAGCATGTCCTCGAGGATCTCGGGCGGGCACTCGAAGCCGAACGCGGCCGGGTTGCCGGTGTTGAGCTTGAGGATGCGGTGGCCTGCTGCCTCCAGACGCATCGCCTCCTCGAGCACCGGGCCCCGGATCTCGTAACAGACATTGGCGAGCTTCGTCGACTGGATCACCTGCATATCCGTGAGCTTACGGCCGGGTATGGCAGGGCGCTTCGTGTTTTCGGACACGTGGGGCGGCGCGGACGGGCGCTTCGGGGCGTCGCCGCCGGTGGGCGCGGTGGCCCGCGCCCGGCCCGGCCGTCCGGGACGGTTACGCCGTTCTACGGACCGACCGCCCCGCGAGCACGTCTGTGCGGCGCCCGTCCTCCATCACGAACTTCCCGTCGATCAGGACGTGCGGGATGCCCACGGGGAGCGTGCGCGGCGCCTCGAACGTGGAGCCCGCCGCCACCGTCTCCGGGTCGAACAGGACCAGGTCGGCGCGGTAGCCCTCGCGGACCAGGCCGCGGTCGGCCAGGCGCAGCCGGGCCGCGGGACGCGACGTGAGGTGGGCGACCGTCTCCTCCAGCGACATGAGGCCGAGCTCACGCGCGTAGCGGCCGAGGTAGTGCGGGAACGTGCCGTACGCGCGCGGGTGCGGCTTGAAGCCCTGGAGGATGCCATCACTGCCGCCCGTGTGCACCGGGTGCCGCATGATCGCCCGGACGTTGTCCTCGTGGCCGACGTGCTGGAGGATCGTCGAGCCCAGCTTGTCGTTGATGAGCAGACGGCGCGCGGTCACCCACGGCGCCTCGCCGCGCAGGTCGGCCGACTCCTGGACCGTCTTGCCGACGCAGGACGCGAGCCCCGGGTCGGACACGCCGGAGATCTCGATGGCGTCCCACTCGATGGGCACACCGTGGCAGCCGTCCGCCCCGATGACCTCCATGTGGTGGCGGATCCTCTCGGCGGTCGCGTCGTCCTGCAGCCGCTTCATGATCTCGTCGGGGCCGCCCTCGCTCGCCCAGCTCGGCAGCATCGCGACGAGCGTCGTGCTGCCCGGCGTGTACGGGTAGGTGTCGAGCGAGATGTCGGCGCCGTCGGCGAGCGCCGCGTCGAGCAGGGAGATCAGCTCGGGCGCCTTGCCCTTGTTCACCCCGAAGTTCATGGTGGCGTGCGCGAGATGGAGCGGGCAGCCCGCCTCGCGGGTGAGCTCCACCATCTCCCGGTACGCGTCGAGCGCCCCGGCGCCGTACGAGCGGTGGTGCGGACAGTAGTAGCCGTCGTACGAGGCCACCACGCGGCACAGTTCGGTGAGTTCGGCGTCCTTCGCGTACATGCCGGGTGTGTAGGTGAGGCCGGACGACATGCCGACGGCGCCCTGCTCCATGCCCTCGGCGACGAGGCGCTTCATGTGTTCCAGCTCGCCCGGCGTCGCATCCCGGTCGTCCCAGCCGACCGCGTACATCCTCACGGTGCCCTGCGGGATCAGATACGCGGCGTTGACCGCGATGCCGCGGTCCAGACGGTCCAGGTACTCGCCGACCGTGCGCCAGTCGAAGTCGATGTCGGAACCGTCACCGTTCCAGCCGGTGATCGCACGGCGGACCTCGGCGAGCGTGCGGTCGTCGACCGGCGCGTACGAGAGGCCGTCCTGGCCGAGGACTTCGAGCGTGACGCCCTGCGCGGCCTTCGCGCTGTGATCCGGGTCGCGCAGCAGCGCCAGGTCGCTGTGGGCGTGCATGTCGATGAAGCCGGGGGCTACCGCCAGGCCGGCCGCGTCGAGGTTGCGGCGCCCGGCGGGGCGGGCGCCGGCGCCCTCGCGGTGGATCGTGGTGATCCGGCCCTCTTGGACGCCGACGTCGGCGCGGTAGGAAGCACCGCCGGTGCCGTCGATGACGTGCGCGTCGCGGATGACCAGGTCCATGGGGGGGTGCCTCTCTTTGGTACGGGGGTTCGGGTGCGGGTCTCGTCGTGGCTGGTCGCGCAGTTCCCCGCGCCCCTGAAATGCATGCGCTGCGCGCAGCATTTCCCCGATGGGGAAGGCGCGGCGAAGCCGCAAGCCTCCAGGGGCGCGGGGAACTGCGCGACCAGCCCCCACCGAAGCCGCACCCGAACACGCGGCCCCGATGCCCTTCGCCCTAGAAGAACGTGCGGACGTAGTCCACGACCGTGCCGTCCGCCTCGACGAGAGGAATCAGCTGCCACTTGTCGAACGACGTGCACGGGTGCGACAGGCCCATGCCGAGCCAGTCGCCCACCGCCAGGTCCTCGCCCCGGTCCGTGCGCACCCAGCCGTGCTGGTCGGAAAGCCCCGTCACCGTCACGCCGGTGGCCTCGCGCACCTCGCCCGTACGGGCGTCCCGCACGACCTGTGCCTCGGGCAGATCGAGGTCGTACGCCGCGTCGCGCTTGCCCGCGTTCGTGAATGCCTGCTCCGGCGTCGGGCGCGAGACGACCTGCGCCCACAGCCGGAACGCCGGGTGCAGCGCACCCTCCTCGGGCACCCGGTTGAACGGCGTCAGGTGCTTGTAGTGGCCGTCGTCGTGCGACACGTAGGCGCCCGAGCGCAGCAACTTCAGTACGGGTGCGGAGAGTTCGGGCAGTTCGGTGAACACCTCCGCCACCGAGTCGAACCAGGCGCTGCCGCCCGCGCTGACCACGATCTCGTCCAGGTCCGCGAAGCGGTTCGCCTTGTCGAGGTCGACGAGCAGCCCGGTGAGCCGGCGCAGCCACGCCCCGACGGTCTCGGGCGACGCGTCGGGTACCTCGCCCTCGTAACCGGCGACGCCGACCAGGCGCAGCGTGTCCGCCGCCGCGACGGCGTTCGCGAGGTCGAAGCACTCGTCCTCGGTGCGCACGCCCGTGCGCGCGCCCTCGCCCGCGCCCAGCTCCACGACCACGTCGACCGGGCGCGTCGCCCCGGCCTCGGCGAGCGCGGCGTCCATCAGCTCGACGCCGCGCACCGAGTCGACGTAACAGATGAAGCGGAAGCCGGGGTCGCGGTCGAGTTCGCCCGCGAGCCAGCGCAGGGCGGCCGGGTCGACGAGCTCGTTCGCGAGGAAGATCCGCTCGATGCCGAAGGCGCGGGCGACCCGCACCTGATGCGGGACGGCGAGGGTGATGCCCCACGCGCCGTGCTCGATCTGGCGGTGGAAGAGCTGCGGCGCCATCGAGGTCTTGCCGTGGGGCGCGAAGGCCAGGCCGTGGTTGGTGGCATATGTCTCCATGAGCGCGAGGTTGTGCTCGAGGCGCTCGGCGGAGAGTGCGAGGACCGGGGTGGTGAAGCCGCCGGTGAAGAGGTTGCGGCGCTCGGCCGCGAGCTCGCCGACGGTCAGGCCTTCCGCGTCCGGGGGCAGCCCCTTGAAGCGGTGGTCGACCCGCTCGAGATCCAGATCCCTGAGACGGGCTACGGCGTTGACGGCGCTGTCGGCGGCCATGGAGCCTCCTCGTAAGAAGGCCGTTGCAAATAATGCAACGGTCATTGCGTATGTCGCTTACTGCTGTCTAACATCCGAGCCAACGCCGGGTCAACGGAGCCGTTGATCCCCCTCGGCATGAGCCCAGAACCCACGAGGAGCCCGAACCACCGTGACCGCCACCGGACCCGCCGCCCCCGCGCACCACGCACCCGTGGATGTCGTCACGCTCGGCGAGTCCATGGTCACCTTCGTGCCCTCCGTACCCGGGCGCCTCGCCGACGTACCGTCCTTCGACCGCGGCATCGGCGGAGCCGAGTCCAACGTGGCGTGCGTGCTCGCCGCCGCCGGACACACCGTCCGCTGGGTCAGCCGCGTCGGCGCCGACGGCTTCGGCGACCACCTGGTCGACGCGATCGGCGCCTACGGCGTCGACACCTCCGCCGTACGCCGCGACGCCGCCCGCCCCACCGGCATCTACTTCCGCACGGCCGGCGACCGCGCCACCGACGCCCACGAGGTCGCCTACTACCGCGCCGGATCCGCCGCCTCCGCGATGACCAGCCAGAACATGGACCTGGCCGCGATCCGCTCCGGCCGCGTCCTGCACCTGTCCGGGATCACGCCCGCGCTCTCCGCCGGCTGCCTCGACCTAACCGCCGACCTCACCGCCCGCACCCCCGCCGGCCGGCCCCTCGTCTCCTTCGACGTCAACCACCGCCCCGGCTTGTGGCCCCGCCCCGACGACGCCCGCGTCCTGCTCGACCTGGCCCGCGGCGCCGACCTCGTCTTCGTCGGCGAGGACGAGGCCGAGGACGCCTGGGGCATCACCGGCGGCCCCGACGCCATCCGCGCCGCCCTCCCCGAACCCGCGACGCTCGTCGTCAAGCGCGGCGCCGACGGGGCGGTCGCCTACGACGAACATGGCGTACGCCACACCGAGCCCGCCCCCCGCGTGGACGTCGTCGCGGCGGTCGGCGCCGGTGACGCCTTCGCCGCCGGCTACCTCTCCGGCGCCCTGCGCGGCCTGCCCGTACCCGCCCGGCTGCGCCACGGCCACCTCATGGCCGCCGCCGCCCTCACCACCCCCGGCGACCTCGCCGCGCCCCCGAGCCGCGCCCACGCCGACCGCCTCGCCGACCTCGACGACGCCTCCTGGGGCACACTGCACCTCGGCCCCGGCTGGACCGCCGACGGGGCCGTGGAGGAGGTACGTACGCCATGAGCCAGACAGTCGACCGAGCGCTGAGCATCCTGCCGCTGCTCGCCGAGGGCCCCGCCGACCTGGGCCAGGTCGCCGACCGCCTCGGCGTCCACAAGTCCACGGCCCTGCGCCTGCTGCGGACCCTCCACGAACACGGCCTGGTCTACCGTCAGTCCGACCAGCGCTACCGCCTCGGCGCGCGCCTGTTCGCCCTCGCCCAGGAAGCCGTCGAGAACCTCGACATCCGTGAGATCGCCCACCCCCACCTCACCGCGCTCAACGAGAAGTGCGGCCACACGGTCCACCTCGCCGTGTACGAGGAGAACGAGGTCCTCTACATCGACAAGGTGGAGAGCCGCTACCCGGTCCGCATGTACTCGCGCATCGGCAAGCCGGTGGCCATCACGGTCGCCGCCGTCGCCAAGCTCCTCCTCGCCGACCTCTCCGAAGCCGAGCGCCGCGCCATCGCCGAGAAGCTCGACTACCCCACGTACACGGCCCGTTCGACCCCGAACGCCGGCGCCTTCCTCAAGGAACTCGCCGTCGTCCGCGAACAGGGCTGGGCCACCGACCTCGGCGGCCACGAGGAGTCCATCAACTGCGTCGGAGCGCCCATCCGGGGTGCGGACGGCCGCGTCGTCGCCGCCATGTCGGTCTCCGCACCGAACGTGGTCGTCACGGCCGAGGAACTCCTCACCCTGCTCCCGCTGGTCCGCCGCACGGCCGACGCGATCAGCCGGGAGTACTCCGGAGCCGTACCCGGCTCCAAAGAGGCCACCACCAAGGCCGCCAGCAAAGAAGCCCCCACCAAGGAAGCCACCTCACGATGACCGAGAAGACCGCGCTCACCCCCGCCACGCACACGACCCCGCCCGCGAAGTTCTCGCACGGCGTCAAGAAGGGCAACATCCTTCAGGTCGCGGGCCAGGTCGGCTTCCTGCCGGCCGTGGAGGGCCAGGCCCCCACCCCCGCGGGCCCGACCCTGCGCGAGCAGACCCTCCAGACCTTCGCCAACGTCAAGGCGATCCTCGAAGAGGGCGGCGCCACCTGGGACGACGTCATGATGATGCGCGTCTACCTCACCGACGTCGACCACTTCGCCGAGATGAACGCGATCTACAACGCGTACTTCGAGGAGCAGGGCCTCAAGGCCCCGGCGTCCGCCCGCACCACCGTCTACGTCGGTCTCCCCAAGGGTCTCCTCATCGAGATCGACGCGCTCGCCGTCCTGGGCTGACGCCCTCGCAACACCCGTAGCCCCGTACGTCATCACGGTGCGGCGCCGATCCCCGAGGCGCCGCACCGCGATCCCCCCTGCCCTGAAAGCCGCATGGAATTACGAGGTCCCCCCTCATGTCCCTCCTGCCTCTCGCCGCGACCGCCCCCGCCCCCGCGCCACCTCATACCGGCGGTCTCCTGACGATCATCGGCGGCACCGCGGGCCTGCTCACCTGCGCCGCGCTCGGCATCGCCCTTCTGCTCTTCCTGATCATCAAGGTCAGGCTCCAGCCCTTCCTGGCCCTTCTGACGGTCTCCATAGCCGTCGGCCTCGCGGCCGGCCTCTCCGTCACCGAGCTCTTCGGCACCGTCCAGAAGTCCGACGCCGTCTCCCTCATCGAGTCCGGCATGGGCGGCACCCTCGGCCATGTGGCGATCATCATCGGACTCGGCACCATGCTCGGCGCGGTGCTCGAAGTCTCCGGCGGCGCCGAGGTGTTGGCGTCCCGCCTCCTGAACCTCTTCGGCGAGAAGCGCGCCCCCCTCGCCATGGGCCTGACCGGCCTCATCTTCGGCATCCCGGTCTTCTTCGACGTCGGCATCTTCGTCCTCGCGCCGATCGTCTACGCGGCCGCCAAGCGCGGCGGCAAGTCGATCGTCCTCTACGCCATGCCGCTGCTCGCCGGCCTGTCGATGACCCACGCGTTCCTGCCGCCGCACCCCGGCCCCGTCGCGGCCGCCGGACTGCTCCACGTCCAGCTCGGCTGGGTCATCCTCATGGGCATCATCTGCGGCATCCCCGCCGTGCTCGCCGCCTGGGTCTGGTCCGCGTGGATCGGCAAGCGCATCTTCGTGCCCGTCCCGCAGGACATGGTCGAGGCCGCCGACGAGGCCAAGGCCGCGCTTGTCGAGGAGCAGCAAAAGGCCGGCGTGAAGCCGACCGAGAAGCCGGTCCCGCTCGGCACCATCCTCGCGATCATCGGCACCCCGCTCGTCCTGATCCTCCTGGCCACGTTCTCCTCGATCGCCCTCGACCCCTCCACGGTCCGCTCGGTCATCGAGTTCTTCGGCCACCCCTTCGTCGCCCTGACGATCGCCCTGCTCCTCGCCTACTACCTGCTCGGCATCCGCCGCGGCTGGTCCCGCAAGTCCCTGGAGACGGTGTCCACGGCGTCCCTGAAGCCGGTCGGCAACATCCTCCTGGTGGTCGGCGCGGGCGGCATCTTCGGCGCGGTCCTCAAGGGCAGCGGCGTCGCCCAGGCCCTCTCCGACACGTTCAACGACGTGGGCCTGCCCGTCATCGTCCTCGCCTACCTGATCTCCCTGGTCCTGCGCGTCGCCCAGGGCTCGGCCACGGTCGCGATCGTCACGACGGCCGGCATCGTGGCCCCGCTGCTCTCGGAGGGCCACTACTCCCAGCCGTTCACGGCCCTGGTCATCATGGCCATCTCGGCGGGCTCCATCTTCGCCTCGCACGTCAACGACGGCGGCTTCTGGATGGTGTCGAAGTACTTCGGCATCACGGAGCGGGACACCCTCAAGACGTGGACGGTCCTGGAGTCGGTGCTGTCGGTGGCGGGCTTCGCTGTGGCGGCGGTGATCAGCCTCTTCGTCTAGGACGAGAGACTGCGCGCCTTCGCCCAGGACGCGGGCCGCGCACCGACTGCCGAGGCGTCGGGCCGACGGAGCACTCCTCCGCCGGCCCGACGCCTCACCGCTTGAGGCCCGCGAGCCCGGAACAGTCGTAACCCCCCGAGGGATCAGGCGCGTACACCCAGGAGAGCGCCACGACCTGGACGCACAGCAGCAACAGACCGAGAACCGCGCACACCACGACCGGCCACGCACCCCCACGCCGCCGGATCCCGCCCGCACACGTCACCAGCGCGGCCACACTGCACAGGGGCCCCGCCCACGCGGTCACGTACATCCGCGCCGAGGGCCCCAGGTGCCTGCAGCGCTGGAACGTGTCCCCGTCGAAGGACACATGCGCGGCAAGCAGCGCCGCCGACACGACGGTCAGCGCGACGGCGGCGGCAAGAAGACCGTCGCGACGGGGGGACGGGGTGGTGAGGTTCATCGTCGCCATCCATACCAGTCAACTATCCATTTGTTCTCCGTGCTTCGCTTCGGCACCCTTGCCCCGGACTCACAGCCATGGGGCAGACACACAGGGGGCGCGCGGTGACGACCGGCAGACGCGAGACAGCGGTGGACGGGCTCACCCGGGCGGACGATTCCCCGAGCCTGTGGCGCACCCCGGCCTTCCGCTCCCTGTTCGGCGCGAGCGTGCTGAGCCAGATCGGCACGAACGTCAGTTACGTCGCCGTACCGCTCCTCGCCGTCACCGAACTCCATGCGAGCCCCGCCCAGATCGGCGCCCTCGCCACCCTCAGCACGCTGGCGTTCCTGCTGATCGGACTCCCGGCCGGGGCCTGGGTCGACCGGATGCGCCAACGCCGCGTCCTGATCGTCTCGGACCTCGTACGCGGCCTGCTCTTCGCCTCCGTCCCGCTCGCCTGGTGGCTCGACACCCTCACCCTCGGGCAGCTCTACGCGGTCGTCCTGCTCAACGGCTGCGCCACCGTCTTCTTCGACGTCGGCTCGCACAGCGTGGTGCCCCAACTGGTCGGCAAGGACCACCTCGTCCAGGCCAACGCCGCCTTCGTCACCCTCGAAGGCCTCACCGGAATCGGCGGTCGGAGTGCCGGCGGCGGCCTCGTCCAACTGCTCACCGCACCACTGGCCCTGGCGGCCGCGGCGGCGAGCTATCTCGCCTCGGCCCTGGGCCTGACCTCGATCGGCCGCGACCCCGGCCCGTCCACGCCCGGTACACGCGTCCGGCTGCCCGCCCAGATCGCCCAGGGCCTGCGCCATGTCGTCGGCAACAGCGAACTGCGCGCCCTCGCGCTCAACGGCTCGCTGATCAACCTCGGCTCCACGGTCATCAACACGATGCTGCCCCTCCTCTTCGTACGCCGACTCGGCCTCCCGGCAGGCGCGCTCGGCCTCTTCTGGGCGGCGGGCGGCGCCGGAGTCCTCCTCGGCGCCTGCTGCGCCCGCCCGGTCGCCGCCCGCCTCGGCCTCGGCCGGACCCTCGGCTCGGCGGGCCTGTGGCTGGCGCCGGCGGGCCTGCTCGTGCCGCTCGTCGACCGGGGGCCGTGGCTGCTCGTGGCGGGCGCGGGCTGGTTCATCTCGGCCGTGCGTACGGGCATGACCAACGTCCTCGGCGTGAGCCTGCGCCAGCGCATGACCGAAGACGGCCTGCTCGGCCGCATGAACGCCACTTTCCGCTTCATGTTCATGGGGGCACTCGCGATCGGCTCGGCCCTCTCCGGCGTCCTCACGGAACTGACGTCGCTGCGCACGACACTCTGGGCGGGCGGCGCGTGCCTCGCGCTGGCTTTCCTGCCGGTCCACTTCTCCCCGGTGCGGCGACGCGCGGATCTTCCGCAGGACTGAGGGTCCCGCCCCACAGGCTCGTCCGCCATACTTCGCTCCGTGGAGCAGCGCATAGACACTCAGAAGGTCACGCCCGTAGACGCCGCCGGAGCCGACCCGGCCTCCGTCCCCGGCCTCACGCCCCCGCGCCAGGTCCCGGAGACGGAGGACAAGGCTCCGTCCCTGGAGAAGACGGAGCCGGCGGAACCGGCGGAGGAGCTGGACACGGAGCCGGAACCGGAGCCTGCCGAGGACGCGGCCGACACCCCGGCCGACGCCCCGTCCGCCGACACGGCCGGCCCGGACTTCACCGCCTCCGACCGCCGCGGCTCGATCACCGCGGACGCGACCGGCGTACGCCTCCGACTCGACGACCAGGAAGCCGAGTTCCACTGGGACGAGATCGGCGCGGTCGAGGTCGGCACCTCCCGGCGCCGCCTCACCGTCACGGTCCACACCCCGGACAGCCGCTGGTACCCGAACGACGTGGAGGCCCCGAACAAGGCGCGCGCCCAGGAGTGGGCGGACGAACTCGACAAGGTCCTGGACGCGTACTTCGAGGACTGACCGGGTTCTGGTTGAACGGGATGCCGGGCGGACGAGTCCGGGCGACCGCCTCGTAGTGTGCCGGCCGGTCACCCGCAACTCGGTTTCGTACACGGCGCGTTCGACGGCGGCCGGGGCGGCGCGAGCTAGGCTCCCACTCCATGCCGAACATACGTGCATCGCAGCGTGACGCCGACCGGTTGTGGGCGGTCTTCGGGGCTGCCCTCGGGGCCACGTTCGTCGTGTGGATGGTGTCCTGGCTCGTCACCGGGATCTCCGAGCAGGACGAGCGATGCGCCCAGGGGATGCTCGGCCCGGGTGGCAATTTCCGGCTGGAGGAGAGCAGCTTCCCGCCCGACGTGAGCTGCGTGTACGAGGACGGCACGACCTTCTCCAGCGCGGGCGCACTCGTCTGGATCTTCTGGGCGGCAGTCGTGGTCCTGACCGTGTCGGGTCTGGGCGCACTCGCCCTGGAACTCGCCGGCGTCCGCGGCGCGAAGGCGGCGTCCCGCCTGAGCAAGCTGGCGGTCACCGGCGCCGCAGCACTCGCCGCGGTCTACGCTCTCGCGTTCCTCGTCACGGGCTCCCCGAAGAGCGATCCCCTCCAGACCTGCTCGGCGTTCACCACGGGCATCTACGAACGGGCACAGTCGGTCCACCGCACCCCGTTCCCCGCGCAGACGACGTGCGTCTACGCGGACGGCAGGAGGTACGACCTGGTCCCGGGTTGGATGGGGACCCTGGAATGGACGCTGCTGGCCGCGACGTTCGTGTGCGCGGCGGGGGCGGTACGTGCGGGCCGCTACGCGGACGGGGACGCGGGCGCGGGCGCCACTCCGCGAGTGACGGAGCCGGATCAGAGCAGGTGATCGGCTTCGCCGGCCTTGATACCGAGGAGCACCCCCGTCGGGGTCCGTGCCGAGACGGAAGCAGGGGTTTCCCTCGCCGCGGCACGGGTCTTCCCAGGTGATGGTCGTCGGCACGCTGGCTGTTCCTGGAGGGGATTGGCGGATTTGGGCCAGGGGACCAGCGCGTATGCCTTGCGGTGTCGGCGGGCGGGTGACCCAGATCCGCCATTCGCCGCCTGTGACGTCAGAGCAGGTGGTCCGCCTTGCCTGCCTTGATGTCCAGGATCATTGCGCGGAGCGCCTCGCGGGAGTCGGTGAGATACGTTTCTTCGTCCCCGGCGACGGTGATGTAGGCGTTGCCGTCGGGGTCGGTGCCGAGGCGGAAGCAGTTGGCGCCCTCGCCGCAGAAGGGGTCTTCCCAGGTGATCGTCGGCACGGTGACTTCTCCTAGAGGTCGTCGGCGAGCGTTCGGATGAGATCACGGGACGCCTCGGGCGGCAAAGCCACCGCCTCCATCGCACGGAAATGAGCCCGGTACTTGTGCAACTGCGTCGCGGAGTCGATGAATTCCGGGCCATGGGTGGCATCGAGCTCGACGGTGTCCAGATCGGCCACCCGCCCCTCGGCGTAGACGACCGACTGCCCTGCTCCCGGGAAACCACCGGCCTTGAACGGCACCACCCGCACAGCCACGTCGCGGCGTTCACTCGCGGCCAGGATGCGCTCCAGCTGAAGCCTGGCGACCCTGGGGCCTCCGAACTGCATGCGGAGGGCCGCCTCGTGCACGGTGAGTTCGAGTAGAGGCGGATCCACTCTGTCCAGGACTTGCTGGCGCTCCATTCGGTGGGCGACCCGTACGTCGATGTCGTGCTCGGACAGGCGTGGAACGACGTGCTCGAAGACGGCCCGCGCGTGCTCCTCGGTCTGGATCAGCCCCGGCAGGTGAACGGTGACAGCGATGCGAAGCTTGCGTGCGTGCCACTCCAACTCCGCGATGTCCAGGAAAGTGGCCGGGAGTTGGGACCGGTAGGCCTCCCACCACCCTTTGACGCGCTCGCCCGCCATGTCCGCGAGTGCGTCCACGAGTCCCTGGTTCGCGCAGCCGTAGTTGGCCGCGAGTGTGCGGACGCGCTCCGGGCTGATGCCGGACCGCCCGGACTCCATGTTGGGAACGTTGGTGCGGGGGACGCCGAGAAGGCCGGCGGCGAACTCAGTAGTCATCCCGGCGGCGGCCCGCATCTTGCGCAACTCCGCTCCTAGGCGCCGCTGACGTTCGGTCGGTGTGCTTCTCGGCGGCATGAGACCTCCAGTGACGGCGATGGGGACAGTCTGCCTCGGGACTCGGACGGGTGAATCCCCCTTGACCTGTAGTACGCGTACTCCACTCGTCCGCTACATTCGGTAACGCACAAGCTACACAAAGCAGTTGGCAGTGCATCGCGCGAGCCTGCCCGCACGCTTCCTCCCTGGAAGGGTCGGGTTCGCGTCAGGGAGACGAGCCACCGACTGCCGCCCACTCCACCCCACAAGGGAGTTCGCCATGCCGGTCACCCTCTCCGCCTGCCCCACGCACGCGGAGCGCACGGCCCCCACGCCCGAAAACCTCACCTACAGCCTCACGCTCCCGTCCACCCTCACGTCACCCGCGATGGCCCGTGCCGCGACCCGCACGATGCTCGCGGCGCACGGCCTGCGCGACATCCTGGACGCGGCGCTCCTGGCAATCGCCGAAATGGCTGCCACAGCCTGCCAATTCACCGCCTCGCCCGAGATCTACGTATCGCTGCGCTATCGCGAGGACGCGTTGCGTCTGATCACGTACGACAGCCACCCGTGCCACGAGAACGTGCGGGTCGCCGCGGCCTGCGAGGCCCGACGCCGGGCGGCGCTGCGTCTGCTGGCCCGCGTCACCCGTACTTGTGGGGGTGACTGGGGATTCGGCCCGGCCCGCGAGCCGGGAGGCGGTACGCGCATGTGGGCGACGCTGCCGCGCACGAGCACGGTGAATGCGTACGGTGCCGCGGGCGGCTCTTGACCTCAAGCGAGGTTCAGCTTCTACGTTCATGGTGACCGCAGAAGCCGACCGAGGAGGCAGTTCCCATGCCCACGAGCCCCGTTCCCGAGGCCTACCGCAACGCCGTGGTCGCCCACATCATGATCGACGGCGCCGCTGCCGCGATCGACTTCTACGCCGAAGCGTTCGGAGCTGTAGAGCTGTTCCGTATCGACGGCCCGGACGGTCGAGTCGTGCATGCGGAGGTCGGCGTCGCAGGGTCGACGATCATGCTGGGTGACGCGGAGGGGCCGTTGTTCCGCGCACCGACCGCCGCCGGCGGAACCACCGTGGGGCTGCACGTCTTCGTCGACGACGTCGATGCGCTCGCACGGCGGGCCGTGGCGGCCGGTGCGAAGCTGCTGCAGTCGCCGGCCGACCAGTTCCACGGCGACCGCACAGCCATACTGCGAGACCCCTTCGGGCACGTCTGGGTCTTCCTCACGCATCTGGAGGACCTGACCCCGGACGAGATCACGCGCCGAGCCCGGGATCTCTTCCGCTGACTGCGGCCCGGGCAGAGGGAGTGCGGCGGGCCGGGCGCTGTCAGCTCGGGATGAACATCTGGGCGGCGTGCCAGGAAAGGACGCCCTGTACGCCATGGGTGGTGATGGTCAGGTCCATGCTCCCGTCCCACCGGTGCCCGCCCGCGTAACTGCCCTCAAGATGATTGAGGCTGACCGTCTCGATCTTCTTGGTGGGCGTGCAGTACATGTCCCGGCGCAAGGCCTTCGCACCGACAGCATGGACGGTGAACTTGCCCGAACCGGCGCAGGCGAAGGTCAGTGAGTACGTACGGCCTTCGATCATCGTGGCTTTCTCGGGGGTCTGGTCGAGATCGCGGATACGGATGGTGGCGTGGCCGCCGTTGCGCAGGCCGAGCTGGTGAGCGCCGGAGACTCCGTCACCGTTGCGCTGGTTGAAGGTGGCGGTGCCGCCCTCATGCGTGACGGCGGCATGGGCGGCCGCGGCCCACAGCTTGAAGGCGGCCGGCGACGCGGCCCGAGCCTCGCGAGCGCCGCTCGGCCCAAGAACACCCCACAGCCCGGCCCCGACAACGACGGCCCCCACCACAACCCCGCCGACAACTTTCTTCACAACGAACCCTCCCACCCCAGTGCGCCTACGTGACACGCACCCGTGCCGCGATTCTGCCGGAACGGGGCCGGCTACCGACCGCCGCTCCGCCAGGCACTACGCGGCCACGCCATCGGGTCACGCCAGGAGCCGGCCATGGCCGGCTGCTCCTGGTACGACCGGTCGCCCTGGGCTTTCGTCGGCGCTTCGCAGGCCGTGTTGTCTCGGTAGGAACTCTGGTCGGGTACATCGCTCCGGGGCACGGCGACGGTCGTCGAGTCGTTCTTCTTCGTGCCGTCGAGAAGGCTCGTCTTGGGGTGGAAGGGGTTCTGTCGGTCCGAAAAGCAGTCGGAGTAAATACGGCGACCCGCTCCCGGCACACGGCAGCGCCGCCGGGGGAGCGGCGGCGCTGCGGATTTTGAGGGGGGATTACGGGCGTCGAGGGGAAGGGGGGCAGGGGCGGGGGCAGGGGTGGGGGTCGGAGTCAGAGGCTGTGTACGTGGGGGCCCACCGTCGATGACCAGCCGTTGCCCGTCGACGCGTCCCAGTTCGTCGACCATGTCATCGCGCCGCGCAGGCCCGGGTACGTCTTCGACGGTTTGAAGGAGCCGCAGTTCGTGCCCTTGGTCAGGCAGTCCAGGGCCGCGTTGACCACGGACGGGGACACGTAGCCGCTGCCCGCCGCGCTCGTGGAGGCCGGGACACCCAGGCCTACCTGGGACGGGGCCAGGCCGCCCTCCAGCTGGATGCAGGCGAGCGCGGTCAGGAAGTCGACCGAACCCTGGCTGTAGACCTTGCCGTCGCAGCCGAGCATCGAACCGCTGTTGTAGTACTGCATGTTGACGACCGTGAGAATGTCCTTCACGGCGAGTGCGGTCTTGAAGTACTCGTTCGACGTCGACTGCATGTCTATCGTCTGCGGCGCCATCGTCAGGACGAAGTCCGAACCCGCCTTTGCGGCAATGGATTTCAGCGCCTGCGACATGTATGTCGAATTCAGGCCGTTCTCGAGGTCGATGTCGACACCGTTGAAGCCGTATTCCTGCATCAGCGAGGAGACCGAGTTCGCGAAGTTCGTCGCGGACGTCGAGTCATTGATGGAGACCGTGCCGTTCTGGCCGCCTATCGAGATGACGACCGACTTGCCGGCCGCCTGCTTCGCCTTGATGTCCGCCTTGAACGCGGCCTCCGTATAGCCGCCGAGACCCGCCGAGTCGAGCGTGAAGTCGACCGCGCCCGGTGTCGTCGTCGCGTCGGCGAACGCCACCGCGATGATGTCGTAGTCGCCGGGTACGTCGCTGAGCTTCTGGACCGTCGCGCCATTGTCGAAGTTCTGCCAGTAGCCGGTGACGGCGTGGGCCGGGGGCGCCGCGGCCGCCCCGGCGGGGTCCGCGGTGGCCGTCGCCGTGCCGGTCAGGGCCAGGGCCAGAGTGGTCAGCGCCGCCGCCAGGAATGAACGCTTCCGCGCGGGTTCTGTCGTCGCACGTGCCATTGCTGCCTCCGGTTCAGATGTGGGGGGAGGGGCAGTTGTTGGTTCTATAAACTGGTCCAGACCATTTGGGTTGTCAAGACCTCTGGAATTACTGGTTCCTGGCCGAGCCGCGCCGGTC
Source organism: Streptomyces sp. NBC_00569 (assembly GCF_036345255.1). Taxonomy (NCBI): domain Bacteria; kingdom Bacillati; phylum Actinomycetota; class Actinomycetes; order Kitasatosporales; family Streptomycetaceae; genus Streptomyces; species Streptomyces sp. NBC_00569. The sequence continues at coordinate 4,227,492 of NZ_CP107783.1, read as the reverse complement.
GCCCGGGCAACCTCCCGGTGAACACCGGGAAGTTGGGTGTTGAGTGGGCAATGCGCGGATATGGTGCTGAGACAGGAGTGCACAGAGACCGGGGGGTGTGCGAGCGTGCCGACCGCGATAGCAGTGACCAGCCCTGACCTGGTCCTCGCCGCGGCCGACCGGCATACGCCGTCCGCCGCCGTGCTCCACTCCGCCGAGGACAGGGGCGGCAGGGCGGAGTCGTACGACCTCGACCGCGCGATCGTCGAGATGCACACCCTGATCGAACACCACGGCTATGTGATCGCCCTGTGCCCGGCTTCCGTACCGGACCTGGTCGTTCACCGGCTGCACGCTGTGCGTTCCGTGCTGGAAAGCGACCGGATCGCCATCCTGCGGCCGGAGCTCCCGCCGCTCGGGCTCGCCGTGCTCGTGCTCCAGCTGCGGCAGTTGACCATGTGCGACTTCAGCCCGGGCGTGCTCGCCTCCGCCGCGCGGCTCCTCGCCCACTACATCTACGCGGGGGCCGTGCTCGGCTCCGTCGCCCGGCTCGACCGCGTCCCCGTCAGCCTCACCTCGCACGCCAAGTCGTGGATGCCGGGCGCCCAGTTCGCCGTACTCGCCACCCCGCAGCCCGAACTCGTACGGCTCACCGGACCGGAGCCGCCCCGGCTGAGCGGACCCGCCTTCGGTACCCGTATGTACTACGCCGCCGGGCAGCAGCCCACCGACTGGATCACCGGCACGCTGGCGCCCGCCTGGCAGGTGCAGGGCGCCGTCGAGACCAGGCTGCCCGCCGAATCCGGGCGCTGGTGGGCCACCGGGAAGCCCGGAAACCCCGGAAGGCTGGCCGAGTTCGCGGCCGCCATCCCCGACATCTCCGTGCTCTACCAGCTCGTCTCGTCCGTCCGGCGCGAGGCGTGCCACTGGTGCGGACTCGAACTCATCGGTGACCGCTGCGGCTTCTGCGCCGCGCCGCTCGCCGATCCGCCCGCCCCGGCCGCGAAACCACCGGGCGGACGCGGCAGCGCCCTCGCACCCGCCACCGGCCTCGCTGCCGCTGCCGCACTGGCCCCCGTCACCGGCCCGGCCCGCGCCGCCCTGCCACCCGCCGCCCGCCCTTGACTCCTTGATCCGCAACGAGATCCACCACCAGATCCGCATCCAGATCCACAACGCGTTCCCCACCGAGATCCCCGACGAGATCCCCACGAGGTAGTCCGGTCCATGAACTCACGTCAGCGTCGCGGCGTCATCCTGCTGGTCATCTCGGCCCTGTGCGCCGTCGGCGCCTTCGCCGGGGTGCTCTCGGTGATCCGCGACGTGAACTCGAAGGTGGGCCCGGAAGTCGCGGCGTACCGGCTGAAGGACGATGTCGCGCCCTACAAGGAGCTGACCGCCGACCGGTTCGAGAAGGTCGAGATGCCCGAGCGGTGGCTGTCGAAGACCGCCGTGACCAGCCTCAGTCAGATCCGCGGCAAGATCGCCGTCACGACGCTGAAGAAGGGCTCCCTGCTCCAGACCGACATGATCGTCGCCCGGCCCCAGCTCAGGGACGGACAGCAGGAGATCGCCATCATGATCGACGCCGAGACCGGGGTCGCCGGGAAGATCACGCCCGGGTCGAAGGTCAACATCTACGCCACCTTCAAGGCCGCCAACGAGAAGGCCAAGGACCAGTCCAAGGTCATCGTCGAGAACGCGGAGGTCATGGACGTCGGCAAGCTCACGCCCATCGACGAGCAGGGCGGCGACAACGGCCGGCGCCGCCAGGGCGAGGCGGTGCCGATCACCTTCGCCCTCGATCCCGCCGACGCGCAGCGCGTCGCGTACGCGGAGTCGTTCGCGACCCACGTCCGGCTCGCCCTCGTCGCCGCCGGCAGCGACGCGGCCGTCCCGCCGGGCGACCGTTCGTACACCCTCGACGAGGACAAGTAGGCCGGCGACAAGCAGAGCAGTGACAAGCAGTCCAGCGACAAGTAGACCGGCAAAGCCGACAAATAGACTCAGAGAGGAGGCGAGCCGCACTGTGAGCATCCGTATTCTTCCCGCGGTGGGAGACCTGGACGCCGCCCGGTCCCTGGTCACGCTGCTCGGGCAGCTGCCCGATGCCGAGCCCGCGCCGCCCGTCGCCGACTCCACCGCTCTCCTCGACACCCTCGCCCGGCTCGCCGCCGAGTCGCTCGACGAGCTGCCCGAGGTCGTCCTCGTCCACGAGCGGATCGGGCCCGTCCCCGCCCTGGAACTGATCCGGGACCTCGTCCTGCGCTTCCCGGCCGTCGGCGTCGTCCTCGCCACCGCCGACACCAGCCCCGCGCTGCTCACCGCCGCGATGGACTCGGGCGCGCGCGGCATCGTCGGGTTCCCCCTCGGGTACGACGCGCTCGCCGAGCGCGTGCAGGCCGCCGCGTCCTGGTCTGGCGGCATGCGCAGACACCTCGGCACCGGCGGCGAGCTGGCGATCACTGCCGGCGCGTCCGGCGGCCGCGTCGTCACCGTCACCGGCGCTAAGGGCGGCGTCGGCGCCACCGTCACCGCCGTCCAACTCGCCCTCGCCGCACAGGCGTCGGGCCGCTCGGTCGCGCTCCTCGACCTCGACCTGCAGTCCGGTGACGTCGCGTCGTACCTCGACGTCCAGTTCCGCCGCTCGGTCGCCGACCTCGCCGCCATCCACGACATCACCCCGCGCGTCCTCCAGGACGCCGTCTTCACCCACGAGACCGGCCTCGGCCTCCTGCTCGCGCCGTCCGACGGCGAGCGCGGCGAGGAGGTCACCGACCGCGTGGCCCGCCAGGTCGTGCAGGCGCTGCGCAGCCGCTACGACCTCGTGGTCATCGACTGCGGTACGCAGATGGGGTCCGCGAACGCGGCGGCCGTCGAACTCGCCGACCAGGCAATCCTGCTGGTGACGCCCGACGTCGTCGCCGTACGCGCCGCGAAGCGCATGATCCGTATGTGGGACCGCCTCCAGATCCGCAAGGCCGAGGAGACCGTCACCGTCATCAACCGCCACGCGCGCGGATCCGAGATCACCGCGTCGCTCGTGGAGCGTGTGACGGGCACCCGGGTCGCGCGTGCCAGCGTGCCCGCCGGGTTCAAGGAGCTTCAGGGCGCGGTCGACGCGGGCCGTATGCAGGACCTCGACAGTCGGTCGACGGTGAAGCAGGCGCTGTGGGGGCTCGCGGGCGAGCTCGGCCTGGTCGACGCCGCCGCGCAGGAACCCGGCCGCCGCGCCCGCCGCCGCGGCGGCGACAAGGGTGCGGTCACCCTGGAGTTCGCGGGCATGTTCCCGCTGCTGCTCGTGGTGATGGGCCTGCTGTGGCAGTGCGTTCTGTACGGGTACACGTACTCGCTCGCCGGGAACGCGGCTGACGAGGCGGCCAGGGCCGCGACCTCCGCCGAGGCCGGGAGCGGCGACACGGCGGGCGCGTGCCAGACCGCGGGCGAGAAGAACCTGCCCGGCGCGTGGCAGGGCGCCGCCATCACCTGCGGGCCCGACGGATCGGTGATGAAGGCGACCGTGCGGCTGGAGGTGCCGGTGTTCTTCCCCGGGATCGACGCCGGGTGGACCGTCAAGGGTGAGGCGGGCGCCGCGAGGGAGGACGACCAGGGGGTCACGCCGTGACGCGCCGGCTCCTGGGCGCCGAGGGACGTCTCCGGCGCGGGCACGGGCGGCGGGCTCGGACGGGAATCGACGGCGCCCGGCGCCCGCGCACGGAGAACGGCCCCCGCCGCAGCCTGCGCACCGACGACCGAGGCGTCTCCATCCTCGAGTTCGCCGGGTTCCTGCCCTTCCTCCTCCTCATCGGCATGGCGGCCATCCAGCTCGGCCTCGTCGGCTACAGCGCGAACCAGGCCGGTTCCGGCGCCCGGGCCGCCGCCCGCGTGCAGTCGCAGGGCGGCGACGGCACCGGCGCCGGGCAGGCCGCGATGAGCGGCTGGCTCGACGCGGACGTCGACGCCGGAGGCGGAGGCGGCGACACGACCACCGCCACCGTCACCGTGCACGTCCCGGTCCTCGTCCCGTTCCTGGACGACCGGTGGGACGTACGGCGCACCGCCACCATGCCGAACGACCGTGACCCGGAAGGGGGTTGAGCCGACACATGAGCCTGCGATCAAGGGTGACGGTCCGCGAGGAGCCCGGTCCTTCCCGCGACGACGGCCTCGTCGCCGTCTACCGCGCGAAGCTCCTGGAGGAGATCGACCTGGCCGAGATGTCGTCCCTCGCGGCGGCCGACCGGCGGGTCCGTCTCGAACGCGTCCTCGGCCACATCATCAGCCGCGAGGGCCCGGTCCTCTCCTCCTCCGAACGCAGCCAGCTGGTCCGCCGCGTCGTCGACGAGGCGCTCGGGCTCGGCGTGCTGGAACCCCTTCTCGCCGACGCGTCCATCACCGAGATCATGGTCAACGGCCCGGACGCGATCTTCGTGGAACGTGCCGGGCGCGTGGAGCAGCTCCCTCTGCGCTTCGCCTCGCAGGAACAGCTCATGCAGACCATCGAGCGCATCGTCTCCACGGTGAACCGGCGCGTCGACGAGTCGAACCCGATGGTCGACGCCCGCCTGCCCACCGGCGAGCGCGTCAACGTGATCATCCCGCCGCTGTCCCTCACCGGCGCCACCCTCACGATCCGCCGCTTCCCGCGCGCCTACACCCTGCCCGAGCTGATCGGCCTCGGCTCGCTCGACGAGCAGATGCTGATGCTGCTGTCCGCGTTCGTCCGCGCCCGCTTCAACGTCATCGTGAGCGGCGGTACGGGCTCCGGGAAGACCACCCTCCTCAACGCGCTCTCCGGCCTCATCCCGCCCCACGAGCGCATCATCACCATCGAGGACTCGGCGGAGCTCCAGCTCCAGCAGGACCATGTGATCCGCCTCGAATCGCGGCCCCCGAACGTCGAGGGCAAGGGCCAGATCACCATCCGCGACCTGGTCCGCAACTCCCTGCGCATGCGCCCCGACCGCATCATCGTCGGCGAGGTCCGGGGCGGCGAGACCCTCGACATGCTGCAGGCCATGTCGACCGGCCACGACGGCTCGCTCGCCACCGTCCACGCGAACGCCGCCGAGGACGCCCTCATGCGCCTGCAGACCCTCGGGTCCATGTCCGAGGTGCAGATCCCGTTCGAGGCGCTCAAGGACCAGATCAACTCGGCTGTCGACGTCCTCGTCCAGCTCACCCGGCACGCCGACGGCTCGCGCAAGGTCACCGAGATCGCCCTGCTGGTCTCGCACGGCCGCGAGCAGTTCAGGATCTCGACGGTCTCCCGCTTCGTGCCGCACCCGCTCGGCCACGACCACCGCGTGCGCGGCAGCTTCGAGCATCTGCCGCTGCCGCGCCGCGTGGCCGAGCGCCTGTACGTCGCGAACGAGCCGATCCCGCCGGCGTTCGGCGTGCTGGACGGCATCGACGGACGCAACACGAGGGAGGCCATCGGATGAGGACCGAGCGACCCGCCGTCGAGGGTGGCGGTTCATGAGCGACCCCGCCCTCATCGCCCTCGGCGCCACCATCCTGACCTGCGCGCTCGCCGTCGCCGGCGTCCATGCGTACGCGTCGGGGCGCGCGCAGCGACAGGCCCTCGTCGACCGGCTCGACGGCCTCTCGGGCGCCGGGCCGTACAGCGGCGCCTCCGGTCGCGTACGCCGCTTCGCCACCGTCGACCGCAGGCTGCGTCGCACCCGGCTCGGCCGCGCCATCCATCTGCGCCTGTCCGCGACGGGGCTGGACCTGACCGCGGGGGAGTTCTTCACGTACGTACTCGCCGTGGTCGTCGCCCTCTGGCTGATCGCGTCAGCTGCCCTCGCGCCCTTCTTCGGGCCGATCGCGGGGCTGGTCGGCGTGTGGAGCGCGGTCATCTTCCTCAACTGGCAGCGGCAGAAACGCATCGAGGCGTTCATCAACCAACTCCCGGACGTGGCCCGCCTTCTGGCCAACGCCACTGCCGCCGGGCTCGCCCTGCGTACGTCCCTCGCGATGGCCGCGGAGGAGCTGGAGGCGCCCGCGGGCGAGGAGCTGTCCATGGTCGCCGACCAGCTCGCGCTCGGCCGGACCATCGACGACACCCTCGGCGAGCTCGCCGAACGCCTCCCCTCCCGCGAACTCGTCGTCCTGGTCACGACGCTCGTCCTCGCCAACAAGGCGGGCGGCTCGGTCGTGTCGTCCCTGCGGAACCTCACCCAGACCCTGGAGGACCGCAAGGAGACCCGGCGCGAGATCCGCACGATGCTCTCCGAGGTCAACGCGACCGCGTTCACCGTGCCGCTCCTCGGCCTCGGCTCGCTGCTCCTGATCAACTCGTCGAACGAGGGCGCGCTGGCCAGAGTGACGGGATCGCCGGTCGGCCAGGCGCTGATCCTCGTCTCGCTCGGCCTGTACGGGATCGGGTTCTTCGTGATCCGCCGGCTCGGGAAGATCGAGGTCTGACATGGGCGTCCGTCATCCGGCCGACGCCGAGCGAGGCAGGTCATGAGCACGGGTCTGATCGGGCTGCTGCTCGCCCTCGCGATGGGCCTCGCCGTCCTCGGGATCTTCCTGGGCATCCGCATGTACCGCGCCGAGGCCAAGCTTCCCGGCGACCTGGCCATCGCCCTCGAGGTCGGCGCCACGCGCGTGTCCGCCGCCGGATCCGCGGTCGACCGACTCGGTATGCGCTTCGCCCCCCTCGTCCTCCGGGCCATGGGTCCCCGACGCGTCACCTCGAAACGCCGCAGGATCGACATGGCGGGGAACCCGGGCGGCCTCACCATCGACCGTTACGCCGCCCGCCGCGCGGTCTACGGGATCTTCGGCGTCGTCCTCGGCCTGGTCTTCCTCACCAACGGCCAGACGCTGTTCGCCGCCCTCACCCTCGCGTTCGGCCTCCTCGCCGCGGACGGTCTGATCTGGCAGGCCACACGCGAGCGCAAAGAGGTCATCGACCGTACGCTCCCCGACTTCCTCGACGTACTCGCCGTCGTCGTCAGCGCCGGCCTGGGCTTCCGGCAGGCGCTCGACCGGGTTGCCGAGAAGTACGAGGGGCCGTGGGCCGACGAGTTGCGCATTACGCTCCGGCAAATGGACATGGGCGTCAGCCGGCGCCAGGCGTTCGACGAGCTGCGCCGGCGCAACGCTTCCGAACAGGTCGCCCAGTTCGTCTCCGCGCTCCAGCAGGGCGAGGAACTCGGCTCGCCCATCGCCGAGACCCTCATCCAGATCGCCACGGACATGCGGCGCACAGACGCCCAGAACTCCCGCCGCCGGGCCGCGAAGACGATTCCGAAGGCCACGATGGTCACCCTCGTCTTCATGCTCCCGGCCACGATGATCCTGATCGCGACGGGCATGTTCCTGGGCTCAGGGTCCAACTTCGGTTCGATTCTGGGACGTTGAGGGACTGCGGTGTGAGGCATCGTCTGGTTAGAGTGGGGTGAGCGATTAGTTGGCAGTTGCGAATTCGGCAACTGCGGCGACTTCTGACGGGGGGGATCGCATGTCGTGCGGAGCGGCTTGGGCCGACCGATGAGGAAGAGGCCTGTGTCGGCGGCGGGCGCCTGCCTGGCACTGACCGCGCTCACTGCCTGCGGGCGCTTCGAATCCCGCCCGGAGCCGCCGGGTGCGGCGATCCCGGCCGACGTGCCGTCCAAGCCGACGTACACCACGGCGAAGGCGGTCGTACGGGCGTTGGACCGGGCGGGAATCGACTGCCAGACCCTGCGCGCCCGGGACTACGACGGCAGCTCCACGGCGGACTGCGTCGCTACGGTCGACGGGGTGAGGGTCGAGAACGAGATCTCCGTCTTCGACCCCGACGTCGTGTCGAAGTCGGAGATCGGTACGTCGATCGAGTCCCGGCGCACGGGCGCGTACGCGCAGACGCTGGTCGCGGCCGGGAACTGGTACATCCGCGTCATGGACCCGCCGTCCGCCCCGGCGATCGCGAAGGCCCTGCACGCGGTGGTCCTGGACGCGAAGGGCAAGGGGACGAAGACGGCCGAGTACCCGCTCCCGGACATCCCTTCCACCCCCACCTACAAGAAGGCCGACGACCTGGCGGACGACCTGGCCGCGTCGGTGGGCTGTTTCCAGCGGGAGACGACCAGCACCGGAAGCATCAAGTGCGAGACCGGAAAGCTGGGTTCGGGCTCCACCGACTGCGCGGTCCTGACCCTGCACCCGACCCACGCCCGCCGTGACGCCGCGCTGCGTGAGGCGATCAAGTACCGGGGCGTCCCCGCCGAGCTGGTCACCGCGGGGAACTGGACCGTCAACCTCTGCGACACCACCCTCGGCGCGAAGGCCGCCCGCGACCTGGGTGGGGTCGTGGTGGCGTACGACGGGCGGTGAAGGGCATGACAGGAAGCGACCAACTTCCGGTCAAGCGTGCACCGTTAATGCGCGAAACGCGGCACAGAGGGTTGCAGTTCCCGTACGTTGCGTATGGTGCCCGGGAGGTTCGGGGCGGCGAAGTCGTGCGGGAGCGAAGGGGAAACCGTGCTGAAGGAACGCGTACTCGGGGTGTGGGTGAAGTGGACCGTGACGGTGGGGGACCGCGTCCGCGGGCGGGAACGGGATTCCGGGGCGGGGTTCGTGGAGTATGCGGGGCTGATGATTCTGATTGCGGGGATCTATACGTTGATCGATCAGCTCGGTTTGAACGGTCGGATCTCCCAGGCCATCGGCAACGCGGTCGACGACGTCATCGGCGGAGGTTGATCGCTCGTCGGCTGCGGAGCGATTCAGGGCAGACACTCCCGATCTATATATGGCTGACGGGGATTCTGCTCTTCGCTGCGTTCGCTTTCTTCGCCTTCGCTCAGGCTGCATCCGCTCGCAACGGAGCCCAGTCGGCCGCTGATGCGGCTGCTTTGGCTGCGGCGCAGGACAGCCGGGAGGAGTTGATCGACGGCCTCGGGCTGGGCATAAGCGACGGGGACGGCTGGCTCGACTGGTTGGCCGGCGAGGGATTCACCGGAGATGGCGCCCAGATGGCTGCCGAGCAGCTGGCGGCGGAGAACGATTCCACAGTGCTGGGGGCTGTCCAACCCAAGACCGTCAACGGGTATCCGGGCTACAAGGTGGAGATTCGGACTCAGTACACAGTGGGCGAATCCATCATTCCAGGGACCGAGTCCAAGCATGCCAACGCGGAGGCCACAGCGGTCATCGAGCCACGTTGTGAGGCCGATCCCGACTCAGACCCGAAGAAGGACGTGGCCTTCCACTGCGACGGCGGTGAGGACTTCGAGATCGACCCGGGCGACTTCACTCCGGGCGATCTCCCTGATGCATCCGTCCTGTTCTCCGTGCACTTGGCCGACTGATGAGCGAACGACGAGAGGGAACGCAATGAAGGGCCGAAAGGTACTGACCGCGGTAGCGATCACGGCTGGGCTGGTCCTCTCTGCGGCCGGTTGTGGCGGGGGTGATGACGGAAATTCCGGTAAGGGGACCTCATCGTCGGCACCTGCTAAGCAGGACGGCGGCGAGAAGCAGGAAGGCGATTCGCCGACGACGCCGACAGACAAGACTCTCGCCGAGGTGAAGAGCAACGGCATTACTCTCACCGTTACCCAGGCATCACGTGACGGAGGCGGCTTCGTCACAGTCAGCGGCAAGGTGACGAACGGCACCGACGGACGCTGGATCGGTGCTGAGTGGATCAGCGACGAGACGGAACTCAAGAAGAACGGCGGGTCCTTGGCCGGAGCGAGTCTCGTCGATGAGGTGGGCAAGAAGAAGTACCTCATCCTCCGTGACACCTCCGGGCGTTGCCTCTGCACGAAATTCCAAGGGGGAGTACCGCAAGGCGGCACCATCGACTGGTTCGCCCAGTTCCCCGCGCCTCCCGAAGGCACCACGAAGGTTCAGCTCCAAGTGCCGACGATGCCCCCCGCCCCCGTAGAAATCTCCGAGGGCGAGTGACCCCATGCCCCTCACCCATCGCCTCGCCGCCCTCACCACCGTCGCCCTGATCACCCTCGGCGGAAGCCTCGGTGGCAGTGCCTGCGCCGATGATCCGGAGCCGTCAGGCGCTCCTCCGGGGAGTACGACCACCTCGCCGCCGCCGGACGTCGACGCCAACAGTCCGGGGCTGAAGCTCGCCGACGGCGCCACGCTCGCGCCGGCCCAGGTGCTCGACATCAAGTCCGTCGTCGAGGACCTGTCCGGCGACGAGCGGCGCGAGGACACCAATCAGGACGTGAAGTTCGCGCTCCAGGCGGAGGTGCTGTTCCAGAAGGACAGTTCCAAGCTGCATCCGGACGCCAAGTCCCGGATCCAGGCCATCGCCGACGAGATCAAGGCGCAGAAGGCCACGAACGTCCGCGTCTTCGGCTTCACGGACGACCTCGGGTCGTACGCCCACGGGCTGACGCTCTCGAAGAAGCGCGCGGAGGCCGTGCACGACGAACTGGCGGCATCCCTCGGTTCGCAGGACCAGGACATCACGTTCGCGGTGCGCGGCTACAGCGAGGACTACCCGATCGCCGACAACAACAGTGAAGAGGGCCGCAAGAAGAACCGCCGGGTGGAGGTGTCGTTCCCGAGGGGGGCGGCCACCGACTCGGGCGGCTCGGATGATTCGGGCGGCTCGGACGGTTCGGCCGATACGGGCCAGTAATACCCCTGGCGAGGCGGGCGTCAGCCGAGCCGGACCGGCAGCGAGTCCACCCCGTACACGATCGACAGCTTGCGGAACTCCAGGTCCCGGGGCTCGACGGCGAGCTTCAACTCCGGGAAGCGGCGGACCAGCTGGGGGAAGGCCGCGCGGAGTTCCATCTTGCCGAGTTCCGCGCCGATGCAGCGGTGGATGCCGTAGCCGAACGCGAGGTGGGAGCCGGTCACCTGGCGGGACGGGTCGAAACGGTCCATGTCCTCGCCGAGGCGTGCGTCGCGGTCGGCGGCGCTGAGGGAGACGAGGACAATGTCCCCGCCGGATATCTGGACCCCGCCTATCTCGACGTCCTCGCGCGCGAAGCGCGGGAACGCGGTCTGGACGACGGTCAGATGGCGCAGCAACTCGTCGACGAAGGGCGCGGCGACGGCCTCCGGGTCCTCCGCGTCGCGCAGCGCGGTGAAGTGCTCGGGGTTCTGGAGCAGGATGAGCGTGCCGAGCGCCAGCATGCTCGCGGTGGTCTCCAGGCCGCCGGTGAGGACGCCGTCGGCGAGGCCTGTGAGCTCCTCGTCCGTGATGGAGTCGCCGTATTCGCGTACGAGCATGCCGAGGAGGCCGTCGCCCGGGTTGCGGCGCTGCTCGGCGACGATCCCGCGCAGGTAGTCGAGGGACTGCGACACGGCGCTGAACGACGCGCCCGCGCCGCCGAACACGTCGAAGCGGGCCACGGAGAACTGCTGGAAGTCGTCCCGGTCCTCATAGGGGACGCCGAGCAGTTCGCAGATCACCAGCGCGGGCACCGGCATCGCGAAGTGCTCGACGAGGTCCACGGGACCGTCGCCGTCCGCCGCCTTCGCGAGGTCGGCGAGGCGCTCCTCGACGATGGCGTGGATCCGGGGCGTGAGCCGGGAGAGCCGGCGCATCGTGAACTCCGGCGTCAGCATCTTCCGCAGTCGGGTGTGGTCCGGCGGGTCGGTGAAGCCGAGTCCGCCCGGGTTCTGGTCGTCGGTGACACCGGTGTTGCCGACCAGGTTGCGGAAGTCGTTGCTGAAGGCGGACCCGTGGCCCAGTACCGCCTTCGCCTCGTCGTAGCCGGTGACCAGCCAGACCGTCATGCCGGGGATGGGCAGCCTGCTGACGGGCTCCCGGTCGCGGAGCTCGCCGATCTCGGCCACCGGGTCGAGGCCCTCGCGGCGCAGCGGAAGGAGCGCCGCGTCGGGCAGCTTCGAGAGGACGGAGAGGTCGAGGCCGCCCTTCTTCCGGAGCCGGGCGAAGTAGAGGCGGGTGAGCCAGGCCGCTATCGCTGAACGGGCAGAACGAACGGAGCGGAGGGAACGATCGGACATGTGCTCGCATTTCGGCGCGGGACGGACGGTGCCGTTACCTGTGTCGGGCAGCGGTGCCCGGAGCGGATCCGCCCAGGGTACGTGGAGAACCCCCGTAGGCCGAGGCCGGGCGGACGTGACCTCCCCCGCCCGCTTCAGCGGGGCAGGCTCCGCGAACCGGGCGGGAGTTCGGTCAGACCTCGGCGTCGGCCACGCGGCCCTCGCCCGGCAAGTCATCGACCGGCCCACGACGTTCACGCGCCCGCCTCCCCCTGATCCAGCGGTCGGCGCGTGACGTTCGCGCGCCCGTCTCCCCGCGTTCCAGCGGTCGGCGCGTGACGTTCGCGCGCCCGTCTCCCCGCGTTCCAGCGGTCGGCGCGTGACGTTCGAGCGCCTGTCTCCCCGCGTTCCAGCGGTCGGCGCGTGACGTTCGCGCGCCCGTCTCCCCGCGTTCCAGCGGTCGGCGCGTGACGTTCGCGCGCCTGTCTCCCCGCGTTCCAGCGGTCGGCACCCGATCGTCATCGCTTCGGCGTCGCCTGGTGATCCCCCGCCGCGCCGTCGATCAGTTCCCGCAGGATGTCGATGTGGCCCGCGTGCCGGGACGTCTCCTCCAGCATGTGGATGAGAACCCACCGCATCGACACCTTCCTGCCGTCCCACGACGTGCCGGTCTCCTCGAGCCCGACCTCGGCGATCACGGTGTCGGCCGCGGCCCGCGCCCGGCCGTAGAACGCGGTGATGCTCTCCGTCGACTCCTCGGGACCCACCCGCAGGTCCTCGTCCGTCTCCGCGTCGAACCACAGCGGCTCCACCGGCCGTCCGAACGTCTCGCAGAACCAGCCGTACTCGACCGACGCCAGGTGCTTGACCAGGCCGAGGAGGCTGTTCCCCGAGGGCGACATCGGCCTCCGTACCTGCTCCTCGTCGAGACCCTCCAGCTTCCAGAGCACCACGTCGCGGTGCCGGTCCAGAGCCGCCAGCAGACTTTCCTTCTCGCCCCCGGTGTAGGGCACGTGGATTCCCATGCCGGGGAACGTAGCAGCGCCCGCCGACAACGCCCCCTGCCGCGCGGTCCGTACAAAAAGCACGTGCCGACGAGGGAACGCCGCTGCGAACATGGCTCCATGAGCACACCCCCCACCCACGCCGGCCGCCCCTTCGACGAGCTCCTCGCGGAGGCGGCCGCCGCCCCCGTGGAGGGCTGGGACTTCTCGTGGTTCGAGGGCCGGGCCACCGAGGAGCGGCCCTCCTGGGGGTACGCGCGTGCCATGGGCGAGCGCATGGGCCGGGCCTCGGCCGGGCTCGACCTCCAGACCGGCGGCGGCGAGGTACTCGCCTCCGCCCCGAAGCTGCCCCCGCTGATCGCCGCCACCGAGGGCTGGCCGCCCAACGTCGCCAAGGCCTCGGCGCTGCTCGCCCCGCGCGGTGTCGTGGTCGTCGCCTCGCCGGAGGACGCGCCGCTGCCGTTCGCCGACGGCACGTTCGACCTGGTGACCAGCCGCCACCCGGTGAAGGCCCCGTTCGCCGAGATCGCCCGGGTGCTGACGCCCGGCGGTACGTACTTCGCGCAGCACGTCGGCCCGAGCAGCGTCTTCGAGGTCGTCGAGTTCTTCCTCGGCCCGCAGCCGGAAGAGGTCAGGAACGGCCGTGACCCGGAGGGCGAGCGCGCCGAGGCGGAGGCGGCCGGCCTCGATGTCGTCGACCTGCGCGCGGAACGTCTGCGTATCGAGTTCTACGACGTCGGGGCCGTCGTCCACTTCCTGCGCAAGGTGATCTGGATGGTCCCGGGCTTCACCGTCGATGCGTACCGGCCGCGACTTTTTGAGCTGCATGAACGGATCGCGAAGGAAGGGCCGTTCGTCGCCCACAGCACCCGCCACCTGATCGAGGCCCGCAAGCCGGTCTCCGGGTGATTCACGGCAATTGGTGTGCAAGGGGGAGGAGTTCGCCGGGCCTCTTCCGGAAGCCCGTCTTCCAACCGATTCCGCATCGTTATCGACCATGGCTCGCGACACGTGTCACCGTCACGTAGGTTCAGACCAAGGTAATTCGCGTGAGCAAAGCTGCGCGGCGGCACCGTGCAGTGGAGGGGGCTGCGCGGTGCCGCGTGCCTTCCCCTCGTCCACGGTCACCGGACCTCGCGCGCCACGGTCACCGGACCTCCCGCGATCACCGGACCGTCCCGCGAGACGCGAGACGCGAGACGCGAGACGCGAGACGCGAGACGCCCTCACCGCCCCAGGATCGTCACCCGCACGCCCCGCCGTACCCCCCACCGCGCCATCGCCCCCGCCTCGGACTCCAGGACGCACCGGGCGCGCAGTCGGGGGAGTCCGATCCGCCCCGGCCGCATCGTCCGCACGGCGAGCACCGTGCCGCGCCGGTCCAGATACGCCACATCCATGACGAAGCGCATCCCCACGGTGTGGACGCTCGACGACGACGTCAGCAGGAGCGCGCCGTTCACCCCGTCCCGGCCGAGGAGGCCGCGTCGCCGCGCCGGTCCCGACTCCGCGATTTCCAGCGGCAGTTCGGCCCCGAGTCCCGGCACGGTGAAGGTCGCCATGGGGGCGCAGCCAACCTTCGGGGCCGCTGTGGCGTCAAGTGCGCGTCCCTGGCCCGACTAACCCGTGCGAGGGACGCCACGGGTGGGCCGCAAGCCGGGAAAACCGTTGCGAAACCCCGCCCGAACCGGCCGGAAACAGACGTCCAGCCGTCGTCGGGTGACTTCGGAGAGTAGTTGTGGCGCGCTGATGCACCCACCAACACTTACGAAGGGTTATGGTGGAACCCCCCCCTCGGGCCGGTCCGTCTCCCCCCCACGGACCGGCCCGTTTTTTTGTCTCCGACCGGGCCGCGCGCGTGCGCCCCCGGGGCGCGGCGCCGCGATTAGAGTCCCCGGCATGCCGAACGACTTTCCGCACCAGGCGTCGCCCACCGCTCCCGCCCCGTCCGGAGGCCCGGGTCAGCGCGGCACTCCCGTCCCCTACATCCCCGGCCCCTACAACGCGACCGGACCGTACGGGACGAACCCGCAGTCCCCCGCGCCACCCCTGAGCATGCCGCCCTCGCTCCACGCCGCCCGGACGACCACGTACGTGATGGTCGGCCTCGCACTCCTCGCCTCCGTGGCGGTCGGCGTGACGGAGGGGGCGCGGGCCGCCGGCGCCGCGTTCGGCGGGAACATCCTCGGTGTCGTGCTGCTGGTCCTCGCCTGCTTCTACGGGAAGGCGGGGCGTGGGCTGCGCGTCACGTCGATCGTCATCGCGAGCGTGCAGATCCTGCTCGGCCTGAGCGCAACGATGCGCGGCAACATCGGTGGGCCCATCGCGCTGGTCGGAGCGGTCGTCATGGTCGTCCTGCTCGGCCAGGCGAGCACGGGCGCGTGGTTCCGCAGGCCGCGTACCCCCGGCGCCTAGGGAGTGTCCTGGCGCGAGGGCCGCGGCCCGCGGATCGGAACGGGTGGGATCAGCTCCGCCCGGCCCAGATGTTCGTGCCCGGGGTCGACACCGCGAACGAGTCGATTTCGGACAGCTCTTCGTCGGTGAGCTTCGGGCCCGCCAGCGCCGCCACGTTCTCCTCGAGCTGCCGGACGCTGGAGGCGCCGATCAGGGCCGACGTCATCCGCTCGTCCCGCAGCACCCAGTTGAGCGCGAGCTGCGCGAGGGACTGGCCGCGGCGCTGGGCGATGTCGTTCAGGCCGTTCAGCCGGCGGATGACCTCGGAGTCGCCCGCGAGGCCCGGGTCGAGGGACTTGCCCTGCGTGGCGCGCGACCCCTCCGGGATGCCCTTCAGGTACTTGTCCGTGAGCAGGCCCTGCGCGAGCGGCACGAAGGAGATGCAGCCCATCCCGGCCGTCTCCAGCGTGTCGAGCAGGCCGTCGTCCTCGGTCCAGCGGTTGATCATCGAGTACGAGGGCTGGTGGATGAGCGCGGGGACACCCATCTCCTTCAGCAGGCGCGCCGCCTCGGCGGTCTGCTCGCTGTTGTACGAGGACACACCCACGTACAGCGCCTTGCCCTGCTGCACGGCGGACGCGAGCGCGCCCATCGTCTCCTCGAGCGGGGTGTCCGGGTCGAAGCGGTGGGAGTAGAAGATGTCGACGTAGTCGAGGCCCATCCGGGACAGGGACGCGTCGAGGGACGACAGCAGGTACTTGCGGCTGCCCCACTCCCCGTACGGACCAGGGTGCATGAGATAACCCGCCTTGGTCGAAATGACCAGCTCATCCCGGTACGGGGCGAAGTCCTGGGCGAACATCTTGCCGAAGTTCAGCTCGGCGGAGCCGGCGGGCGGCCCGTAGTTGTTCGCCAGGTCGAAGTGGGTGACACCGATGTCAAAAGCGCGGCGGAGGATCTCCCGCTGCGAGTCGAGGGTGCGGTCGTCACCGAAGTTGTGCCACAGGCCGAGCGAGATCGCGGGCAGCTTGAGACCGCTGCGGCCGGTGCGCCGGTACTCCATAGAGTCGTAGCGGTCCGCGGCGGCGCGGTAGGAAGACGTGTCGTTCATGGGTACGAAGCTACGTCAGAGCACCGACAGCCCACAGCATCGGAGCACAGACACCCCACAATGAGGAAGACGCCTCACAGCGGTAGGCTTTCGCCCTCGGGGACTGCCGTCTGCACGGAGGGGCTGAAAGACAGTGAACCTGCGCGACCTGGTGTACGGACTTTACGCACGCCGGGTGGAAGGCCGTCTCGACCACGATCAGGTGCCCAAACACATCGGGGTCATCCTCGACGGGAACAGGCGCTGGGCGAAGGCCTCCGGAGGCACTGCGGCGCAGGGCCACCAGGCCGGCGCGTACAAGATCGAGGAGTTCCTCGGCTGGTGTGCCGAGACGGACGTCGAGGTCGTCACCCTCTGGATGCTGTCGACGGACAACTTCGACCGTCCCGAGGAGGAGCTGCGGCCGCTCCTCGGCATCATCGAGGAGACCGTCCGCAGCCTCGCCGTCGACGGCCGCTGGCGCGTCCACCACGTCGGCACCCTCGACCTCCTCCCCGCCCGCACCCAGACCGTCCTCAAGGAGGCCGAGCAGGCCACCGCCGACAACACGGGAATACTCGTGAACGTCGCGGTCGGCTACGGCGGCCGCCAGGAGATCGCCGACGCGGTGCGCTCCCTGCTGCTGGACCACGCGGACAAGGGAACCGCCCTCGAGGAGATCGCCGAGAGCGTCGACATCGACCAGATCTCCAAGCACCTCTACACCAGCGGGCAGCCCGACCCCGACCTCGTCATCCGCACGAGCGGCGAGCAGCGCCTGTCCGGATTCATGCTCTGGCAGTCGGCCCACTCCGAGTACTACTTCTGCGAAGTTTTCTGGCCCGCCTTCCGCAAGGTGGACTTCCTGCGCGCCCTGCGCGACTACGCCGCCCGTCACCGGCGTTACGGCGGCTGACCTCGGGGACGTACGTCACCAGGAGTTAACACGCGCGCCGTCATATGCCGTGGCATGGCCGCGCGTGTTCGAGGGAATAAGCCTTCCAGGTCGATGTCCGATTCACGGACGTCGAGTCTCAGCGGACGGCACGGGGCTGTCCGCCCGGGAGGCCCTTTGCGCCAGGACGACCACGCGGGGAGCACGTGCTCCGCTGGAGAGGCTGGGGGCCGGTCCACGGCCCACGCATCGCGGCCGTCGACCGGCGGGTACGACCCGCCCCGCCCGGCCCGGGATCCCTCTGTCGCTCCCCGACCTCATCCGAGGGGGTACGTCCTTCCGTGGTGACCAGCAACAAGCGCCAGCCCGACCGGCGCACTTATGTTCTCGACACCAGCGTCCTGCTGGCCGACCCGAACGCCCTGACCAGGTTCGACGAGCACGAAGTGGTGCTCCCGATCGTCGTGGTCACGGAACTGGAGGCCAAGCGGCACCATCCGGAGCTCGGATACTTCGCCCGGCAGGCCCTGCGCCTGCTCGACGACTTCCGTGTCCGTCACGGACGCCTGGACGCCCCGATCTCCATCGGCGATCTGGGCGGGACCCTGCGCGTCGAGCTCAACCACTCGGATCCGGGCGTTCTCCCGGCGGGTTACCGCCTGGGGGACAACGACTCCCGCATCCTCGCCGTCGCCCGCAACCTCCAGGCCGAGGGATACGACGTCACCGTCGTCTCCAAAGACCTGCCGCTGCGCATCAAAGCGTCATCGGTCGGCCTGCTCGCCGAGGAGTACCGCGCCGAGCTCGCCATCACGGACTCCGGCTGGACCGGGATGTCCGAGCTGCGGCTCTCCGGTGAGCAGGTGGACCTCCTCTTCGAGGAGGAGAGCCTGTACGTACCGGAGGCGGCGGAGCTGCCCGTCCACACCGGCCTCACCATCCAGTCCGAGCGCGGCAAGGCGCTCGGCAGGATCACGGCCGAGGGCAACGTCCGTCTGGTGCGCGGCGACCGTGAGGCGTTCGGCATCAAGGGACGCAGCGCCGAGCAGCGCATCGCGCTCGATCTGCTCCTCGACCCGGACATCGGGATCCTGTCGATGGGCGGCCGGGCCGGCACCGGAAAGTCGGCGCTCGCGCTCTGCGCGGGTCTCGAAGCGGTGCTCGAACGGCGCCAGCACCAGAAGGTGATGGTCTTCCGTCCGCTGTACGCGGTGGGCGGCCAGGAGCTCGGCTATCTGCCCGGCACCGAGGCCGAGAAGATGGGCCCGTGGGCGCAGGCGGTCTTCGACACGCTCGGGTCCGTCGCCGGCAAGGCCGTCATCGAGGAGGTCACCGCGCGCGGCATGCTGGAGGTCCTGCCGCTGACCCACATCCGCGGCCGCTCCCTGCACGACGCGTTCGTGATCGTGGACGAGGCCCAATCACTCGAACGGAACGTCCTTTTGACCGTTCTGTCGAGGATCGGGGCGAATTCGCGGGTCGTACTCACGCACGACGTGGCGCAGCGGGACAACCTCAGGGTCGGCCGTTACGACGGTGTGGTCGCCGTCGTCGAAAAGCTGAAGGGGCACCCGCTGTTCGCGCACGTCACGCTCACGCGGTCGGAGCGTTCACAGATCGCGGCCCTGGTCACCGAGATGCTGGAGGACGGCCCCTTGTGAGGAGAGAGCGAGTGAAGCGCCCCACCTTGTAGGGGTTACGCGGTAGTTGGCGCCGCCCGGCGAAGCGCAGGAGCTTAGCCGGGCGGCGTTGTGCCGTGCGCTTGTTTCCGTGAAACCGCTGGGGCAAACGAGGTGTGAGCTTTCCCACTTGGATGAGAATTGCCTTGAGGCAACCGCGTCCGGCAGAGTCTCAGTCCTGTCAGGCCCCGCATACGACACTTGTGCATCCACAGCGTTAAGAGCACCACGGACACCAGAACTTCACAGAGGCCGTCGTATGCCGCCCGAGCACCACGCGGCTCTCCCGTACCGGGAGTTGCCCACCGGGCCCGTGTCTCCCGTGACCCCGCAGTTGGGAGGCCAGCGTCAGGGGCAAGATTGCGTCCGCGAGGGTCACCTACAGCGGGCGATGCTGGAAGGAAACCGTGTGAGCCGGATTTCGGTCCGGGGATTCGCAGTGGCTTCGGCCACCGCGGTCACCACAGTCGGCGCAGTCGTGGGTGTTGCCTCGGGCAGCACCGCTCAGCCCTCCACCAACGAGGCTGAGGCCACGGCGAGCGACGCGACCCTCCTCGCCGACATACCCGCGGGCCAGCAGGCCCAGGTGCAGACCGCCACGCTGACGCAGCAGGCGGAGACGCAGGCCATCGCCGCGGACAACGCCGCTCAGAAGTCGGCGGAGGAAGCAGCCCGTAAGAAGGCCGCCGAGGACGCCGTCGCCAAGCAGAAGGCGGCCGCCGACGCCAAGGAGAAGGCGGAGAAGGAAGCCAAGGAGCGCGAGGAGGCCAAGAAGGTCGCCAGCCGCTCGGCCACCCGCGACGCCTCCAGCTTCGCCACGCAGGCCTCTTACTCGACGTCGCAGATTCAGGCGATGGCGCGTCAGATGGTTCCCGCCGGGCAGTTCCAGTGCTTCAGCAACATCGTGGACCACGAGTCCAGCTGGAACTACCGGGCGACCAACGCCTCCTCCGGTGCCTACGGTCTCTTCCAGGCGCTGCCCGCGTCCAAGTACTCCAGCGCGGGCGCCGACTGGCAGACCAACCCGGCCACCCAGATCAAGTGGGGCCTCAACTACATGGACAGCCGCTACGGCAGCCCGTGTGAGGCCTGGACCTTCTGGCAGGCCAACCACTGGTACTAGAAGCCGGTACAGCTTCATGACGGGCCCGGGCCCGTCAACCTTCCTGAGCCCCTCGCCGTCATACGGTGAGGGGCTTCGGGCATGTACGGTCGGAGCCGACGACTCCCGGGGGAGTGGTGACAGAGCACGGGGGAAGAGGGCGGATCATGTCGCGAGTTCCAGGATGGCTCGGCCGTCTCGGCAATGAGCTCAGCCGGATGGGGGAGCGGTTGGACGAGCGCCGCGCCGAGGCCGAGCGGGACGACAGCGGGGACGACTCCGCTCCGGGCACCGCTCCGCACGCCCCTGATGCCGCTCGGGCCTCCGGGCACACGGCCGCCGAGGCGCCCCAAGTGCCCGTCACCCGGCCGGAGAACGGCGTCGGCGACCACGTACCCCCGCCACCCGCGTACGCGCCCGCGATAGCGGCCAGGCCCGACCCCGTCGTGGCCGTGCCATGGGGGATGCGGGTCGCGGCCGAGGCCGGCTGGCGGCTGCTCGTCCTCGCGGGCACCCTCTGGGTCCTGATCAAGGTCATCAGCGCGGTGCAGCTGGTGGTGTACGCGTTCGTGGCCGCGATGCTCATCACCGCGCTCCTCCAGCCGACGGTGGCCCGCCTGCGGAGGCACGGCGTGCCGCGGGGCCTGGCGACCGCGCTCACCGCGATCCTCGGCTTCGTCATCATGGGACTCGTCGGCTGGTTCGTCGTCTGGCAGGTCCAGGAGAACATCGACAACCTCTCGGACCAGATCCAGGACGGCATCGACGAGCTGCGCAGATGGCTCCTCAACAGCCCGTTCCATGTGACCGAGAGTCAGATCAACGACATCGCCAAGTCCCTGCGCGACGCGGTCGGCGCCAACACCGACCAGATCACGTCCGCCGGCCTCGAAGGCGTGACCGTCATCGTCGAGGCCCTCACCGGCATCCTGCTCACGATGTTCTCGACGCTGTTCCTGCTCTACGACGGCCGGCGCATCTGGGAGTGGACCACCAGGCTCGTCCCGGCGCAGGCCCGTCCGGGCATCTCGGGTGCGGGCCCCCGTGCGTGGCGCACGCTCACCGCGTACGTGCGCGGCACGGTGATAGTCGCCCTCATCGACGCGATCTTCATCGGGCTCGGCATCTTCTTCCTCGGCGTCCCGATGGCGGTGCCGCTCGCCGTCTTCATCTTCCTGTTCGCGTTCATCCCGCTGGTGGGCGCGGTGATTTCGGGAGCGCTCGCGGTGGTGGTGGCCCTGGTGACCCAGGGCGTCTTCACGGCCGTCATGACGCTCGCGGTGGTACTGGCCGTGCAGCAGATCGAGGGCCACATCCTCCAGCCGTTCATCCTGGGCCGGGCCGTGCGGGTGCATCCGCTCGCCGTGGTGCTGTCTGTGGCGGCCGGCGGAATGGTCGCCGGGATCGGCGGGGCCGTGGTGGCGGTGCCGCTCGTGGCCGTGACGAACACGGTCGTCGGCTATCTGCGCGCGCACTCACGTGAGGCGGCGCTGCGGCAGGCGCCTTCGCCGCACGGGGCGACGGCCATCGACGTGGCGCCGGTCGATCCGGCGGCCGGGAAGAGCTAGGGCCTTTCGTCCGGACATACGAGAACGCCGGGCGGGCTGAATTTTCTTCAGCCCGCCCGGCGTTCTCGTATGCGGTGACCGAGGTGATCCGTCCGTCAGGACAGGACGTCCTCGGAGTCCAGGGTGACGCCCACGGCCTGGACGACCGCGGCGATCTTGAACGCTTCCTGGATCGTCTCGCGGTCGACGCCCGCCTTGCGCAGCACCTGCTCGTGCGAGTCGAGGCACTGGCCGCAGCCGTTGATCGCGGAGACCGCGAGCGACCACAGCTCGAAGTCGACCTTCTCGACGCCCGGGTTGCCGATGACGTTCATCCGCAGGCCGGCGCGCAGCGTCCCGTACTCCGGGTCGGAGAGCAGGTGGCGCGTGCGGTAGAAGACGTTGTTCATCGCCATGACGGCGGCGGCCGACTTGGCGGCCGTGTACGCCTCCGGCGACAGGTTGGCCTTCGCCTCCGGCTCCAGCTCACGCAGCACGCGCGGGGAGCGGGACGCGATCGCGCAGGCGAGCACGGTGCCCCACAGCTGCTGCTGCGGCAGGTCGGAGTTGCCGATGACCGAGCCGAGGTTCAGGCGCAGGTCCTTGGCGTAGTCCGGGACGGCGGACTTGAGTTCGTCGAGAGCCATGTCAGATCACTCGCCCGACAGGAGCGCGACCGGGTCGAGGGTGTTCTCGCCCTTGGTCCAGTTGCACGGGCACAGCTCGTCGGTCTGCAGGGCGTCGAGGACCCGCAGGACCTCCTTGGGGTTACGGCCCACGGAACCGGCGGTCACCATCGTGAACTGGATCTCGTTGTTCTGGTCGACGATGAAGACGGCGCGCTGCGCGAAGCCGTCCTCGCCCTCGATGCCGAGGTCGCGCATGAGCTCGTGCTTCGAGTCGGCGAGCATCGGGAAGGGCAGGTCGGTCAGGTCCGGGTGGTCCTTGCGCCAGGCGTGGTGCACGAACTCGGAGTCGCCGGAGAAGCCGAGGATCTGGGCGTCACGGTCGGCGAACTCGTCGTTCAGCTTGCCGAACGCGGCGATCTCGGTCGGGCACACGAAGGTGAAGTCCTTGGGCCACGCGAAGACGATCTTCCACTTGCCCTCGTAGGTCTTGTGGTCGATCTGCTCGAACTCCTTGCCCTTCTCCAGGGAGACACAGGCAGTCAGGTCGAACTGGGGGAACTTGTCACCGACAGTGAGCACGCACTACTCCTTGCAGCATGGATGGGCCCTTTTTGAGGGCTTTCCAAGGGGGTTGGACTGGTCACGATCGTGGCACAGGGTGCATTGATTATGGAAATAGCTAGACTCGGTCGTGTTGATCGGAACCGGCTATCAGTAGCCGTAGGTAAAGGGGAGTGACCGTGGCCGGCATCAAGCGGCGACAGCCGAGCCTCGCGCAGCTGCGCGCCTTCGCCGCCGTCGCGGAACATCTGCACTTCCGGGACGCGGCCGCCGCGATCGGTATGAGCCAGCCCGCGCTCTCCGGCGCCGTGTCCGCCCTGGAGGAGTCCCTCGGCGTGACCCTGCTCGAACGCACGACCCGCAAGGTGCTGCTCTCACCCGCGGGTGAGCGGCTCGCGGTGCGCGCGAAGGCCGTGCTCGACGAGGTGGGCGCGCTGATGGAGGAGGCCGAGGCGGTGCGGGCGCCGTTCACGGGAGCGCTCCGGCTCGGCGTGATCCCCACCGTGGCGCCCTACCTCCTGCCGGCGGTCCTGCGCCTCGTCCACGAGAAGTACCCGGACCTGGACCTCCAGGTCCACGAGGAGCAGACGTCGTCGCTGCTGGAAGGGCTCGCGGCCGGGCGCCTCGATCTGCTGCTGCTGGCCGTGCCGCTGGGGATGCCCGGCGTCAGCGAACTGCCCCTGTTCGACGAGGACTTCGTGCTCGTCACGCCGCTCGACCACTGGCTCGGGGGCCGGGAGGGCATCCCGCGCGAAGCGCTGCGTGAGCTGCGGCTCCTGCTGCTCGACGAGGGGCACTGCCTGCGCGACCAGGCGCTCGACATCTGCCGTGAGGCCGGCCGCGCGGACGCCCCGGTGACCACGACGGCCGCCGGCCTGTCCACGCTGGTCCAGCTCGTCGCGGGCGGGCTCGGTGTGACGCTGCTTCCGCGCACCGCGCTCGCCGTGGAGACCAGCCGCAGCAGCCAGTTGCTCACCGGGTTCTTCGAGGACCCGGCGCCGACCCGCCGCATCGCCCTCGCCATGCGGACGGGCGCCGCGCGCAGCGCCGAGTACGAGGAGCTGGCCGCGGCCCTGCGCGAGGCGGTGCGGTCGCTGCCGGTACGGGTGCTGTGATTGCGGGGCGCGACAACTCCCGTACCGGCAGGGCGTGTCATTCGGTGCGCAGACCGTCCGGCCGCATCATGCGCCACAGCGGCGGCAGGCTGAGGAGCGTCACCACCACGATGAGCGCGGCGCCGCCGGCCGTCAGGGGCGCGAACGCCCACCAGTCGGTGACCTGCTTGTCGATCATGCGGGTCATGACGTAGCCCAGGCCGAGCCCGCCGCCGACCGCCAGGCCGAGTCCGAGGGCGACCGGGATCGCCGTCTGCCACAGGATCGACCAGGCCATCGAGCGGCGCCGTGTGCCGAACGCGGTCAGAGCCGCCAACAGCCGCTTGCGCTCCCGCAGTTGCTCCAGCGTGGAGACCAGCATGGACGCCGCGATCAGGGCCATCGTCGCGGCCGCGCCGATCTGCAGCCCCCTCGCGATGCTCGCGTACTGCTTGTCGCGGTTGACGGCCTTGATCGACATCACGTCGAGCAGCGGATCGATGTGGGCCGCGGTGTTGCGCGCGTACTCCTCGGCGTCCGGCACCTTCGGGTCGATCTGCACCATGGCGGTGGTCGTGGCCTCGGTCAGCTTCGCGATGTCGATCGCGCCGGGAGTGGCGAGGATGCCGTCGACCTTGTCGCCCGTCGGGCTGGGCCGCGCCTGGACGGTGCGGGTGCCCGCGGGCAGCGTCCACAGTTCCTGGCCCGCCTTGCTGCCGTCGCCGGGCCCGACGTCGACGGGCTTGCCGGGGCGTGCCGACTCGTCGACCCAGTCGTTCATCTTCCGGTCCCCGGTGTGCGAGACGAACGTGTCGCCGTCGTGGCAGCTGCCGACGCGGGCCAGCTCGCGCAGGGTCGCGCAGGTGCCGACGCTGATCGTCGTCGTGGGCGGGATGTCGCCCTCCGCGACCGGGCCGGGGCGCGTGGCGTACGTCGACACGGTGCCGATGACGCTCTTGACGCCCTTCGTGTGGCGGAACTCGTCGATCATCCGCTGTGCGAGCCTGCCGTCGCCGACCTGGGAGTTCACGGTCAGCTGGGCGCGGTGCGGGTCCTGGCCCGTGACCCGGTTGAAGTCGTCGTGCATCGACGCGAACATCATCTGCAGGGCGACCGCGCCGGCCACCGCGATGGTGATGCCGCTGACCGCGCGGGCCGCGGTGCCGCTGCTCAACTGGAGCCGTCGCGTGGCCAGTTGCCACGGCACCGGGCCGCCGCGCAGCCGGGCCACGACCGATTCGAGCAGCCAGGGAAGCAGCGTGCTCAGGCCGACCAGGGCCAGGGTCGCGCCGGTGGCGATGGCGTACACGTTGATGTCCTGGTCGGTACTGCTGACCCGGCCGATGGCCAGCAGGATCCCGATGCCCGCGACGGGCAGGAGCAGTCGCCACCACAGACGCCGCCTGCGGGGCGCGCCGCCGCGCACGACACCGAGCGGCTCGATGGCCACCGAGCGCAGCGAGAAGACGGTGACCAGGACCGCCGAGAGCGGCACGGCCACGACGATCAGCGCGGCGAGCACCGGCACCGGCCGCAGGTCCGACGGGAACGCGCTGACCTTGTCGAGGTCGACGACGGCGACCAGTTGACGGATGGCGAGGAAGAACACGGTGCCGACGGCCAGGCCGAGCAGCGCCCCGAACAGGGACTCGCCCGCCGCGATCCGCCGTACCGCCCTGGCGTCCGCGCCGACCAGGCGCAGCGCGGCCAGACGCCGGTCGCGCCGGTCGCCGCCGAACCGCACCGCCGTACCGATGAAGACGGCCACGGGCGTGAGCAGTACGACGCAGATCAGTACGACGAGCACCATCAGGAGCGCGTTCAGCGGCTCCGACATGTCGTAGCCGAACCTCGCCGCCCGGTAGGCGCCGTCGTGGGTCGTGAGGGTGCCGGATCCCGCGTAGTAGAAGAGCTCCTGGGGGGAGACCAGGCCGGCGTCGGCGATCGTTCCCGTGACGCGGTAGTCGCGGAAGCGCTCCTTGAGGAGCCTCGCGCCGGGGTCGTCCAGGAGGTCGCGCAGCGCGGGTGAGACCACCATCTCGTGGTCACCGGGCAGCGTGCCGAGGCCCGGCGGCAGGACGGGCCGGCCGCCTTCGGCCCGTACGAACCTGCCCTCCAGTGAGCGGTCGCGGAACGTCGTGAACGTGTCCCGCATCAGCACGGTCGTGTCCGACCGTTTGATCTTGCCCGCGAGGGTCATCCGGTCCGCGGCCTCACGCGCCGAGGAGCGGTCGCTGCGGTGGTCGGTCAGGTACGGCACGGACGCGGCGCCCAGCAGCAGCGCGACGCCGAGGCCCACACCGACGGCGGTGAGGATCGTGCGGACCCAGCCCTCGCGCCCGCCGCCGGCCGCGAAGCGCATGCCCATGCCCAGATCGCGGATCCAGGCACGCGCGCCGGTGGGCGCGGAGGCCTCCGCCGTGTCCGCGGGCGCGGGCTGCGGCTTCGTACGCGTCACGCTCATGCGATGCGCTCCATGTCGCGGGACCTGCCGTCGCGGACGATGATCTCGCGGTCCGAGTAGGCGGCGACGCGGGCCTCGTGGGTGACGAGGACGACGGCGGCGTGGGTCGAGCGGGCGGCTTCGGTGAGCAGCTCCATGACGCGCTCGCCGTTGAGGGAGTCCAGGGCGCCGGTGGGTTCGTCGGCGAACAGGACGCGGGGGCCGGTGGCCAGGGCACGGGCGACGGCGACGCGCTGGCCCTGTCCGCCGGAGACCTCGCCGGGGCGCTGGCCGGTGAGGTCGTCGACCTCCAGGCGCTCCATCCAGGCACGGGCGGTGGCCTCGGCGGCCTTGCGCTTGGCGCCGTTGAGGCGCAGGGGCAGGGCGACGTTCTCCAGGCAGGTGAGTTCGGGGACGAGCTGGCCGAACTGGAAGACGAAGCCGAAGTCGCTGCGGCGCAGGGAGCTGCGGGCGGCGTCGGACAGGGTGGCGAGGTTCTGTCCCGCGTAGGTGATGGTGCCTTCGTCGGGCGTGACGATGCCGGCGAGGCAGTGCAGGAGGGTCGATTTGCCGGAGCCGGAGGGGCCCATGACGGCGACGACCTCGCCGGGGTGGACGGAGAACTCGGCGCCGTCGAGTGCCTTGGTGGCGCCGTACGTCTTGTGCAGACCGTGGGCGGTCAGGAGGGAGCCGGCGGGGGTCATGGCTTGCGCACCTCCGCGGCGAGCTTGTCCAGGCGGGCGGCGGTGAGTTCGAGCCAGCGCAGGTCCGCTTCGAGGTGGAACAGGGCGTGGTCGCAGATGAGCTGGTCGGCGAGGTCGCCCTTGCGCTTGCGGTCGGTGAGGATGCGCATCATGCGCAGGTGCTCGGCGCGCTGGGTGTCCAGGACCGTGGCGGCGTCGCGCTCGGTGAGCAGCGCGAGAACGACCTTGGTGTAGAGGACGGAATGGAGGTACGGCTCGGGTGCCTCGGGGGTGGCGAGCCAGCGCTGGACATCGGTGACGCCGGCGTCGGTGATGGCGTAGCGCTTGCGTTCCGGGCCGCCGCCGGCCTCGATCCCGTCGACCTCGACCAGGCCGTTCTTCAGGAGCCGGGACATGGTCGAGTAGACCTGTCCGTAGTGCAGCGGCTTGTCGTGCCCGAAGGTGGCGTCGAAGGTGCGCTTGAGGTCGTAGCCGTGCCGTGGGCCGGCCTCGAGAAGTCCCAGAAGGGTGTGACCGATGGACATGCCGGCCACTATACATAGCGGGTATACGTCGTGTGTATAGCCGCTCAGGGGTGGGGTTCCGGGAGGGCTTCGGGGAAAGCGTGAACGGTCCGGGGCGTGTGCCCCGGACCGTTCACTCCGCGTCGCCGCCCGTGGGTCCCTTGGGCGGCCGCCCCCGCCGCGGCAGCGGTCCCGCCGAGCCGGGCAGCCGCCCGGCCTCCGCGAGAGCGCGCCGCAGCAGGAACTCGATCTGCGCGTTCGCCGACCGCAGGTCGTCCCCGGCCCACCGCGCGAGCGCGTCGTACACGAGCGGGTCGAGCCGCAGCAGTACCTGCTTGCGCTGCGGCCGCGACCGGCGTGCGGGCCCCTGAGGTGGCTCCTCGTGCCCCTCGTGCGCCTCGTCGGAGGGGCTCACTGGTAGAGCGTTCCCGTGTTCAGGACCGGCTGGGCGGCGCGGTCCCCGCACAGGACCACGAGCAGATTGCTGACCATGGCCGCCTTGCGCTCCTCGTCGAGCGCCACGAAGTCCTGCTCCGTGATCCGGGCGAGCGCGTCCTCGACCATGCCGACCGCGCCGTCCACGATGAGCCGCCGCGCCGCGACCACGGCGCCCGCCTGCTGGCGCTGGAGCATGGCCGAGGCGATCTCGGGGGCGTACGCGAGGTGCGTGAACCGGGACTCGATGATCTGCACGCCCGCGGTCTCCACGCGCGCGTGGAGCTCGACGGCGAGCTTCTCGGTGATCTCCTCGGCGTTGCCGCGCAGCGAGAGGCCGGCCTCGTCGTGCGCGTCGTAGGGGTACTCGATGGCGATGTGCCGCACGGCGGCCTCGGTCTGCGTGGCGACGAACTCCAGGAAGTTGTCCACCTCGAAGGTGGCCTGCGCCGTGTCCTCGACGCGCCACACGACGACGGCGGCCAGCTCGATCGGGTTGCCATAGGCGTCGTTGACCTTGAGGACGGCCGTCTCGTGGTTGCGTACGCGGGTCGAGATCTTGGTGCGGGACGTCAGTGGGTTCACCCAGCGCAGGCCGTCCTCGCGGATCGTGCCCCGGTAGCGGCCGAAGAGCTGGACGACGCGGGCCTCGCCCGGCGCCACCATGTTCAGCCCGCACATCGCGAAGAACGCGGCTATCGCGACCACGACGCCGAGGACGATCAGCCCCGCCTTCGCGCCGGCCGAGGACAGCGAAGCGCCGGCCGCGATGAGGGCGACGCCCGCGATGAGCCCGATGAGGCCGAGCAGCAGGGCGAGCCCGCCGCCGATGCTGTGGGCGACGACCTCCTTGACGCGCGGCTTGGGCATCTCGGGTACGTCGGCTGTGGTGTCCGTCTCGGACATGAGGGTCCCCGTCCTGTGAGCTGGCGGTTCTCGCGAACCAGGTCTAGCAAAGTGATATCACTTTATCGCGTGCGGCAACCATCTGCACCTCTCGGTCGTCGGTTCCCATGAGACAGGTGCTGATTGTCACGTCCGGAAATGCCCGGATCGGCAGTCTTTTGCCCTTAGGTGCGGTGTTAGCTTCATGAGCTGATTCAGCACCGATGAGTGTGAAGTGCGCACTGTGCGCGCGGACGTGTCAGCGACTAGAAGCGGAGTACCGGGAGCCATGGGTCGAGCGGACGAGAGACGAGCACGGACGCGCGGCGGCGCGCGCCGGGCGGCGCGCGGGGGCTCGTCCACCCGGCGGACGGGTATACGCCGCTTCTTCACCTGGAAGAAGATCGTCGGCACGTTCCTCGGCCTGTGCCTGCTCGGCATGGGCGCGTTCATCGTGCTGTACCTGGTGATCGACGTGCCCGAGGGCAACCCGGACGCGATGCGGCAGAGCAACGTCTACAAGTACAGCGACGGCAAGACCATGGCCCGTGTCGGCCAGGTCAACCGCGAGATCGTCGATCTCTCCGAGGTGCCCCCGGGTGTGCAGCACACCTTCGTCGCCGCTGAGAACAAGACGTTCTACAAGGACAAGGGCATCGACCTGAAGGGCACCGCCCGCGGCGTGATCAACACGGTCACCGGCAAGGGCAAGCAGGGTGGTTCGACGATCACCCAGCAGTACGTGAAGAACTACTACCTCACGCAGGACCAGACCGTCACGCGCAAGCTGAAGGAACTGGTCATCTCGCTGAAGGTGGACCGCAAGAAGTCCAAGGAAGACATCCTCGCGGGCTACATCAACACCAGCTTCTACGGCCGCAGTTCGTGGGGCATCCAGGCCGCCGCCCAGGCCTACTACGGCGTCGATGCCAAGGATCTGAACGTGGAGCAGGGCGCGTATCTGGCTGCGCTCCTCCAGGCCCCGAACCAGTACGACTGGGGCATCGCCTCGGACACCGGCAAGAAGCTCGCCAAGGAGCGCTGGAACTACGTCCTGGACAACATGGTCGACATGCACTGGCTCAGCGCCAGCGAGCGCGAGGGCATGACGTTCCCCAAGCCGAAGGCGCCGAAGGCCGCCGCCGGGCTCGAGGGCCAGGAAGGCTACCTCTACACCGCCGCCAAGGCCGAGGTGATGAAGGACCTGAACCTCACCGAGGCGCAGTTCGACGCGGGCGGCTACACGGTCACCCTCAACATCGACCGCAAGAAGCAGAAGCAGCTGGAGAAGTCGGTCAGGCAGCAGTTGACCGACAACCTGAACCCGAAGAGCAAGAAGGCCGACTCCCGGGTGCAGGCCGGTGCCGCCTCGGTCGACCCGAAGACCGGCAAGGTCCTCGCGCTGTACGGCGGTGAAGGGCTCAGCAAGCACTACGTCAACAACGCGACCCGCCCCGACTACCAGCCGGCCTCCACCTTCAAGCCGCTGATCCTCGCGGCCGCCCTGGAGAACAACGCCACGACGCAGAACGGGCAGTCGATCAAGGCGAGCACGATCTACGACGGCACCAACAGGCGGCCCGTCGTCAGCGATGGGCAGAAGGTCGGCTTCGCCCCGCCGAACGAGGACGACCACAGCTACGGCCCGGTCACCGTGCAGACCGCCATGAACAAGTCCATCAACTCCGTCTTCGCGCAGATGGGCGTCGATGTCGGCATGGACCAGGTCATGGCGACCGCAAAGAAGCTCGGCATGGACGACGCCGACCTCAAGCCGTACCCGGCGCAGACCCTGGGCACCATGGGCGCGAGCCCAATGGAGATGGCCGGTGTCTACGCGACGCTCGACAACCATGGCAAGCAGGTCACTCCGCAGATCGTGAAGTCCGTGTCCAAGCAGGGCCAGGACATCCCGCTGCCGGACGCGATCGGCAACCAGGTGATCAGCCGAGGCGCCGCGGACTCGGTCACCTCGGTCCTGACCGGCGTGGTCGACGACGGTACGGCGAAGACCTCGGTGCGCGACAACCCGGCCCGCGACGGTCAGAAGGTGGCCGGCAAGACCGGTACCTCCGACGACAACAAGTCGGCCTGGTTCACCGGCTACACGCCGGATCTGGTCACCTCGGTGGGCCTGTTCGGCGAGGGTGCGCTGAAGACCTCGGAGGCGGGCGCGCATGTCTCGATGAAGGGCGCCGGCGGTCTGCCCCGCGTCGACGGCGGCAGCTTCCCGGCCCGTATCTGGGCCCAGTACACCTTCAACTCGACCAGCCCCACGGCCGAGTTCGACCTCGACACCGACATGGGTGCGGCCGTCGAGGTGCCGTCCACCCCGCAGGACACCCCGAGTGCCCCGGAGTCCACCCCCGAGGACACCCCGAGCGCCCCGGAGTCCACCCCAGAGGACACTCCGAGTGCCCCGGAGTCGACCCCCGAGTCCACCCCGCCGACCGACGACCCGTCAGGCGGCGTCACGCCCCCGACCGCCCCGTCGTCGCCGACCTTCGGCGTCCCGGAGGACCCGGCCGACTCGGGCAGCAACAAGCCACGCGGCCTGACCGGCTGACTGTGACGCACGCGAGTGGGGCCCGGAACCGTACGGTTCCGGGCCCCACTCGCATGTCCGGGTTCAGGCGGTGCCGTTCCCGTGCGGCAGCTCGAACCACACGACCTTGCCGGTGCTCAGCCGCGTCGCACCCCAGCGCCGCGCCAGCCTGTTCACCAGGTACAGGCCGCGCCCGCCCTCGTCCGTGGCGCGGGCCTGGCGCAGCCGCGGCAGCTGCGGCACGTCGTCGCCGACCTCGCAGCGCAGCACGTCGGTCCGCAGCAGGCGCAGCGTGACGGGCCGGGACGCGTACCGCACGGCGTTCGTCACGACCTCGCTGACAAGGAGCTCCACCGAGTCCGTCAGCTCCTCCAGACCCCACCGGGCGAGCGCGCTGCGCGCCAGACGGCGGGCCCGGCCCGGCGCCGCGTCCTCGGGGTCGAGGAGCCAGTAGGCGACGTCGCTCGGCGCGATCCCGTCGAACCGGGCCGCGAGCAGCGCGATGTCGTCGTCCCGGTCGCCCGGACCGAGCATGTCGAGGACCTCGTCGCACAGCGCCTCGAGCGGCGGCGGATGGTCGGGGCCCGTCAGCTGGGCCGTCGCGGCGAGCCGCTCCCGCAGCTGCTCTATCCCGGTCCACACGTCCCGCAGCCGCGACTCGACCAGACCGTCCGTGTAGAGGAGGAGCGTCGCGCCCGCCGGGGCGTCCAGCTCGACCGCCTCGAAGTCGACGCCGCCGACACCGATGGGGGCGCCCGGCGGGACCCGGAGCACCTCGGCGCGGCCTCCCAGGTGCAGCAGGACCGGCGGCGGGTGGCCCGCGTTGGCGATGGTGATGCGGTGCGAGACCGGGTCGTAGACCGCGTACAGGCAGGTCGCCATGCGGTCGCTGCCGAGGCGCTGGGCCTGCTCGTCCAGATGGTGCAGGACCTCCTGCGGCGGCAGGTCGAGACCGGCGAGGGTCTGCGCGGTCGTGCGCAGCTGACCCATGATCGCGGCGGAGGTCATGGAGTGGCCCATGACGTCGCCCACGACCAGGGCGACGCGGCTGCCGGGCAGCGGGATCGCGTCGTACCAGTCGCCGCCCACGCGCGCGGTCTCCGCGGCCGGCAGATACCGGGACGCGAGGCGCACGCCCGTCGGCCGCGGCAGCGTCTCGGGCAGCATCGTGCGCTGGAGCTCGTCGGCGATGTACGCCTCGCGGCCGTACAGGACGGCCTTGTCGATGCCGAGCGCGCTGTGCGTGGCGAGCTGCCCCGCGACCAGGAGGTCGTCGTTCTCGAACGCGTGGCGCTCGGGGCGGCGCAGGAAGACGACCGCGCCGATCACCCGGCGGCGCCCGCGCAGCGGCGCGAGGATCGCCCGCTGCCCGGTGGGCAGGGCGAGGTCCGGGTCGTCGCCGAGCAGCTCCGGCAGCGCGGCCAGGGCGGCGGGCGAGTCCGCGAAAACGGGCCGTACGCCCCTCAGCACCTCGGCCAGCGCGCCGCCGGTCCGCACCTCGCACAGCTCGGCGGTGACGGGGTCGCCCTGGGCGGTGCCGCCCGCCATCGTGAGGAGTCCGCCGCCGTCGGTGTCCGGGTCCTCGGCGCCCTCCTCGATGAGCCGCAGCCGGTCCGTCCTGCGCAGCCGCAGCACGACGGGCCCGGTGGGCCGCTCGTCGCCGACCGGCAGCGGGTCCCGCAGATACACCAGGATCACGTCGGAGAACGTGGGCACGGAGGCGCGGCACAGACCCATGACGATCTCGTCGAGGTCAATCCCGCGGGCGATCCGCCGGGTCGCGGCACCCACGAAGCGCAGCCGGTCCCCGTCCCGCCGCATCGGGACGGGTGTCCCCGGCGGGCGCGGCTGTCCGCTGCGCCGGTCGGGCGCGGGCCTCGGCCGGTGGGGATCGTCCGGTCCGGCGTCCGACAGGGCGTGTTCGGGCGCGCTCCCACCCGCCCCGGAAGCGGAGCCGGGCTTGCGCCGCCCGGGCACGCCACCGCCACCGCTCTCACGGCGCGGGGGCTCGGGTACGGGTGCCGCGCCGGAGTGCTCGGGCGCGGCGCCGCGCGGTGCGGAGGCACCGGAGGCGGGCGCGCGGCGCGCGGGATCGGCGTCGTCGGCGGACGCGGTCGGTCCGGGGCGCCCCTGAGCGGGGAACGCGTCGGAGGCGCGCCTCAGAGCCCCGCGGGGGTCCGCGGGGGCGGCGGGGCGGGCGGCCGGCCGGCGGCCCTCGTGGGAGGTGGGGTGCTCCGTCACGCGTTTCGAATCCGTCCGTCCTGGGCTGCGCGCCTAACGACGTGCCGCTTCACTTTCCGGCGCGCCGGCAGTTGAAGAACAGCTGGTGTTCGGGTGGTACATCGGTGCTTGCCGGAGCGTACGCGTACGTGTGCTCGCCGGTGATCTCCAGTCCCGCGTCGCGTACGACCTGGCGCAGCTCGTCCCGCAGAAAACCCGATACCCGGATTGTGTGCCCCAGGAACGGAATCTCGGCGTCGTCCAGATCGGCCTCGACCATCGACAGGGCGAGCAGCCCGCCGGGCCGGAGCATCGAGCGCAGCAGCCGCAGCGCCGCGGGGATCTCCGGGCGCGGCAGCATCAGCAGCGTGAAGAAGCAGGTGACGGCGTCGAATTCGCCCAACTCGCCCGCTTCCTGGCCTCGTTCGGGTCTCAGTGACGCGAGGTCCAGCTGGTGGAACTCGGCCTCGGGGACGTTCTTGCGGGCGAGTTCCAGCATGCCGGCCGACAGGTCCACGCCGACCACCGAGTGCCCCGCGTCCGCCAGTTGACGGCTCGTAGGAACTCCCGTGCCGCAGCCCACCTCGAGTATGCGCGAGCCGGGCGCGAGGCCCGCGAGCAGTGTGTCCACCGCGGCCAACTGGCCTTCCTTGTGCGGAAAGGCGTCGTCGTAGCGGGCGCCGATCGCGTCGAAGGCCTCGGCCTGGCCCGTACGGTCGGGCGCCGGGGTCCGGCGGCCATTCCCGTACGTCTCGTAACCCTCGCTGCCGTGACTCACGGTCCCGCCGCCCCTCGATGACCTCGTTGACATCGTGTCAGACCTGCTGCAAGCGCGAAGAGTTGTATGTGTGTGCACTTGCGGAGGACGATCCTACGTTTGAACCACGGGGGCGCATCAAGGGTCTCATGAGGACACATGCGCGGGCGTACGGTCCCAGTCACCCGGAAGGGCGGGAACCGGCCACGACGGATCAGGCCGCCAGTGCTGCCAGCCGTCGGGGAACGGGTGCCCCCAGTCCTCGATCACCTCCACCGCGGCGCGCCCCGCTCTGCGTACGGATTCCGCCTGCGCCGCGCTCATCAGGCCCGCGATCTGCGCCTGCGCGAACTCGTCCTCGTCGTGCCAGCGCCAGGTGCGGTCCGCGTAGACCGACAGGTCGAGGAAGTGGTCCTCGGAGTCCACGCCGCCGGCCCAGCGCACCTGCGGCTGCTCCAGGTTCACGTACCAGTTCCTGAATTGCCAGCCCGGCTCCCAGAACAGCCACACCGACCAGGGCTCGCCGGGGCGCGCCAGCTTCAGGACGCCGGTGCCGAACCACCGGTCGCGCAGCACGGTGCGCGGCTTCGTGTACCGGGTGGCCAGCGGCTCCTCGTGCACCGGCGTGCCGTCGGCCAGGACCGGTTTCACGCACTCGGTGCCGGGTGCCAGCCACACGGCGAGAAGCTCGGCGCTGTCCTCGACGACCGTGACGGGGCGGCAGATGTGGAAGCCGTCCCCGCCGTTCGTCCGGTAACGCCACAGAATCCGGCTGCCGGGCGCCCAGCGCCCGACGCCGCCCTCGGTCTCACCCACCAGAATGCTCGTCCGGTCCGTCATGGACAGATATTAGGTGCACCCGGCATGTGCCGCCGCGGTGCGCGCCACGAATTCGGTCAGTCGCCGAGCGCTGTTACGGGTGCGTCATCCGCAGGACATCCAACGCCTCGTCGAGCTGCTCGACCGTGAGATCGCCGCGCTCCACGTAGCCGCCCTCCAGGACGACCTCGCGGATGGTCCTGCGCTCGGCCAGCGACTTCTTGGCCACCTTCGCGGCCTCCTCGTAGCCGATGTACTTGTTCAGGGGGGTCACCACGGACGGTGACGACTCGGCGTACTCGAGGGCGCGCTCGCGGTTCGCGGTGATGCCGTCGACGGTCCGGTCGGCGAGCAGGCGCGTGACGTTGGCGAGAAGCCTGATCGACTCCAGGACGTTCCTGGCGATGACCGGCAGCATGACGTTGAGCTCGAAGTTCCCCGCGGCGCCCGCGGCGGCGACCGTCGCGTCGTTCCCCGTGACCTGGGCGGCGACCATGAGGACCGCCTCGGGAATGACCGGATTCACCTTGCCCGGCATGATCGACGAGCCCGGCTGGAGGTCGGGCAGGGTGATCTCGGCCAGTCCGGTGCGGGGGCCCGACGCCATCCAGCGCAGATCGTTGGCGATCTTCGTCAGGCCGACGGCGATGGTCCGCAGCTGCCCGCTGGTCTCCACGATGCCGTCGCGCGCGCCCTGTGCCTCGAAGTGGTTGCGCGCCTCGGTCAGCGGCAGACCGGTGGTCCGCGCGACCTCCTCGATGACGGCGGCCGAGAACCCGGGCGGAGTGTTGATCCCCGTGCCCACCGCCGTTCCCCCGAGCGGCAGTTCGGCCAGGCGCGGCAGCGAGGCCCGAAGACGTTCGATGCCGTACGCGACCTGCGCCGCGTATCCGCCGAACTCCTGCCCGAGCGTCACCGGCGTCGCGTCCATGAGGTGCGTACGCCCCGACTTCACGACGTCGGCGAACTCCTCGGCCTTGCGCTCCAGGGCCGCCCGCAGATGGCCGAGCGCCGGGATCAGGTCATGGGTGACGGCGGCGGTGGCCGCGATGTGGATCGACGAGGGGAAGACGTCGTTCGACGACTGGGACGCGTTCACATGGTCGTTCGGGTGGACGTCGCGGCCGAGGCGCTCCGTGGCGAGGGTCGCGAGCACCTCGTTGGTGTTCATGTTGGACGACGTGCCCGAGCCGGTCTGGAAGACGTCCACCGGGAACTGGTCGTCCCAGCGCCCGTCGGCGACCTCGCCTGCCGACTCCGCGATGGCCTGCGCGATGTCCTTGTCCACGACCCCGAGCTCGGCGTTCACATGGGCCGCGGCCGCCTTGATACGGGCGAGCGCCTCGATGTGGGCGCGCTCCAGGCGCTGGCCGGAGACGGGGAAGTTCTCCACCGCCCGCTGCGTCTGGGCCCGCCATTTGGCGTCCGCGGGGACCCGCACCTCGCCCATGGAGTCGTGCTCGATCCGGTATCGGCCGCTGTCGTCGCCGCCGTCATTCATCGCCGTCGTCATCGTCATCCCTTCCGTAAAACGTGAGCACTTGTCTTGTTCTGGCTATTCCCAAGTCTCTTACCCGCCAGTAAATACCTCGGGTAACACCCAAACCGGGGAGGCGTCATGAACGTCCTGCACCGCACCAGACCCAGCATCAGATGCGCCGTCGCCGTTGTCGCGGCGACGGCCGCCGCACTCGTCGGCCTGACCGCGCCGACCGCGTCCGCGGCACCCGCCGCCGCGGCCACCACCCCACTCCCGCCCGACCTCGAGAAGATCCGCGCCGCCGAGGCCACCAAGCTCTACGGGGACCCGGCCGAGCGGCCCCTCGCCGACCGCAGGACCGCCCTCATCTCGCTCGGGGACAGCGAGATCTCGGGGGAGGGCGTCGGGACCTACGAGGCCGGCACGAACGGCCCGGACAACTGGTGTCACCGCTCGCCCGACTCCGCCATCCACCGCACCGGGATCCCGGCCGACGTGACGTACAACGTGTCCTGCTCGGGCGCGTACACCGGCAACATCCGCATCGGCGGCAGCAAGCAGTACGCCGACGAGCTGGTGCAGAGCGACGCTCTCGCCGTCAAGGCGCGCAACACGAAGATAAAGATGATCGTGCTCGTCGCGGGCGCCAACGACGACCTCCAGTTCGGTCCCGTCATGACCGACTGCGTGACCCGCTACCTCACCCTCCAGGGCGCGTGCGAGCCCAAGTACGCGCCGGGCTGGCAGGCCAGAGTCGACGGGCTCGTGCCCAAGGTCGAGTCGACCGTCGCCGACCTGAAGACCGTGATGCGCGGCGCGGGCTACGCCGACAGCGACTACAAGCTCGTCCTCATGGGTTACCCCAGCCCCATCGGCCCCGACATCCACGACAACCCCAACTTCCCCGGCAAGCTGCCCGGCGGCTGTCTCGGCTACGACTCCGACGCCGCCTGGGGCCGCAACGCGGCCGTGCCCGCCTTCGAGCGCGGCATGCGCAGGGCCGCCCAGGAGTCCGGCGCCTTCTACCTCGACAACTCCCGCCTCTTCCAGGGCCACGAGGTCTGCATGGAGGACGCCTGGGCCCGCGGCCTCTACGTGGACGTCTCCAACCCGTTCCCGCCCGACTCCAACTCCGTGCGCCAGTCCTTCCACCCGAACGCACGCGGCCACGGCGCCTTCGCCTCCTGCCTCACCCAGCTCTACAACTCCGGCTACCGGGAAGCAGGTTGCGCCGATTCGGCCGACACCGGCACCCCCAAGCTCTACCAAGGCGGCTGGGACGACGCGTACCGGCCACTCAAGAACGCGGGCACCGGCACATGCGCCGACGCCAAGGGGGGAAGCAGCGCGAACGGCACGGCCGTCATCGGCTGGGACTGCGCGGGGACCCGTAACCAGGGCTGGTGGTACGACACGGCCGGCCGGTCCCTGCACTCCGAACTCACCCAGGACCGCTGCGTGGACGTCCCCGACAGCTCCTACAAGGCGGGCACGGCCCTCATCCTGTGGAACTGCCACGGCGGCGCCAACCAGCAGTTCGTCCGCCAGGGCGACACCCTGCGCCCGGCCGCCTCGACGGGCCTGTGCCTGACCCTCGCCTCGGCGAAGGACAACGTGCGGCTCCAGAACTGCGACGGCTCGGCGGGCCAGCGGTTCGCCTGACCTTTTCGTGGACAGCACAAAGGCCGCCCGTCGCCGTGACGGCGACGGGCGGCCCTACCGGCGTGCGCCAGGTGTCACGCGAGGCCGGGGCCGCGCACGGGGATGCTGGTGAACGTGGGCGCCGGGGCCGGGTCCTTGAAGAAGTCGTTGCCCTTGTCGTCCACGACGACGAACGCCGGGAAGTCCTCGACCTCGATCTTCCAGACCGCCTCCATGCCGAGCTCCTCGTACTCGACGACCTCGACCTTCTTGATGCAGTCCTGCGCCAGACGGGCGGCCGGGCCGCCGATCGAGCCGAGGTAGAAGCCGCCGTGCGCGTTGCACGCGTCGGTGACCTGCTGCGAGCGGTTGCCCTTGGCCAGCATGACCTTCGAGCCGCCCGCCGCCTGGAACTGCTCGACGTAGGAGTCCATGCGGCCGGCCGTCGTCGGACCGAAGGAACCGGACGCGTAACCCTCCGGGGTCTTCGCCGGACCCGCGTAGTACACCGGGTGGTCCTTCAGGTACTGCGGCATGTCCTCGCCCGCGTCCAGGCGCTCCTTGATCTTGGCGTGCGCGATGTCGCGGGCCACGACCAGCGGGCCGGTCAGGGAGAGGCGGGTCTTGACCGGGTACTTCGTCAGCGCGGCGAGGATGTCGTCCATCGGCTGGTTCAGGTCGATCTTCACGACGTCGCCGGCCTCGTCGAGATGCTCGTCCGTCGTGTCCGGCAGGAAGCGCGCCGGGTCCGTCTCCAGCTGCTCCAGGAACACGCCCTCGGCGGTGATCTTCGCGACGGCCTGGCGGTCGGCCGAACAGGACACGGCGATGGCGACCGGGCAGGACGCGCCGTGCCGCGGCAGACGCACCACGCGCACGTCGTGGCAGAAGTACTTGCCGCCGAACTGTGCGCCGATGCCGATCTTCTGCGTCAGCTCGAAGACCTTCTCCTCCAGCTCCTTGTCACGGAAGCCGTGGCCGAGCTCGGAGCCCTCGGCGGGGATCTCGTCCAGGTAGTGCGCGGAGGCGTACTTCGCGGTCTTCAGCGCGTACTCGGCGGACGTGCCGCCGACGACGATCGCCAGGTGGTACGGCGGGCAGGCCGCCGTGCCGAGCGAACGGATCTTCTCCTCCAGGAACTTCATCATCGAGCCCTCGTTGAGGACCGCCTTCGTCTCCTGGTAGAGGAAGGACTTGTTGGCCGAGCCGCCGCCCTTGGCCATGATCAGGAACTTGTAGGCGCCGCCGTCGGTCGCGTACAGCTCGATCTGCGCCGGCAGGTTCGAGCCGGTGTTCTTCTCGTCCCACATGTTCAGCGGGGCCATCTGCGAGTAGCGCAGGTTCAGGTTCTTGTACGCGTCGTAGATGCCGCGCGAGAGGGCCGCCTCGTCGCCGCCCTCCGTGAGCACGTTCTGGCCGCGCTTGCCCATGACGATCGCGGTGCCGGTGTCCTGGCACATCGGGAGCACGCCGGCCGCCGCGATGTTCGCGTTCTTCAGCAGGTCGAGCGCGACGAACTTGTCGTTGCCCGACGCCTCCGGGTCGTCGATGATGCGGCGCAGCTGGGCGAGGTGGGCCGGGCGCAGGTAGTGCTGGATGTCGTGGATCGCCTCTTCGGCGAGCTTGCGCAGCGCCTCCGGCTCGACCTTCAGGAACGTACGGCCGTCCGGCCCCTCGGCGGTCGAGACACCCTCCGTGGTCACCAGGCGATAGGGGGTGGTGTCCTCGCCCTGGGGGAGCAGATCGGTGTACGCGAACTCAGGCATCTCGCCCATTCCTCTTTCGGCCGTTAGCAGCTGGCATCCATTGGCAGCGCCAACCAGCGTAGGACCTGACGGCACGGGCGAACCTGTGAGGTAAGGCTCAGTTCCCGGGGACGCCCCCTAGTCGCGATCTATCGCGTTTGGGTACGCTGGCCCGGTGGACCTTGAGAAGCGCCCCGAGCAGCCCGCGCCGCAGACCGATCTGCGCGCCTCCGACGCCGACCGCGACCGCACCGCGGACATCCTGCGCGAGGCCCTGGCGGAGGGCCGGCTCACGGCGGATGAGCACGCCGAGCGGATCGACGGGGTGTACCGGGCCAAGACCCACGCCGAGCTCGAGCCGCTCGTCAGGGACCTGCCCGGCGCCCTCACCCGGCGCCGCCCAGGGGCTTCCTCGCCGGCTCCGAACCGCCCCGGCACGGGCGCGGTCCCGGCGGTCGCCGACGAGAACCTGGTCGCCGTCTTCAGCACCTCGGCCCGCAAGGGCCGCTGGCGCGTGGGCCGCAGGACTCACGCGTACGCCGTCTTCGGCAACATCGAGATCGACCTCAGCGAGGCGATCTTCGAGTACCAGCAGGTCGTGATCAAGGCGGTCTCCGTCTTCGGGAACGTGGAGGTCCGCGTCCCGGAGAACATCTCGCTGCGCGGCAGCGGCGGCGGCGTCCTCGGCAACTTCGAGGTGGACACCCTCGACTCGGCCGACCCGGACGCGCCCGTGGTCTACGTCGACGGCATCGCGGTCCTCGGCAACATCGAGGCCAAGCCGAAGCGCGGCAAGCGCCTGCGCGATCTGCACGACCGCATGCGCAAACACCTCGACGGCTGACCCGCGCTCGGGGCGACGGACGCACGGCGCAGGCGCGGAGGCCCGGGGCCCGGGAACTCCCGTCCTTCGGAACTCAGTGCATAGGCACGCACACAGCGGGTAGAGGTTGCTGCATCGTCGCTCGCTCGCGAAGCCGTCGTCAGGAGTAGACCGTGCTGCATCCGCCGCATCAGTCCCTGCAGGTCGCCGCCGTCCCCCCGCAGCGGGGGCCAGTGCGAGATCGGGACCAGGACGCCCCGTGGCACACGGAGGCCGTGTGCAGGCGCGACGAAGCCGGCCTTTTCTTCGCCCCTTCCAAGGAGCCGACGGCGGCCCGCCTGTCCCGCGAGGAGGCGGCCAAGCGCGTCTGCGCCCGCTGTCCCGTGATGGTCGAATGCCGCGAGCACGCGCTCCTTCAGCCCGAGCCCTACGGGGTGTGGGGCGGCCTCACCGCCGCCGAGCGCCGTGTGGTCCTCGCCCGCAGGCGCCGACGCGAGGTCGAGCTCCAGAAGGCGACGAGCGCGGTCGACCAGATCCGCGCGGCCGGCTGACGACCCGCCCTCCCGACACGCGAACGGGGCGCCCCTCCGCACAAAGGGGCGCCCCGAACGCGTAAGGGGAAAGAACCTGCCTGGCGCGACCTGCCGGGCGCGACCTACTTGGCGCGGTCGAAGTCGATCGCGCTGTATGCGCGCAGCTTCGACAGCCGGTGCTGCGAGTCGATCTGACGGATCGTGCCCGACTTGGAGCGCATCACCAGCGAGGACGTCGTGGCGCTCTCGGCGCGGTAGCGGACGCCGCGCAGCAGCTCGCCGTCCGTGATGCCGGTGGCGACGAAGAACACGTTCTCGCCCGAGACCAGGTCGTTGGTCGACAGGACCCGGTCCAGGTCGTGGCCCGCGTCGATCGCGCGCTGGCGCTCGGCGTCGTCCTTGGGCCACAGCTTGCCCTGGATGACACCGCCCAGGCACTTGATGGCGCACGCCGAGATGATGCCCTCGGGGGTGCCGCCGATGCCCAGGAGCAGGTCGACGCCGCTGTCCTCGCGCACCGCGAGCACGGAGCCCGCGACATCGCCGTCGGAGATCAGCTTGATCCGGGCGCCGGCCTCGCGGACCTCCTTGATGATGCCCTCGTGGCGCGGCCGGTCCAGGATGACGACCGTGACGTCCTCGGGAGCGGCCCGCTTGGCCTTGGCGATACGGCGGATGTTCACCGCCACCGGGGCGTTGATGTCCACGTAGTCGGCGGCCTCGGGGCCCGCGACCAGCTTGTCCATGTAGAAGACGGCGGACGGGTCGAACATGGTGCCGCGGTCGGCGGCGGCCAGGACCGCGATGGCGTTCGGCATGCCCTTGGCGCAGAGCGTCGTGCCGTCGATCGGGTCCACGGCGATGTCGACCTCGGCGCTCGTGCCGTCGCCGACGCGCTCCCCGTTGTAGAGCATCGGGGCTTCGTCCTTCTCGCCCTCACCGATGACGACGACGCCGTTCATCGAGACGGTGGAGACGAGGGTGCGCATGGCGCGCACGGCGGCGCCGTCCGCCCCGTTCTTGTCGCCGCGGCCGACCCAGCGGCCGGCAGCCATGGCCGCGGCCTCGGTGACGCGGACGAGCTCCAGGGCGAGGTTCCGGTCGGGAGCCTCCGCGGGGACTTCGAGTTCGGACGGCAACTGGTGATGCTCGGTCATCGAGACGCACCTTTCTGATACGACGACGGCCGGATGAGGGTGATGGCCCCGACTCTATCGTCAGGCCGACAAAATGAGCAGAGGGCCCCACGTATGAGCAGACCGGGCCCACGTGCGGTGATCGCTCACGTACCTGCGACGATGGGGGCGTGGCAGGTACCAAAGGCAAGAAGACCGTGGGCAGTCTGGTCCTCTCGATGGGCGCGACCGTCATCGCAGCGGCAGGCATCTACGTGTTCGTCCCGCACGACGACTCCGGCACCCCGCCGGTCAAGCGCGTGGACTATCGCGTGGAGCTGCTGACGGCGCGACGCGCCGCTCCGTACCCGGTGGCGGCGCCCGAGGGGCTCGCGAAGTCCTGGAAGGCGACATCGGTGCGGTTCCAGGGCTCGAACTCCGACGCCTGGCACCTCGGCTTCCACGACGCCGACGGCCAGTACGTGGGCATCGAGCAGTCCACCGAGAAGGCGTCGGCCTTCATCGACCGGACGAGCCAGGGCGCCACGGAGACCAGCGCGACGCAGCGCATCGGCGGCGAGACCTGGCGGCGCTACAAGGGCGACCAGTACGACGCCCTGGTGCTCAAGGCCGACAAGTCGACAACCGTCGTGACCGGTACGGCGTCGTTCGCGCAGCTGGCGAAGATGGCCGAGGCGCTGCGGACGAAGTAGGTGCTTCCGGGATTTCCGTGCAGGGCATCTCGGGCATCCAGAGGATTTCGGCGCATGGGAAAGGCCCCCCGGCTGTTGCCGGGGGGCCTTTCCTTTCGCGTGAAGCGTGCGGGAGCACTCAGACCGTGGTGATGACCTGGTCGTGCTCCAGGCGCGGGGAGCGCGGGAACCAGGCGTCCTCGCCCGGCTTGCCGATGTTGATGACCATCAGCGGGGTGTGGTCGTCGTCCAGGAACTCCTTCTGGACACCGGCGAAGTCGAGGCCGGTCATCGGGCCCGCGGCCAGGCCGGCGGCGCGGACGCCGATGATGAAGTACGCGGCCTGGAGGGTGGCGTTCAGGGCGGCGGCACCCTCACGGGTGGGGCGCTCCGCGAAGAAGACGTCCTTGGCCTGCGGGAAGTGCGGGAACAGCGCCGGGAGCTCCTCGTGGAACTCGTTGTCCGCGGAGAGGATCGCGACCAGCGGGGCGGACGCCGTCTTCGGGCGGTTGCCCTCGGCCATGTGCTGCACGAGGCGCTCGCGGGCCTCGGGGGAGCGGACCAGCGTGATGCGCAGCGGCGACTGGTTGAACGCCGTCGGGCCGAACTTGACCAGGTCGTAGATCGCCTGGACCTGCTCGTCGGTCACCGGCTCGTCGGTGAAGGTGTTCGCGGTGCGGGCCTCGCGGAACAGCAGGTCCTGGGCGGCGGGGTCAAGAACGAGAGACATGGATCAACCTTCTCGATACGTACGTGCTGGGGGTGCGGGCGGTCCGTCGCGACGCTGCGAACGGATCACCCGATGCACACGACAGTACGTCAGCACCGTTTAACTTTCAACCAAAACCGGAACCTCGTGACCTGCTTCACAAAGTCACGATCGCTCCCGCTCGGCTGATCACTGCTTCCCGCCCGCTGATCGTCCGCAGGTCCCGCGGCTCACCCCTCCTCGTCGGCGCCCCCGCCCGGACCGGACTCCGCCAGCGCCGCGTCCAGGCGCGCCCGCGCCCCGTCCAGCCAGCGCCGGCACACCTTCGCCAGCTCCTCGCCGCGCTCCCACAGGGCGAGCGACTCCTCGAGCGACGTGCCGCCCGCCTCGAGCCGCCGGACGACCTCGATCAGCTCGTCCCGCGCCTGCTCGTAGCCGAGCGCGGCCTCGTCGGTCTTCGTGGTCATGCGTTCTCCTGGTTCCCGGTCTCGACCCGTACGTTCCCGTCCTCGGCCCGTACGTGCCCGTTCTCGACCCGTACGGTGAATTCGCCCTCGGCGACCCGCGCCCGCAGTGTCTCGTCCGCCGCCACGTCGTCCGCGGCGCGCACGACGTCGCCGTCGGCCTTCTGCAGCACCGCGTAACCCCGCTTGAGGGTCGCGGCGGGGGACAGGGCCACCACGCGCGCGTGCGTGTGCGACAGCTCCGACTCGGCACGGTCGAGGAGATGTCCGAGCGTGCGCCGGCCGCGCTCGGCCAGCGACGTCACCTGCTCCTCGCGCACCTCGATCATGCGGTGCGGGTCCTCCATGACGGGCCGGGCGAGGGCCTGTCTGAGCCCGCGCTCCTCCCGGTCCACGAACGACTCGACGCTGCGCCGCGCCCGGTCCCGCAGCC
This sequence comes from Streptomyces sp. NBC_00569, assembly GCF_036345255.1. Lineage (NCBI taxonomy): Bacteria > Bacillati > Actinomycetota > Actinomycetes > Kitasatosporales > Streptomycetaceae > Streptomyces > Streptomyces sp. NBC_00569. Next base: position 4,182,650 of record NZ_CP107783.1, on the reverse strand, counting down.
ACTGCACCCGCTCGTACTCCTCGCCGACGTCCGGCACGACCTTCTTCGCCGCGTCGGTCGGAGTGGAGGCGCGCAGGTCCGCCACGTGGTCGAGGAGCGGGTTGTCCGGCTCGTGGCCGATCGCCGAGACGACCGGCGTACGGCAGGCGGCGACCGCCCGGACCAGCTGCTCGTCCGAGAACGGCAGGAGGTCCTCGACGCTGCCGCCGCCGCGCGCCACGATGATCACGTCGACGTCGTCGAGCGCGTCCAGCTCCTTGACCGCCTGCACCACCTGCGGCACGGCGTGCACGCCCTGGACCGGCACATTGCGCACCTCGAAGCGGACGGCGGGCCAGCGGTGCCGCGCGTTCTCCAGGACGTCCCGCTCGGCGGCCGACGCGCGCCCGCACACGAGCCCGATGAGCTGCGGCAGGAACGGCAGCGCCTTCTTGCGCTCGGGCGCGAAGAGCCCCTCTCCGGCGAGGGTCTTCTTCAACTGCTCCAGTCTGGCCAGCAGTTCACCGACGCCGACCGGTCTGATCTCGGAGGCCCGCAGCGACAGCTGGCCGCGCGGCGCGTACCACTCCGGCTTCGCCTGGACGACGACGCGCGCGCCCTCGCTGACGACGTCCGCGACCGCGTCGAACACCTGCCGGTAGCAGGTGACGCCGACCGAGATGTCGTGCGACGGATCGCGCAGCGTCAGGAACACGACGCCGGCGCCGGGGCGCCGGGACAGCTGGGTGATCTGCCCCTCGACCCACACGGCGCCGAGCCGGTCGATCCACCGCCCGATGAGCCGCGACACTTCCCCGACGGGCAGCGGGGCGTCCGCGGACGTATTCACAGCCATGCCGGTGAGCGTAGCCGCACCCACCGACAACGCTCCGTGACACGAAGGGGTACGCGAAGGGTGTGCGGACTCGGGGCGGGCGCCGGTGCGTGTGCCGTGGCCGGACGCCCCGTCAGGCCACCCGCCCGCCCCGCAGTCCCCTCTGCGCCACCAGCACCACGAGCCCCACCGCCAGCCAGATCGCGCCCACCACCTGGGCCGTGCCCGACGCCTCCACGATCACCGCGACCGTGATGGCCGCGCCGAGCACCGGCACGAGCAGATGCCGCCACCAGCTGAACGTCCCCCCGCCGCGCCGCACCACGAACCAGCCCACCACGCTCGCGTGCAGCAGCACGAACGCCGTGAGAGCGCCGATGTCCACCACGGAGACCAGATGGTCCAGGCCGTCGTCCCTGCGGGCGGCCCAGACCGCCGCGACCAGCGTCACCGCCGCCGCGCACAGCAGCGCGACCCGCGGCACCCCGGAGTCCGTCCGCGCCAGCGCCTTCGGCAGCCGCCGCTCGCGGGCCATCGCGAACAGCAGCCGCCCGGCCGCCGCCTGCCCGGCCAGCGCCGCGAACGCCGCGCCGATCGCCTTGCTGACCGCCACCAGGTCGTGCAGCCACCCGCCGACCGACACGTCGATCGCGTCGTAGAAGGCGGACCCCTGCCTGGCCGGGTCCGCGGCGAGGTCCGCCGACGACACCGGTTCGAGGAGCGCCACGAGATACGTCTGCGCGATGAACAGCACACCCGCGAGCGCCAGACAGAAGAGCACCGCCCGCGCCACCTTCGCCGAGCCGCCCGTGACCTCCTCCGCGAACGACACGATCGCGTCGAAGCCGAGATACGAGAGCACGGCCACGGACACCGCGCCGACGACCGCCGACAGCGCGAACGCGCCCTGTGACCCGTCCCCGGTCAGCGGCGACAGCCAGCCGCGCTCCGCCCCGTCGCGTACGAGTACGACGATCGCCGACCCGAGGAACACGAGCAGCACGACGATCTCCATCGTCAGGACCGCGAAGCCGACCCGGGCCGCCGCCCGCACCCCCCACAGGTTCAGGAGCGTCGTGATGATCACGGCCAGCGCCGTCCACACCCAGCGCGACACCGACGGCACCAGGGCGTTCATCGCGATCCCGGAGAAGAGATAGGCGACCGCCGGGATGAGGAGGTAGTCGAGCATCGCCATCCACCCGGCGACGAACCCCGGCGCCTCACCGAGCCCCACGCGCGCGTAGGTGAAGACAGAGCCGGCCTGCGGGGCGACCCGCACCATCTGCGCGTAGCTGAACGCGGTGAACGCCATCGCGACCGTCGCGACGACGTACACCAGTGCGACGGCGCCGTGCGACCTGGCGTCGAGCGTGCCGAAGATGCCGACCGGGGCCATGGGGGCGATGAACAGGAGCCCGTAGACGACGAGGTCCCGGAATCCGAGGCTGCGCCGCAGCGTCGCTTCCCCGACGGGCGGCGGCCCGTCTTCCCCGGCCGGTGGAGCGGTGTGGGCGGACATCGGGCCTCCCTTTGCCGCGCACGGGGTCGCGCACGGGGTCGCGCACGGGCCTTCAGTCTCGCCAAGCCGTGGATCTTTGACCCGCTGGACACGGCCTTACGATGGTGGACATGACTGCTACGACTGGCCCCCGCCGCGTCCTGCTCGCCGCCCCCCGGGGCTACTGCGCCGGTGTGGACCGTGCCGTGATTGCCGTCGAGAAGGCCCTCGAGCAGTACGGGGCCCCGATCTATGTCCGCCACGAGATCGTCCACAACAAGTACGTCGTGCAGACCCTGGAGAAGAAGGGCGCGATCTTCGTCGAGCGGACCCAGGAGGTCCCCGAGGGCTCCATCGTGATGTTCTCGGCGCACGGCGTCGCGCCCGTCGTCCACGACGAGGCCGCGGCCGGCAAGCTCGCCACCATCGACGCGACCTGCCCGCTCGTCACCAAGGTCCACAAGGAGGCCGTCCGCTTCGCCAAGGAGGACTACGACATCCTCCTGATCGGCCACGAGGGCCACGAAGAGGTCATCGGCACCTCGGGCGAGGCCCCCGACCACATCACGCTGGTCGACGGCCCCGAGGATGTGGCGAACGTGGAGGTGCGGGACGAGTCGAAGGTCGTCTGGCTCTCCCAGACCACGCTCTCCGTGGACGAGACCATGGAGACGGTCGACGCCCTCAAGAGCAAGTTCCCGAACCTGCTCTCGCCGCCCAGCGACGACATCTGCTACGCCACGCAGAACCGCCAGGTCGCGGTGAAGAAGCTGGCCGAGGACGCCGAGCTCGTCATCGTCGTCGGCTCCAAGAACTCCTCCAACTCGATCCGCATGGTCGAGGTCGCCCTGGACGCCGGCGCGCCCGCCGCCCACCTGGTGGACTTCGCCGCCGAGATCGACGAGGCCTGGCTCGAGGGCGTCACGACGGTCGGCCTCACCTCCGGCGCCTCGGTCCCCGACGTACTGGTGGACGGCGTCCTGGAGTGGCTGGCCGAGCGCGGTTACGGCGATGTGGAGACCGTGAAGACCGCCGACGAGTCGATCACCTTCTCCCTGCCGAAGGAACTCCGCCGTGACCTGCGCGCGGAGGCCGCGGCGCTCGCGCAGGACGACTCTTCCGGGAAGTGACGCTGAGCCACTCGTCGTAACGTGGTGCCCATGCAGATCTTCGGCGTGGACATCGGCGGATCAGGGATCAAGGGCGCACCCGTTGACCTGGACCGCGGCGACCTGGCACAGGAACGGTTCAAGGTCCTGACCCCGCACCCGGCCACGCCCGACGGCGTGGCCGACGGGGTGAGGCAGGTCGTGGAGCAGTTCGGCACGCGGCCCGACCGGGTCGGCATCACCTTCCCCGGCGTCGTCACGGGCGGCGCCATGATCCGTACGGCCGCCAACGTCGACAAGTCGTGGATCGACGTCGACGCCCGCGCCCTCCTCGGCGAGCGGCTCGACGGGCTCCCCGTGACGGTCCTTAACGACGCGGACGCGGCCGGCGTCGCCGAGATGCACTTCGGCGCGGGCCGCGGCCGCAAGGGCGTGGTGCTGCTCCTCACCTTCGGCACCGGCATCGGCAGCGCCCTGTTCATCGACGGACAGCTCGTCCCGAACACCGAGCTCGGCCATCTAGAGCTGCACGGCCACGACGCCGAGAAGCACGCCTCGACGAAGGCGAAGGAAGACCACGACCTGAGCTGGGAACACTGGGCACACCGGGTCCGGAAGTACCTGGCGCACGTCGAGATGCTGTTCTCCCCCGAACTGTTCATCATCGGCGGCGGCGTCAGCCGCAAGGCCGACAAGTTCCTGCCCCTGATCAAGGGCATCAAGGCGGAGATCGTCCCGGCGCAGCTGCAGAACAACGCGGGGATCGTGGGGGCGGCGATGGCGGCGGCGCAGCAGAAGTAGCGGGGGTGGCGGGCGCCGGGGACGGGCCGTGCGGCGCCGGGGGACGCGTCTGCCGTAGGCCGGCGGGGGCGGACCGTGGGGCGCCGGGGGACGGGCCAGGCCGTGTGCCGCCGGGGGACGCGTCTGCCGTAGGCCGGCGGGGACGGACCGTGGGGCGCCCGCGGACGCGCTAGGCCGTACGCCGCCTGGGGCGCGGGGCCGACGTCACCTGTCGTCCTGCCGTGCCCGGGGAGCCGGCGCGGGCCTGCGCGAGGGCTCGTCGGCGTGCCGCGCGCCGGGTCATGTGGCGGATGCCGCGCACGGTCACGACGAGTCCGGCGACGAGCGTGCCGCCGTAGAGCCAGCCGGCGTGCATCGCGAGGGCCGTCACCAGCCCCATCACCTGCCCGCCGAACCCGCCCGAGCCGTCGGCCACCGGCAGGATCCCGACGGCGAAGCCGATCGGCACGGCGACGGGGGCGCTCACCAGGTCGGCGCGCCGCACCCACATCGCCGTGAGCGTGCTGACCAGCAGGAACAGCACCCCGTACACGGTGACCGAGCCGCCGAACAGCAGCGCGTCCAGGCAGGCGAGCGTGAACATCGTGGCCGTGCAGAACAGCCCGCTGCCCAGGCCGGTGAGGCGCGGATCGGGGAAGCGGCGCAGCGCGAGGACGAGCGGCGCCGCGGGGCGCGGTGCCGTGCCGCCGCCCTTGCCCGACGCCCGGTACACCGTGCCGGAACCGGACCCGGCGGGGCCGTTGCGTCCGTCGCTGCCGCCCTGCGCCTGCGGGGGGAGCGGGGGCGTGCGGCGGGGCCGGTTCTGCGGCGGAGTGCGACTGGGTTGATCCACCACACCAACTTAGGTCGGGTTATGTGTGGAATCCGCTCCGGGACACGCGGTTTCGCCGACCTTGCCCAAGCGTTCGATACGACGCCGGGGGGTGGCGCGGCACGCCGTAGACTGGGGTGTCCTCCATCCTCACGTACGGGAAGTCGCAACGTGTCGCTCACGATCGGAATCGTCGGCCTGCCGAATGTCGGCAAGTCGACCCTGTTCAACGCCCTGACCAAGAACGACGTGCTGGCGGCCAACTACCCGTTCGCCACGATCGAGCCGAACGTGGGCGTGGTCGGCGTCCCCGACCCCCGCCTCGGCAAGCTCGCGGAGGTCTTCAGCTCCCAGAAGATCCTCCCGGCGACGGTCGACTTCGTCGACATCGCGGGCATCGTGCGCGGCGCTTCCGAGGGTGAGGGCCTGGGCAACAAGTTCCTCGCGAACATCCGCGAGTCGGACGCGATCTGCCAGGTCATCCGCGCCTTCAAGGACGAGAACGTCGTCCACGTCGACGGCAAGGTCTCGCCCAAGGACGACATCGAGACGATCAACACGGAGCTGATCCTCGCGGACCTGCAGTCCGTCGAGAAGCAGGTCCCGCGCCTCCAGAAGGAGTCCCGCCTCCAGAAGGAGAAGGTCGCGGTGCTCGCCGCGGTCGAGGAGGCGCAGAAGATCCTCGAGTCCGGCACGACGCTCTTCGCCGCGGGCATCACCGCCGGCACGGAGAAGGGCCGCCTGCTCCACGAGCTGCACCTCCTCACCACCAAGCCCTTCCTCTACGTGTTCAACGTGGACGAGGACGAGCTGGTCGACGAGGACTTCAAGAACGAGCAGCGCGCCCTGGTCGCCCCCGCCGAGGCCATCTTCCTGAACGCCAAGATCGAGTCGGAGCTGATCGAGCTCGACGACGACGAGGCGCTCGAACTGCTCCAGTCGATGGGCCAGGAAGAGCCCGGCCTGGCCACGCTCGGCCGCGTCGGCTTCGACACCCTCGGCCTCCAGACGTACCTGACGGCGGGCCCGAAGGAAACGCGCGCCTGGACCATCAAGAAGGGCGCCACGGCCCCCGAGGCGGCCGGCGTCATCCACACCGACTTCCAGAAGGGCTTCATCAAGGCGGAGGTCATCTCCTTCGGCGACCTGATGGAGACGGGCTCGGTGGCCGAGGCCCGCGCCAAGGGCAAGGCGCGCATGGAGGGCAAGGACTATGTGATGCAGGACGGGGACGTGGTGGAGTTCCGCTTCAACGTCTGAGCGGGTGAGGTAACACCACCTTGATGACCTGGCAGACATACAGGTCACATGGGGTCGGCTCTTCCGGGAGTCGGCCCCTTGCTGTTTCCCGTGCTGGGACGGTGCTGAGTTCTCTGATGGATCGTCATCCATTGGGCTTTGCCGGAAGCGCTGCGAGCGAAGCCGCAAGGCGCTCTTTCCGCTGATCAAGAAGGCCGGCGAGAGTGGCCGTTCCCAAGGGCATTCTCGTCGTACCTCTTCGGCGTCCGGTGGCGCTGTGCGGTCACCAACTTGCCGGAGCAGCTCGGGCTCAGCCCGGTGAACAGCGGTCTACGGCGGCTCCGATGCCGTACCACGCAGCCGCATCAAGGCCCCCGCCTGGCCTCGACCTGGCGACCAGGTCGCGGCACTTCGTACGGCTCGCCGAGTGCGGTGGCGGTAGCAGGTCGGGGTGGCCGCACTGAGGAACTGTCTCAGACGCGTCCAGCGGCTCACCCAGGGCATAGGTGACGCGATCGGTGAGCTGAAGGAGAAAATACGGGCGCCGGTACGGCGTCGAGCCGGTGATCGACACGACTCCGCTGGAGTGAGGGCATGTACGAGTTCCATGGTTGGTTCGGTATCTCCGAGGACCCGTACGAGGACGACGCGCGGTCTCTGAGGTCGGGCGTCGAGGAGCTGCGCGCACGGATCGGCACGGTCCAGTGGTCCTCCAGCTGCAAGGTCGTGCTCGACGTCTTCAACGGTCTGCCCGTCGTCACCGCCGCCGGACAGACCAACCACAAGGGCTACGAAGCCGAGCAGCTGGACGAACTGGTGGCGTACATCGCGCGCCGCTTCCCCGGCTCGTGGGGGCTGCTCCACGACCGCTCCGACGAAGGCGACCTCCCGAACGCCGACAACGCGTTCCGGGTGCGCGTCATGCGCAGGGGGGGAGTCGAGGAGCGCCTCGATCCCTTCCTCTCGCCGTGCAATCCGGTGATCGAGGACTGAGCCCTACGAGGCCCGCCGGGAGCTCCTCGGGCGAGGGGCCGGACCATGACATGACGCACTGTCCGGCCCCTCGCCCTTCTCCGGCGTCCGCGCCTCCTCCGACGGACGGTCCGCCAATGGTCCGCTCTGCCGTCTCAAGACCGTCGGCGCTCACGGGACCCGGTCCCGGCCCGCTCCGCCAGCCCCGCTCGTTAGGGTCGGTCCTGTGACGCACCCAGTACCGGCCGCCCCGCCCGCCCCCGCGCCCCTGGATCCCCTCGACCGGCGCATCGTTGCCGCCCTGCAGATCGACGGGCGGGCGTCGTGGCGGCGCATCGCGGCCGCGATCGGGGAGCCCGAGCGGAAGGTGGCGCGGCGGGGGCTGCGGTTGCTGGAGAGCGGGGACGTGGCCGTGCGGGGGCTCGTCGTGCGGGGCGAGACCGTGATCCTGCGGATGACCTGCCGGCCGGGGTCGGTGCGGGACGTGGCCGTGGCGGCCGCCCGGCGAGCGGACTGCATCTTCTCGTACGCGCTCGCGGGACCGGTCGACTGTGTGGCCGAACTCCAGTTCCCGCAGGGTCAGTTGGGGCCGCTGATGCTCGACGAGGTGCCCGCGCTGCCCGGCCTCTTCTCGCAGAGCGTGTCGCCGGTGCTGCGGTACTTCAGGACCGTGCACGAGTGGTCGCCGGGGATCCTCGACGCCGGGGAGATCGAGGCGCTCGGCGGGCCGTCCGGGATCGTCGACGAGATCGGGCTGCCGGAGGTGGAGGTGGGGCCCGAGGAGCGGGCGATCCTGGGGGCGCTCGCCGAGGACGGGCGGCGCACCCACGAGGACCTGGCCGCCGTCGCCGGCGTCTCCGTGGCGACCGCCCGCCGCCGCGTCGAGACGCTGACCCGCGAGGGGCATGTGAGCATCCGGGCCGCCGTCGAGCCCGCGCTGCTCGGCCTCCCGGTCGAGGCGCTCCTGTGGATCAGGACCCGGCCCGACGAGGTGGAGAAGGTGGGCAGGCTGCTCGTCGAGTCGCCGCTCGTGCGGTACGCCGCGGTGGTCATGGGCGAACACCAGCTCCTGGTCGACGTGACGCAGCCGTCGAAGGCCGCGCTGTACGAGTTCCTGACCGCCTCGCCCTGGGTGCGGCATGTGGAGGCCGTGCAGTCGCATCTGGTCGTCGAGGCGTTCAAGCGCAGCGGGGTGGAGTTCCCGACGTCCCGCCGCCGACCTTCGTAATGCGACTGAAATATTCACAGTGATGAGACTGGCGTCTTAAAAGTTCATACAGTTTTAGGTGTTGACTGAAAACGTCAGCGCCTTCAGTGTGGTGCAGCACACGCGTCGCCGACTCCGCCCTTGGCCGGCCGCGCCTCTCTGCCCGCTGCCCTAGGACTGCCATGCCCGTTTCCACCGGTTCCGCCGACTCCGGTTCCGCCGCCACCGGCGCCGTCGATTCCGCTCCCGTGCAGGACGAACTCTGCGTACTCGACGCCGTCGACCTCGCGGCGCGCGTCCACCGTGGTGAGCTGTCGGCCCGCGAGATCGTCCAGGCCCACCTCGACCGCATCGAACGCCTCAACCCCGCCGTCAACGCGATCGTCACCCTGGACCCCGAGGGCGCACTCGCCGCGGCCGCCGCCGCCGACGAGCGCCAGGCGCGCGGCGAGGACCTCGGACCGCTGCACGGCCTGCCCATCGCGTTCAAGGACACCCACCTCACCCGCGGCATGCGCACCACGCACGGCTCGCCCCTCTTCGCCGAGCACGTCCCCGACGAGGACGAGCTGCTCGTGCGGCGCATCCAGGACGCGGGCGCCATCCGCATCGGCAAGACCAACGTCCCCGAGTTCGCGGCCGGTTCGCACACGTTCAACCCCGTCTTCGGCGCGACCAGGAACCCGTACGACACGAAGAGGTCGGCGGGCGGCAGCAGCGGCGGGGCCGCGGCCGCGCTCGCCGCCGGGTTCCAGCCGCTCGCCGACGGCAGTGACATGGGCGGCTCCCTGCGCAACCCGGCGTCCTTCTGCAACGTCGTCGGCCTGCGCCCCACCCCCGGCCGCGTCCCCTCGCACCCGGCGGGCAACCTGTGGGAGACCCTCGCCGTCGCCGGGCCGATGGGGCGCACCGTCGCCGACACCGCGCTGCTGCTGTCCGTCATGGCCGGGCCCGACCCGCGTGTCCCGATCTCCCTGGAGGGGCCGGGCGCCGCCTTCCGCGCACCGCTCGGGCGGGACGTGACCGGGCTACGGGTGGCGTTCACGCCCGACCTCGGCGGGCGGGTCGCCGTCGACCGTGACGTGCGCGACGTGTTCGAGCAGCAGGCCGAGGTCTTCGAGGGCCTCGGCTGCGTCGTCGCCGAGGACTGCCCGGACCTGGACGGCGCGGAGGACGTCTTCCGCACGCTGCGCGCCCAGGAGTTCAACCAGGGCCTCGGCGCGCTCCTCGACAGCGACCGCGCCTCCCTGAAGGACAGCCTCGTCTGGAACATCGAGGAGGGGCGGCGCCTGACCGGCGCCGACCTCGCCCGCGCGACCGCCGAGCACGCCCGCATCCACCTCGCGGCCGTCGGATTCTTCGAGCGCTACGACGTCCTGGTCGCGCCCGTCAGCCAGGTCACCCCCTTCGACGTGGAGGCGGAGTACCCGACCGTCATCGAAGGGCAGCCGCAGCACACCTATCTCGACTGGATGCGCTCGGCGTACTTCCTCTCCGTCCTGGGCGCACCCGCCCTCTCCGTACCGGCCGGCTTCACCGGAGCCGGGCTCCCCGTCGGGCTCCAGATCGTCGGCCCGCCCCGCGCCGAGCGGACCGTGCTCGAGGTCGGCGCCGCCTACGAGGCCGCCACCGGGCACGGACGCCGTCGCCCCTCCCTCCCGTAGCCGTACCTTCCGCAGCCGTATGGAGCCCTGATGAGAAAACCGCACGTGATCTGGGCCTTCGTGCCCGTACTGGCTTTCCTCAGCACCCCGTTCCTGCCCTTCGTCAACGGCCCGTACCTCTGGTTCGGCATCCCCTCCGTCCTGGCCTGGTGCCTGCTGTGGACGGCCGGTACGACGGCGTCGCTCGCCCTCGTCGAGCACTTTGCGCACGCCGACAACGAACGCGCCGACCGCGACGACGCCGAGGAGGCCGCCGCATGAACACCACCATGACCATCACTCTCATCGGCATGGTCTCCATCGCCGTCGTCGGGGTGAGCGGGCGCAGACCGCGCAGCGGGGAACTCGGCGAATGGACGGTGGGGAAACGGAAGTTCTCCACCTTCACCACCTGGTTCCTCCAGGCGGGCGAGGCCTTCACGACCTTCAGCTTCCTCGGTCTGGCCGGTATCGCCTTCGGCGGAGGCGTCGCCGCCGCGTTCGCCCTGTGCTACCTCGCGATCAACTTCATCCTCCAGTACTTCACCGCGCCCCGGATGCGTGAACTCGGCCGCAAGGGCGGTTACCTGACGCAGGCGGACTTCTTCGCCGACCGCTACCGCAGCCCCCTGCTCGGCAAGGTCGTCGCCGTCGTCGGCGCGGTCTTCCTGCTGCCGTACCTCCAGCTCCAGATCACCGGGCTCGGGATGATCGTCCAGCTCGCCACCGGCAGCCGCACGGGCGGCAACCTCAGCATGGTTCTCGCGACCGTCCTCACCGTCGCCTTCGTCCTGTGGTCCGGGATCCGCGGCATCGCCCGCGTCGCCTACCTCAAGGACGCCCTGATGATCACCGGGCTCGTGGTGCTGCTCATCGGTGTCGCGGTCTCCGTGCAGGGCGGCATCGGCGGCCTCTTCGAGACCGTACGGGACAGCCACCCGCAACTCCTGACGCTCCATCAGGAGGGTTATGACGCCACGTTCTTCGTCACCGCCGTCATCATCTCCGGCATCGGCGGCGGACTCGGCACCATGGCCCATCTGTGGCCGCCGGTCCTCGCCGCCGTCAGCGGGCGCGCCCTGCGCAAGAACGCCGTCTGGCTGCCGCTCTACCAGATAGCGCTCGGTATCCCGATCATCGTCGGCTTCGCGGGAATCCTCATGGTGAAGCCGGGCTCGCCCGCGAACTCCGTCGCCCTCACCCTCGCGGGCCAGACCCTGCCCGGCTGGCTCGTCGGCGTCGTCGCGGTCGCCGCGGCCTCGGCCGCCATGGTCCCCTCGGCGGCCATCGTCGTGGGCATCTCCAGTCTGCTGTCGCGCAACCTGCTGAGCGCGCGCAACGAACGTACGCAGCTGCGCACCAACCACCTCTGCGTGGTCGCGGCCGCCGCGCTCGCCCTCGTGCTGGGTCTGACCAGGCCCGGACTCCTGTCCGACCTGCTGCTGCTCACCTACGGAGGTCTCACCCAGCTCGCGCCGGCGATCGTCATGGGCCTGGCCAGGAAGGTGCGTCTGGAAGCCGTGCCCGCACTGCTCGGCATCCTGACCGGCGTCGGCGTCCTGATCTGGCTCACCTTCGGGAGCGTGGACGTCGGCACGGTCGACACGGGGCTCATTGCGCTCGTCCCGAACCTGGTGGTGACGACGGTCGCCCAACTCGTGGTGCGGTCCCGCTCCCTGGCCGCCGTGCCGGCCGAGGCCAACTGACCGGCCGCCGGGTGCCGTTGCGCGGTGTGGGGCCGCGCGCGGCGCCCGGCGGTCCAGGGCCTGCCGGTCGGGCGGCAGGCCCTACCTGACCCTCAACTCCTCGACGGGCTCGGGCCTTTCGCCTTTCTCGGTGATACGGACGTAGCGGGCCGCTCGCCCCGGTGCGAAGGCCCGCCAGGACGCCCCGTCGGCCGACGTCGTCACCGCGTACGCGCGCGTGCCCGTGACGTCCACCCCAGAGACCTTCCCCGTCCGGCCGAGGTCGACCGTGAGGGAGGCGTGCGCGGTCGCCGGCTGCCAGGGGGTGACCGGATTGCCGTCCACCGCCGCCTCCGCGTACAGGCCCGGCTCCTCGGACGTCGCCGTCGCGGTGCGGCAGCGGGCCAGGTCGGAGGTGGGTTCGAGGTCGGGGCGCCGGGTGCGCAGGACGAGCCCGCCTCGGTCGACCGTGGCGCGCCCGGTGGGCGTGACGACGGGGAACGGGTCGCCGGCGGTCAGCCTGACCGTCGTACGCTCCGGCCCGATCGCGATGTCGTACGTGCGTCCGCGCCAGGTCAGCCCCCGCAGTGTCACGCCCCTGCCGAGCTGCGGCGGCAGCGACGGGTCCAGGCGCAGGGCGTCCTCCTCCAGGCGCAGACCGGTCAGGCCGTTTGTGAACACCTGGAGGAAGCCGCCCTTCCCGGTCAGGAAGTCCTGAGCGGGCGTGCCCGCGAGCGGGTCACTGGATCCCGCCTTCGTGCCGCGCGCCTCCGAGAACAGCCCGAACGGCTCCCGGAAGAACGGCTTCGAGGCACGCCGCAGGAACGTGTACGTGGCGCAGCCCGGCTCCCCGGCCGACGCGGCGGCCACCGCGTTCACGGAGTCCGTCATCGCGGGCCCGTCCGGGTCGGTGTGCGCGACGTAGTAGTCCAGAGTCGCCGCCGCCGCGCCCTTCGGCATCGGCTTCCAGTCCAGCGGGTACAGCAGCAGGACTGCGTCGGCCTGCTTGATCGTCGAGCCGTTGTAGCCCTCGTACTGGAGGAAGATCTTGCGCTTGGGGTCGTACGGGATGCGGAGCCCGTCGGCGATCGTCGTCCACGCGGCCGGGGGCGCGGAGCCCACGAGGCGGGCGGCGCGGGCGGCGGAGCGCAGGGCCGTGGCCGCGACGGCGTTCGTGTAGACCCCGTCGTCGACGCCGTTGCTGTACTCGTCGGGGCCCGCGACGTCCTTGATGGAGTACGAGCCGTCGGCGTTCTTCGTGACGCGTGAAGTCCAGTACTGGGCAAGTCCCTTGAGCAGCGGCCAGCCGCGCGAGCGCAGCCAGGCGCGGTCGCCCGTGGCCAGGTAGTACTGCCAGGCGGCGAGCGCGATGTCGCCCTGGAGGTGGTTCTGGGTGACGCAGTGCGGCGGGAACCAGCTCTGGCACTCCGTCCACAGGGCGCCGCGGCTCGCGCTGGTCCACGGGTACATGAGGCCCTTGACCGACGTCTTGAGGGCGTTGTCGGCTGCCGCCTCACGCGTGCGGTAGCGGTATTCGAGGACGGGGCGCGCCAGTTCGGGCCGGTCGGCGAGCAGTGCGGGGAACATCCACGTCTCGGCGTCCCAGAAGATCATGCCCGCGTAGGCGTCGCTGGTGAGCCCGGCCGGCGCGACGCTGTCGCGACCGCCGGCGCGCACCGCGGTGAGGAGCCCGTACCGCGCGGCCCGCACCTGCTGCTGGAGCTCGGGCCGGTCCGGCACCTCGATGTCCGACCTCCACAACTTCCGCCAGGCGGCCGTGTGGTGGCGGACGACCTCGTCCCATCCGGCGGTGGCCGCCTGCTGCGAGGCGCGGACGGCCGAGTCGTGCGGGGTGCGGGAGGTGAGAGCCGTGTCCACGCCGACGTATTTGGTGACGGTGTAGGTGCGGCCGGTGCCGACGGGGAAGGTGGCGGACTGATGGTTCGTCAACGTCTCGGTGAGGCTCGCCGTGTGGGTGCGGCCGGGGGCGTCCACAGTGGAGGCGACGACGCCGTTCTCGCGGGTGCCGTCCGTGCGGAAGCCCACCGCCATCGTGCGCTTGCCCGCGGCGCCGCCGCCGGTGGGCGCGATCCGGCGGGCACCGCGGCCGTCGATCCGGTCGGTGACGGTCGCCTCACCGTTCCAGTGCGGCGTGACGCGCAGTCGCACGGCTCCGGTGTGCGGGTGGGCGCGGTCGGTCAGCACGTCGTACGTCAGGTCGGTGCGCCGGCCGTCCTTGTGCGTCCAGGTCAGCGACGTGCGGACGAATCCGCAGCGCAGGCTGAGGGTCTGCCGGTAGTGCGAGACGCGGCTGTCGGGGCCGTACGTCTCGTCGCCCACGGTCAGGTCGAGCGCCGTCCAGTTCGGCAGCGCGGCGATGGCCTCGCGGTGCGCGGTGTTCTCGGGGCCGCGCGCGTAGAGCCCGGCGGCGAACGCCCCGTCGTAGCGCGGCGTGTAGAGCGGCCAGCCGGTCTTGTCGCCGGGCTCGGCGTAGCCCGCGCCGGACGGCGGGACGCGCACGCCGAGATATCCGTTGCCGGTGTACGCGTGATAGGTGTTCGCGGGGTCGATACGGGTGGTGGCCGGGGTCCAGGCGGGGTCACCGGTGCAGGCTGCGGAGGCCCGGGAGGGGGAGCCCGCGGGCACGGGGGCGCGTGCGGGGGCGAGTTGGGCGGGCAGCGGGCCGGGGCCGGGCGTCGCCAGGGCCGCACCCGGTGAGGCGCCGAGCACCGCGAGCGCGAGGAGGACGGTGAGGCGGGCGGGGGATCGGCGGGGTCGGGTCACGCATCCGACGATGCGGGCGGTTGCGGACGGGAGTCGGGCAACCCGCGCCGGAGGTCCCACGGATGGCGGGGGTGTCGCCGCCGCCACCGGTCCCGAGGGTCAGGCGTAAGGATCCCCTTACCCGGAGAAACTCCCTGCGTAAAGGGCTGCGCGCCCGCATGTCATCACTTCGAGTGTTTCTTTGGCCTTCGCTTGCGGCGCACAACCCAGGGTTGCGACGCTGTTGCTGTCTGTCAATCTGACGGGTCGCCATGGGTCTTAGGGAGTGCAGCCAGTGACATTCGGTGAGCAGCCGGCGTATCTGCGCGTCGCGGGTGATCTTCGCAAGAAGATCGTCAATGGATCGCTGCCACCGCACACCCGGCTCCCGTCACAGGCCAGGATCCGCGAGGAGTACGGCGTCTCGGACACCGTCGCCCTCGAAGCCCGCAAGGTGCTGATGGCCGAGGGCCTCGTCGAGGGGCGCTCGGGCTCGGGCACGTACGTGCGCGAGACACCGGTCCCGCGCCGCGTCGCGCGCTCCGGGTACCGGCCGAGCAGCGGCTCCACCCCTTTCAAGCAGGAGCAGGCAGACGAGACGGCGCGCGGCACGTGGGACTCCCGCAGTGAGCAGGTCGAGGCGAGCAGCGCCATCGCCGAGCGCCTCGGTGTCCGCGCCGGTGACCGCGTGATGTGCACGAAGTACGTCTACCGGGACGCGGGGGAGGCCATGATGCTCTCCACTTCCTGGGAACCTCTCACGGTCACGGGACGCACCCCCGTGATGCTCCCCGAGGAGGGCCCTCTCGGCGGCTGCGGCGTCGTCGAGCGCATGGCCGCCATCGACGTGATCGTGGACAACGTGACGGAGGAGGTCGGCGCCCGCCCCGGCCTCGCCGAGGAGCTCATGGCGCTCGGCGGAGTGCCCGGCCACGTCGTTCTCGTCATCCAGCGCACGTACTTCGCGTCGGGCAGACCGGTCGAGACGGCGGACGTCGTCGTCCCCGCCGACCGGTACCGGATCGCATACCACCTGCCGGTGAAGTGACCGATACGCGAACGCCCTGTCCGGGGCGCGTGACGGCGACTTAACCCGCGGCCGCCTGCCGTAACGCCGGGGCAATCACCGGCCGCCCCGCATCGTCATGCGCGGCTCCTAACTTCCGTCCGTACCCGCAATCGGCCGGATGACAGGAACCCTCATGACGGACACGGTCACCCGTGACACAGAGGCAGCCCCGCCGCGGCGCAGCTACGCCAGGCTCGCCGCGGACGAGAGCCGCGAGGACTTCTCGCTGCGCTACGCGCCCCACTCCTACCGGCGTTGGTCCCCGACCATGGTCGCGTCCACCGCGCTCGGCGGCATCGCCTACCTCGCCGACTTCGCGATCGGCGCCTCCATCGTCTTCACGTACGGCTTCACGAGCGGGCTCGCCTCGATCCTGTGCGCGGCGACGATCATCTTCCTGACCGGCATTCCCATCGCCCGCGCCTGCGCCACGTACGGCCTGGACATGGACCTCATCACCCGGGGCGCGGGCTTCGGTTACTTCGGCTCGACGCTCACGTCCCTCATCTACGCCTCGTTCACCTTCATCTTCTTCGCCCTCGAAGGCTCGATCATGGCGCAGGCCATGCACGAGGTCGTCGGACTGCCGCTGCCCGTCGGCTACTTGCTGACCACGCTCATCGTCATCCCGATCGTCTTCCGCGGCATGGGCGCCCTCGCCAAGGTGCAGGCGTGGACGCAGCCGGTCTGGCTCATCGGGCTCGTGCTGCCCTTCGTGATCCTGGCCGTCCACTCGCCGGGCTCCTTCGGCGACTTCACCCGCTTCGGCGGCACGGAGGGCGCGGGCAGCGGCTTCTCCTGGCTCGGCTTCGGTCTCGGCACCGGTGTCGCGCTCTCCCTCATCGCGCAGATCGGCGAGCAGGCCGACTACCTGCGCTTCATGCCGGCCAGGACCGAGCAGAACAGGAAGCGGTGGAATCTGGCCGTTCTCGCGGCCGGACCCGGCTGGGTGATCATCGGCGCCGCCAAGCAACTCGGCGGCGCGCTCCTCGCCTTCGTCGCCCTCGAAGCCGTCGGCAGGACCCACGCGCTGGAACCCGTCGCGCCGCAGGTCGAGGCGCTCAAGCCGTGGCTCGGCTCGGTCGCCCTGCCCGCCGCCGCGCTCTTCGTGGTCGTTTCCCAGATCAAGATCAACGTGACCAACGCCTACAGCGGTTCGCTGTCCTGGTCGAACTTCTTCTCCCGCATCACCCACCGTCACCCGGGCCGCGTCTGGTACATCTTCCTCAACCTCGCCATCGCGCTGACGCTGATGGAGATGAACATGTTCGCGGCCCTGAACAAGCTGCTGGGCTTCTACTCGAACGTGGGCATCGCCTGGATCGCGGCCGTGGCCGCCGACCTCGTCATCAACAAGCGCGTCGGCTGGAGCCCCCGGTACATCGAGTTCAAGCGGGCCTATCTGTATGCCGTGAACCCGGCCGGCTTCGGTGCCATGGCGATCGCGTCGGCCGTCTCGATCCTCGCGTTCTTCGGGGTGTTCGGTGAGTACGCGGAGGCCTTCTCGACGTTCATCGCGGCCGGACTCGCCCTGACCCTCTGCCCGTTGATCGCCTGGGCCACCAAGGGCAGGTACTACCTGGCCAGGCCCAACCCGGTGAACGGCCCCGACGTCGAGGTCGCCGACATCACGGCGACCCACACGTGCAGCGTCTGCGAGACGGCGTACGAACTCCCGGACACCGCGGACTGCCCCGTCCGGTCGGGCCCGATCTGCTCGCTGTGCTGCTCGCTCGACGCGGAGTGCGGCGACGCCTGCCGCAAGGAGCCGCAGGCGGGCCCGGTGCCGATGCCCATGCCGACGGTGCGTACCGGCTGACCGCACGAGCTGTGGAACGTCCAGGGGGCGCACTCTTCGGAGTGCGCCCCCTGCGGATTGGCTGGTTGCGTATCTCTTTGTGCCAATGCGTATCCGCTGTGTGAAGGTCAGGCGTACGCTCGGGCATATGCGGAGTGGGGTTTCCTCAGAAAGCGGGGCGCTGTGCGAGCCGGGGTCGGGGAGTGGAGGGGCGCGATGAACGAGGGCACGACCACGCTTGTGTGGCTCGTCATACGCCAGGACGACAACGGCAACCGCTATCGCGTCGGCCGGTACGCGACCAGGGCGGAAGCCCAGAAGATCGCCGACAGTCTCGACGACCGCGGCCACAAGCAGCTCTACTGGGTCGAGCGCCTCGGTCAGACGCAGAACGGCACCGCGCGCTGACGTTCCCGCCCGCGGCCGTAGGCTCCGGCACATGACTGAACCGACCGTCGTCGTCGCGGCGGCCCTCCAGGAGAGTGGCCGTCTGCTCGCCGCGCGACGCAGTGCGCCCCCCGAGCTCGCGGGCCGCTGGGAACTCCCCGGCGGCAAGGTCGAACCCGGCGAGGACCCGAAGCGGGCTCTCGTGCGGGAATTGCGCGAGGAGCTCGGGATCGCCGCGGAGCTCGTGGCGCCCGTCCCGGGGGAGTGGCCCCTGAAGCCTGGATATGTGCTGCGGGTGTGGACCGCGCGCCTGCTGTCCGGCCGCCCCCGCCCGCTGGAGGACCACGACGAGCTGCGCTGGCTCGGGCCCGACGAGATCTGGTCCGTGGACTGGCTCGATCAGGACGTACCGGCGGTGAAGGCGGTGCTCGCGGCGCGGCGGCCGTGATCCGTCCGGCGGCAGTCCTGTACGTGGTCCCGGTCCTCGTGCCGTCGGCCGCCACCGCCGTGCTGCCGGTTGTGTCAGCCGTCGTACCGTCCGAAATGCTCCGTTGGTGCCGCCCTTCGCGGAGTGTTGGCGTGAGACGGTAGCGCGCACGGTCACCCGGGTATATATCGATTAACCCTATGAAATCGGACGCGATTCGAAGGGGTGGACGGGGTTCTACTGCTGCCTGGGAAGTGATCGGCGTGTTCGACACCGACGGCGACGGGGAGTGCGCCGAGTGGGTCTTCCCCGAGGAACCGGGCACAGTCCGTTCCGCCCGTGCCGCGGTCCGCGGGCAGCTCGGCGACTGGGGCCTCGGTTCGCTCGGCGATGTCACCGAACTGCTCGTCAGTGAGCTGGTGACCAACGCGCTCCGGCACGCTTCCGGCCCCATCGGTGTACGTCTCCTGCGGTCGGCCGAGCCGGCCCACACGCTGCGGGTGGAGGTCTCCGATCCCCTTCCGGATCCGCCGTTGGAGCGCGCCGCGGGGCCGGAGGAGGAAAGCGGGCGGGGGCTCCAGTTGGTCGCGGGGGCGGCGCGCCGGTGGGGGACACGGCCCGCTGACGCGGGCAAGGCTGTCTGGTTCGAACTGTCGCTGCCCGGCCGGCACTGACCGCGGCTGTCGCCGGTGGCCGGAACCTGCGGCCGGAACCGGTGGCGTCGCGCCGATTAAGAGGAACCCTCCCTGGTTAGGAGACAGGGAGCATGCTGATCGGCGAAGGGCCGGCCAGGAAGAAGACACGGGACAGCCGCGGATCTGGTTGTCGTCCTGTTATGTCGGGACGGGCCAAAAAGCGTCGGGACCGTGGTGTGATCGTGAACACCGTGTTGCGCGGCTCCGTAGTGCTGGATACTGCGGGCAGCCGCCCCGGTGACCGGTGCCGGACGCGGTGAGCTGGAGGGGACGGTTCGCGTGAGCGAGATACCAGCGAAGGCCACGTCGTCCGAGGACACCTCGGGCGGGACGGCCGCGCGCGATGCGGCAGGCCCGCTCGGGGCCGGGACGTGGCAGAGCAGTCCGCCCGGCTCCATGTACGACTACATCAAGGTCGCCTCCTTCTCCATCGGCCCGGACGGGCTGATCGACCAGTGGAGCCGGCGCGCGGCGCAGCTCTTCGGCGTCAGTGCGCAGGAAGCCGTGGGCAAGGACCCCATCGAGGCCTTCGTCTCCACGGAGCTGCGCGAGCGCGGCCACCGCAAGATGGCGGAGATTCTCGACGGCGGCGAGTGGACCGGCGTCGTCCCCTTCCGGATGCCCAGGAACCGGACGGCGGGCGCGGGCGGACCGGCGTCCGGCGCGCGCGGTCCGCACGTCCCCGATCCGCATGTGCCCGGTCAGTACGGCCCCGCCCCGTATACGGAGGGGATAGCCGAGGTCTATGTGATGCCGACCGAGACGGAGTCCGGCGAGCACGCCGCCGTCTGCATCGTCGTCGACGTCCGCGCCCTGCGCCGCATCGAGACGGACCTTGCCGCGTCGCAGGCCATTTTCGGCCAATCTCCTTTCGGCTTCCTGCTGTTCGGCACCGACCTGAAGGTGCAGCGGGCCAACCGGCCCTTCGCCGCCGTCTTCGGCGGCCGGGCCGACGACCACCGCGGCCGCACCGTCCACGACTATCTGCCGCGCGGCGAGGCCGACCGCGTCCAGGCCGCGCTGCGCCGCGTGCTGGAGAGCGGCGAGTCCGTCACCGACATGCAGCTCGTCGGGCCCGCGCCCGACTCCGCCGAGCGCCGGCACTGGTCGATCAACCTCTACCGCGTGCACAGCGGGAGCGGCCGGCCCATCGGAGTCGCCGGGCTCGCCACCGACGTCACCCGGCGCCACGCCGCCGCCCGCGAGGCCGCCCACGCCCGCCGCAACCTCGCCCTCCTCAACGAAGCGGGTGCCCGTATCGGCAACTCGCTCGACCTGGAGACCACCGCCCGCGAGCTCCTCGATGTCGTCGTCCCCGGCTTCTGCGACCTCGCCTCCGTCGACCTCTACCAAGGGCTCCTCGCGGGCGACGAGTCGGCGCTCAACAGCCGCAGCCTCGCCGACGGCAGCGCCGAACTGCGCAGGGTCGCCGCCGCGAGCGCCGTCGCCGACGTGCCGTACCTCGAAGCGTCCGGTGGCGACGGCGTCGTCGAGGTCGGGGCCGTCCACCGCTACGCCTTCAACTCGCCCTGCGCGGACGCCCTGCGCACCGCCCGCCCCCAGTTCGTCCCCGCCGCGTCCGGCGGCCTCATCCAGTCCACGCTGGCCGTGCCGATGGTCGCCCACGACACCGTCGTCGGCCTCGCGCGCTTCGCCCGTACGAAGGGCAGCGAGCCCTTCAACGACCGCGACCGCGCCCTCGCCGTCGAACTCGCCGCCCGCGCCGCCGTCTGCATCGACAACGCCCGTCTCTACCGGCGCGAGCACGAGCGGGCCCTGATACTGCAGCGGTCGCTGCTCCCGCCGGACGACCCCGAGGCGTCCGGCCTCGACATCGCCTGCCGTTACCTGCCGGGCAACGCGGCCACCGAGGTCGGCGGTGACTGGTTCGACGTCATCGAGCTGCCGGGGCACAGAACCGCGCTCGTCGTCGGCGACGTCATGGGCCGCGGCCTGCGCGCCGCCGTCGCCATGGGCGAACTGCGCACCGCCGTACGGACCCTGGCCCTCCTCGACCTCGAACCCGCGGAGGTACTCTCCGCGCTCGACGAGATCGCCCGCGGACTCGGCACGCCGGGCAGCCCGTCGTCACCGGCCCCCGGCCCCGGCGGCGGCGTCCAGCAGGCCACCCGCGCCGCCCGAAGAGCCGGCGACGCCGACCTCTCCGAGGTCTACCTCGCCACCTGCGTGTACGCGGTCTACGACGCGGTGACCCGGCGCTGCACCTTCGCCAACGCGGGCCATCTGCCGCCCGTCCTGGTCGAGCCCGGCGAAGGGGCGCTCATGCTCGACGTACCCCCGGGCATGCCGCTCGGCGTCGGCGGGGAGCCCTTCGAGGAGGTCGAGGTCGAACTGCCCGAGGGCTCACTCCTCGCCCTCTACACCGACGGGCTCGTCGAGTCCCGCGACCATCCCCTCGACGAGGGACTCTCCGCGTTCCGCAGCGCCCTGGACGATCCCTCGCCCGCGCTCGAGGACGTCTGCGACCATGTGCTGACCACGCTCGACACCCACCACGGCGAGGACGACATCGCGCTGCTGATGGCTCGCGTACAGGGTCTGCCGGCCGACGCCGTGGGCGACTGGACGCTGCCGCGCGAGCCGCGCTCGGTGGGCCGCGCCCGCGAGTTCACCCGTGCCCAGCTGACCCAGTGGGACCTGGAGCCGCTCGTCGACACGACGGAACTGCTGGTCAGTGAGCTGGTCACCAATGCCCTGCGGTACGGCGAGGGCGAGATCAGGCTGCGCCTCCTGCTCGACCGCACCCTCGTGTGCGAGGTGTGGGACGCGGGCCTCGTCCAGCCGCGCCGCCGCCGGGCGCGCGACACGGACGAGGGCGGCCGCGGGCTTCAGCTCGTCGGTCTGCTCAGCGCCTCCTGGGGCTCGCGCAGGACGCCGCGCGGCAAGACCGTCTGGTTCGAACTCCCGCTGCCGGACGGCGACTCGGCGGCCGTGGACCCGACGGAGGCGCTGCTCAGCCTGTACTGACCGGGCGCGCCGCCTCCCCGTCTCTACGCGGACGTCTTGAGCGCCGCCAGGCGCGCCTCGATCTCGGCCGCGTCGCCGAGGCCCTCCAGCTGCTCGAACTGCGCGTCGAGCGACGAGTCGGCGAGCTCCTGCTTTCCCAGCGCCCTGGCCTCCTCACGGCGCACCTTCTCCTCGAACCGGCTCAGCTCGCTCGTCGGGTCGAGGACGTTGATGTTCCCGGCGGCGTCCATCATCTGGTTCTGGGCCTGCGCCGTCTTCGCGCGCGCCACCAACTGGTCCCGCTTCGACCGGAGTTCGACCAGCTTCGTCTTCATCTGGTCGAGGCCGGACTTCAGCTTTCCGACGACCTCGCTCTGCGCGGCGATCGTCGGTTCGGCGTCCTTCGCCCCCTTCTCCGAGCTCAGCTGCCGCCCGAGCGCCACCTTGGCGAGGTTGTCGAACTTGTCGGCCTCCGCGGCACTGCCCGCCGCCCGCAGTTCGTCGGCCTTCCTGCTCGCGGCGAGCGCCTTGCCGCCCCACTCGGCGGCCGCCTCGACGTCCTCCTTGTGGTCCTGCTCCATCATCCGCAGATTGCCGATGGTCGCCGCGACGGCCTGCTCGGCCTCGGTGATGTTGTCCGAGTAGTCGCGGATCAGCTGGTCGAGCATCTTCTGCGGGTCCTCGGCGCCGTCCAGAAGGGCGTTGATGTTCGCCTTCGCCAGCTGGGTGACGCGGCCGAGAACGGTCTGCTTGGTCATGAGGGTGCTCCTTGTACGAGGGAGATACGTGGGGAACTGGGTGAATGCCGCCGGGTCAGAACCGTCCGCCGCCGCCCCTGCGGCCACGGGTCCCGCCCCCGCCGAAACTCCCCGGACCGCCGCCGCCGAACCCGCCCCCGAAGCCGCCGCCCGTGCCGGACCGCCCGCCGAACCCTCCGCCGGACCGCCCGCCGCCCAGGAGTTCGCCGAGGATGATCCCGCCGAGCACCGCGCCGCCCATGCCCCCTCCGCCGCGCCCGCCCCCACCGCCGTACGGATTCCCGAAGGACCGCACGTCCTGCTCGGCGAGCTGCTGTGCCTGCCGGGCCAGCGCGTCGGCCCGCTGGGCGCCGGCCAGGGCGGCGGCGGGATCCGCCTGCGCCGCCGTCCGTACGTACTCCAGGTGCCGCTGCGCCTCGGCCAGTCGCGTACGGGCCTCGCTGCCCACCGCACCGCGGTGCGTGGTGATGAAGTCCGACGCGGCGCCGACGCTGCTGCGGGCCGTGAGTTCCGCCTGGTCGAGCAGGGAGCGCGCGCGGGCGGTGCCGGACTCGCGTGCGCGGGCCTCGTCCAGGGACGCGTCGAGCGCAGAGTCGGCCTCCTCCACGCGGCGCAGCGCGTCGATCGGGTCGTAGGGGCCGGCGGCCATCTCCTTGCGCACGCGCGCGGCGACGGTCTTCACGCGCGCGACGCGCCCGCGCAGATCGGCCGTGGAGGCGCCCTCGGTCATGCCTTCCAGGATTCCGTGCGCGTCGGCGAGGTCGGTGTCGGACTCGGTGAGCGCGGCCGGCAGCTTCCCGGCGGCCTCGGCCAGTTCCCGGCCCAGCCGGTCGACGGCGTCCACGAAGGTGCCTGCCTGGTCGACGGCCGACTCGGCGGCCCGCAGGAACACCGCGGCCCTGCCGTTGTGGCCCGCGTCGACGCAGCTCCGTGCCTGTCCGAGGTTCGTCGTGGCGAACACCAGCCGGTCCTTGGCCTGCTCGATGTGGCCCGCCACGGAAATCAGTGCGGACGGCGCGTAGCGGGAGCCGAGCGCCGCCAGCGTCTCCTCGGTGGTCGCCGTGCGGGCGGCGAGGTCGCGGGAGGTGAGCTCCGCGTGCGCGAGGGCCTCGGGCGCGGTGCGCTCCAGGGCCCGCAGCCGGTCGAAGTCCGCGGCCTCGGCGTCGAGCCTGCGCCCCGCCTCGGTGCAGCGGCTGATGATCTCGTCCAGCATCTGCCGCTTCGTCGCGTCGTCCTCGGGGTGCGCGTCGTCGAGCTGCTGGCGCAGCCGGAAGGCCGCCGTCACCTCCGACTGGGCATACGCCACCGCCTCGGTGAACGGCTTGACGGCCTCGTCGCCGAACTGCGCGGTGGCGAAGCCGAGTTCCTCCGTGCTCGTGCGGATCGAGTCGTCGCTCTCCACCAGCATCTGCCGGGCCTGCTTGTCCAGCTCGGGCAGCGGCGTGACCTTGGGTCCCGTGCCCCCGCCCCGGCCGCCGCCGGGCGTGGTGCGGGTACGCGTACGCCTCTTGCGGCGGGTGTACGTGAACGCCGCGAGGGCGCCCGCGCCGCCGACCGCGATGAGGGGCAGGGCGAGGTCGGCCGCGCTGGGTTCGGTGTCCGAGCCGGCGGGGTCGGCCGGACCCGGGGTGATCGTGGGGACGGGGACGGGGCGGCCCGCGAGGGTGGCGGAGATGCCGTGGGCCGCGCCGATCGCGGCGCCCGCCCAGTCGTTCCTGCGCAGCGCCGGTTCGATCGCGGTGCGGGCGACATCCTTGAGCTGCGCGTCGGTGAGCCGGGAGTCCGGGTCGACGGAGTAGGCATACTGCCGGTCGTGCGTGGCGACGGTGAGGAGCACGTCGTCGAGGCCGAGGCCGTTCTTGGCGGCCGTGGCGTCGGCCCAGTCCTGGGCGGAGCGGCCGGAGAAGTCGCGTACGTAGACGACGAAGAGCTGGGTGCTGTGCTCGCGGTCGAGCGAGTCGAGGGCCGAGGCGACGCCGGACTCACGGTCGCGGAGGGCGTCCACCTTGTCGGTGATCTGGCCGGTTCTCGACAGGGTGACGGGGTCGTCGGCGCGGGCGGTCGTGGCGGGCAGGAGCGCCCAGCAGAGCGCGAGCACGGCGGCCACGGCCGACCGCGCGGCTATCCGTACCGGACGGGGGCGACTCGGAGGCGGCGTCACAGTTGGGAGCGTATGACCGGATCTGGGGTACCGCGACCGGGATCGGCACGATCCGGTTGTGCCGAATCTGCATTGTTATCGCCGGACCTTCCGGTAAAACCGCTGCTCAACATAGGTTTCCGGCATGGAGAACGGACCCTGGGCCGCGGGCGGCGCGATCAGCGAACCGGAGCTTGTCGTGTCCGGACCGCCGGCCCTCGCGAGCCGCCCCGAGCTCCTGACTGCCTCACGGCGGCGGCGCCCCCTCGGCGCGCTGCTCGTCGGCGCGCTCGCCGCGTCCGCCGTCTGGGGCGCCGGCCTGTACGCGTTCGGCGCGCAGGGCCCCGACCTGAGGGGCTACCGGGTCAGTGACCGCCTCTGCTCCCTCCTCGCGATGCCTCATCTCGCCACGGCCTTCGACCGCGGATCGCGCTGGGAGTCCACGCGGAGCAGCAGCGGGGCGGTGGACACGGCGGACTGCTCGGGGGAGCTGGAACGCAAGGAGGGCACGGGGCGGGCCGCCACCGTCACGGCGTCCATGGTCCTGCACAAGCGGACGGACCCCGGCGCGGAGTTCGACGCGGCGCGCACGACGGCCGCCGAGCGGATCCCGGGCCGGACCGAGGTGCGGACGGCGAAGGGCCTGGGCGACCGGGCGTACACGGTCGTCCATGGCCGCACGGCCACGGTCCACGTCCTGGACGGCGACGCGGAGTTCACCCTGAGCGTCAGCACCGCACCGGCCGGCGGGCGCGTCACCCCGGAGCGGCTGCGGCCGCTCGTGGCGGGCGACATAGGCGCGCTGATGCGCCGGGTGAGCACTCCGTAGCGCCGCGCGGCCTTACGAGGACGACCTCCGCCGGATCTTGTTCCCCAGCCACACCACCGGGTCGTACTTGCGGTCGACCGCTCGTTCCTTCAAGGGGATCAGGGCGTTGTCCGTGATGTGGATGCCCTCCGGGCAGACCTCCGTGCAGCACTTCGTGATGTTGCAGTAGCCGAGGCCGTGGTCCTCCTGGGCCGTGCGCTTGCGGTCGAGGCCGGAGTCCGACGCCGCGTCGAGCGGGTGCATGTCCAGCTCGGCGACCCGCATCAGGAAGCGCGGGCCCGCGAACGCCGCCTTGTTCTCCTCGTGGTCGCGCACCGCATGACAGGTGTCCTGGCACAGGAAGCACTCGATGCACTTACGGAACTCCTGCGAGCGGTCCACGTCCTCCTGCTGCATGCGGTACTCGCCCGGGCCGACCCCGGCGGGCGGGACGAACGCGGGGATCTCGCGGGCCTTCGCGTAGTTGAAGCCGACGTCCGTGACCAGGTCGCGGACCACGGGGAAGGCGCGCAGCGGCGTCACCGTGATGACGTCCTCGCGGTCGAAGACCGACATGCGGGTCATGCACATCAGACGGGGCCGGCCGTTGATCTCCGCCGAGCACGAACCGCACTTGCCCGCCTTGCAGTTCCAGCGGACCGCGAGGTCGGACGCCTGGGTCGCCTGGATCCTGTGGATGATGTCGAGGACGACCTCGCCGTCGTTCACCTCCACGGAGAAGTCCGTCAGGTCGCCGCCCTCGGCGTCCCCGCGCCAGACCCTGAATCGCGCATCGTACGAACTCACTCGTACAGCTCCTCTTCGGCGAGGTACTTGACCAGCTCTTCCTTCTCGAAGAGGGCGAGCAGGTCCGGGCGGATGGGCTCGGTGGTTTCGCGCACGAGGTCGATCTGGCCCCGGACCGGGTCGGTGGCCGCGAGGCCGCCGGTCGGATCGACGAGGCGGCACAGCAGGTTCGTGCGGCGCCAGCGGCGGTCCATCGTCGGGTGGTCCTCGCGGGTGTGGCCGCCGCGCGACTCCGTGCGCTCCAGGGCGGCCCGCGCGATGCACTCGCTGACGAGCAGCATGTTGCGCAGGTCGAGCGAGAGATGCCAGCCGGGGTTGAACTGGCGGTGCCCCTCCACCCCGGCCCGCCGCGCCCGCATCCGCAGCCCGGCGAGCCGGTCGAGCGCCTCGGCCATCTCCTCCTCGCGGCGGATGATGCCGACCAGGTCGTTCATCGCCTGCTGGAGCTCCTGATGGAGCGTGTACGGGTTCTCGGCGACGCCCCCGTCCGCGGGACCCTCCGCGGAGAACGGGCGCAGTGCCTCCGCCGCCGCCGTGTCGACCTGGTCCGCGTCGATGGCCGGGCGCTCGTCGAGCCCGGCCGCGTACTCGGCCGCGTGCAGCCCGGCGCGGCGGCCGAAGACGAGGAGGTCGGAGAGCGAGTTGCCGCCGAGGCGGTTCGAGCCGTGCATGCCGCCCGCCACCTCGCCGGCCGCGAACAGGCCGGGGACGCCGCGCGCCGCCGCCGTGTCCGAGTCGACGGCGATGCCGCCCATCACGTAGTGACAGGTCGGACCGACCTCCATCGGCTCGGCCGTGATGTCGACGTCCGCCAGCTCCTTGAACTGGTGGTACATCGACGGCAGCCGGCGCCGGATGCGGTCGGCCGGCATACGGGTGGAGACGTCGAGGAAGACGCCGCCGTGCGGGGAGCCGCGGCCCGCCTTCACCTCGGAGTTGATGGCGCGCGCCACCTCGTCGCGGGGCAGCAGCTCGGGCGGGCGCCGGTTGTGGTCGGGGTCGTCGTACCAGCGGTCGCCCTCGTCCTCCGACTCGGCGTACTTCTCCTTGAAGACGTCGGGGACGTAGTCGAACATGAACCGCTTGCCCTCGGAGTTGCGCAGGACCCCGCCGTCGCCGCGCACCGACTCCGTGACGAGGATGCCCTTCACCGACGGCGGCCAGACCATGCCCGTCGGATGGAACTGCACGAACTCCATGTTCAGCAGCGGCGCCCCGGCGAGCAGCGCCAGCGCGTGGCCGTCGCCCGTGTACTCCCACGAGTTCGACGTCACCTTGAACGACTTGCCGATCCCGCCCGTCGCCAGCACCACGCTCGGCGCCTCCAGGACGAAGAAGCGGCCGCTCTCGCGCTCGTAGCAGAACGCGCCGGACACGCGGTCGCCCGCGGCGGATCCGCTGTCGGACACAGCCTTGAGCACGCGGGTGACCGTGCACTCCTGGAAGACCTTGAGGCGTGCCTCGTAGTCGCCGAACTCCTTGAAGTCCTCCTGCTGGAGCGCCACGATCTTCTGCTGGAGCGTGCGGATCAGCTCCAGGCCCGTGCGGTCACCGACGTGCGCGAGGCGCGGGTACTCGTGGCCGCCGAAGTTGCGCTGCGAGATCCGGCCGTCCGCCGTCCGGTCGAACAGGGCGCCCCAGGTCTCCAGCTCCCATACGCGGTCCGGTGCTTCGCGCGCGTGCAGCTCGGCCATCCGCCACTGGTTGAGGAACTTGCCGCCGCGCAGTGTGTCGCGGAAGTGGACCTGCCAGCTGTCGCCGGAGTTCACGTTCCCCATGGCCGCGGCGATGCCGCCCTCGGCCATCACGGTGTGCGCCTTGCCGAAGAGGGACTTGCAGATCACGGCCGTACGCGCGCCGCGCTCGCGCGCCTCGATCGCCGCGCGCAGGCCCGCACCGCCCGCCCCCACCACGACGACGTCCCACTGCTGCCGCTCCACTTGAGACATCAGAAGTGCCACCCCATCTAGAAGAAGCGCGGATCGTCGAAGGCGCCGGACGACAGCAGGAACACGTAGAAGTCGGCGAGCGCGACACTGATCAACGACGCCCAGGCGAGCAGCATGTGACGGTCATTCAGCTTCCCGACCCACTGCCACATCCGGTAGCGCACCGGGTGCTTGGAGAAGTGCTTGAGCTTGCCGCCGACGATGTGCCGGCACGAGTGGCAGGACAGGGTGTACGCCCAGATCAGCGTGATGTTCAGGAGGAAGACGAGCGTGCCGAGACCCATGTGGCCCCACGCGTACGTCTCGTCGCGGAACGACAGCACGGTGTCGTACGTGAGGATGCCCGCCACGAGGATCGCCGCGTAGAAGAAGTAGCGGTGGATGTTCTGCAGGATCAGCGGGAAGCGGGTCTCGCCCGTGTACTTCTTGTGCGGCTCGGCGACCGCGCAGGCGGGCGGTGACGCCCAGAACCCGCGGTAGTAGGCCTTCCGGTAGTAGTAGCAGGTCAGCCGGAAGCCGAGCGGGAAGATCAGGATGAGCAGCGCGGGGGACAGGCCCCACCAGCCGCCGAATATCTCCCAGTTGGGGCCCGCGTGCATCGGCCTGCAGTTCTCCGAGATGCACGGGGAGTAGAACGGCGAGACGTACGGCGCGTGGTAGTAGTCCGTGTTCGAGAAGGCCCGCCACGTCGAGTAGACGATGAAGGCGAGCAGTCCCGCGGCGGTACTGGCGGGCGCCAGCCACCAGCGGTCGGTGCGCAGGTGCCCGGACGCGATCGCGGCGCGCGTCCTGTCCCGGACGCCGTGCGCGCCCGCTTGGGGATGGGGTTCCGTGCCGGTGGCCAACGAAGCCTCCGCTCAGAGGGTCAGGGGGCGTGCCGGTCCCGGGCGCCGAGTCCTTCGTCGTCCGAGTCGGTCCAGAGCGAGCTGTCGTACGGGGTGTCGGGGACGGGCACGAGCTCGGGCCGGCGCGGTGGCGGCGGAGCGGCGGCGGCCGCCCGCAGCAGCGCGACGCTCTCGCGCAGATGGTCGGCGTCGGTGCGTACGCGCCGTACGTCGAGGCCGCCGTCGAGCTGCCGCTCCAGGCGCCCCACGGTCCGGCACAGTTCGTCGAGGCAGCGCTCGGCTGCCGCCAAGTCGTCGTTCAGGGTCATGACTTGCCCTCGCTTCCGCTGGTGCGGCGGAGATGCTCATGCGCCTGCGAGTGTCGCGCGTCACATCACGCCTTGTGAAGGGATCTGCGCGGATTGCTGGAGTGCGGGGCTTCGTGCGCCCCCTTCGGGAGTGGCGCTTCGGGCACGGGGCGGTGGGGTTTCGCCGGCGGGCGCGGGGCTGTGGGGGCCTGTCGCTCGGTTCCCCGCGCCCCTGACGGGGCCGTCATTGGGCCGCACGAGTGGGGTTCCGGCACCGCAGCGCCGTGTCGCCGACCGCCTGCGCGACCGGTCCCCTTCAGTGGGGCGATAGATGTGATCAGCTCCATATACCGCCAAACGTGATCAAACCCGGCCCGGTCCTGGCAAGCGGGCGGCCGGGCTAGCCCCGGAGGTACCCGTGATGTCCCATGACGGCGCCACATCTCGCCCCGCCAGGCGTCCCGCGCGGCGTCCCGTCCTGCGCTCGGCCGCGTTCCTCGTGTCGGGGGCGCTCGCGGTGACGGCCCTGGCCGGCTGCAGCTCGGGCGGCGACGAATCAGAGTCCAGCAGTCCGGCCGCCGCCCAGGACATCGCGCCCGCGGCCCGCGGCGACATCGCCGACGGCGGCACCCTGCGCTGGGCGGTCGACGCCCTGCCGGGGACCCTCAATTCCTTCCAGTCCGACGCCGACGCGAGCACGTCCCGCGTCGCCGGGGCCGTGCTGCCCTCGATGTACCGGCTCGACAACCAGGGCAGGGCGGTGCGCGACCCGGACTTCCTGGAGAAGGCCGAGGTCGTCGAGCAAGAGCCCAAGCAGGTCGTCGTGTACAAGCTCAACCAGCAGGCGGTGTGGAGCGACGGCCGCGAGATCGGCGCCGCCGACTTCGCGGCCCAGTGGCGCGCCCTGTCCGGCAAGGACTCCGCGTACTGGACCGCCCACAACGCGGGCTACGACCGCATCGAGAAGATCGAGCGCGGCAAGAACAACCTGGAGGTGCGGGTCACCTTCGCGAAGCCTTACGCGGACTGGCGCTCGCTGTTCTCGCCGCTGTACCCCAAGGACGTCATGGGGACCCCGAACGCCTTCAACGAGGAAGCCCGGCGCACGCTCAAGGTCACCGCCGGCCCCTTCTCGATCAAGGGGATCGACCGCGGCGCCAAGGACATCACGCTGGTGCGCAACCCGCGCTGGTGGGGCCGCCAGGCCAAGCTGGAGCAGCTCGTCCTGCGGGCCGTACCCCTCAAGGACCGCGCCGACGCGCTCGTCGCGGGGAAGGTCGACCTCGCCGCCGTCGACCCGGAGGACGCCTCCCGCATCTCCCTCGCCGACCGCGACAAGGGCACCTCGGGCCCGCTCGCCCACGGCCCCGGCGCGCTCACGCCCGCCCAGGCGATGCGGTCCTGGGCCGTCGCGCACGGCGACGACGAGGACGCGGCCGATGCGGAACTCGACACCCGTGCGAAGACCCGCAAGGTCGTCGACAAGTACAGGAAGGAACAGTCGCGCCTGGGGGACTACGTCGTCCGCAAGTCCCTCGAACCCGCCTTCACGCAGCTCGCGCTCAACGGCTCCGTGGGCCCCCTCGCCGATGAGCGGGTGCGTCGCGCCGTCGCCCGCGCGATCGACCGCAAGAAGCTCGCCGAGGTCGTCCTCAAGCCGCTCGGCCTGCCCGCGCAGCCCGTCGGCAGCCACCTCGCCCTCGCCGGGCAGCAGGCGTACACCGACAGCAGCGGCGCGCTCGGCAGCCAGGACACCAACGAGGCCCGGGCACTGCTCGCGGACGCGGGCTGGGTGTCGGGCGGTCCCGTGAAGAAGGAGGCCGCGACGAGCAAGCCGAAGACGGCCGGCAACGTCTCCGGCAGCGAGGGCAAGAAGAGCAAGGCGGGGCCGGAGGACAAGAAGGGTGCCGCCTCCGACTCGGACGACGGCACGTACATCGTCGGCGAGAGCGACCAGAAGCCGGGCGACCGGCAGCCCCCGCTGCTCGACCCCGGGCGCATCGCCGCCCACCAGTACGCCGCGCTCGTGCGCCAGGCCGACGCGCGGCAGCTGCGCGCGGCCGACAAGGAGAGGAAGCACGCGGATCAGTACGCGAAGGAGGCCGCCCAGGGTGGCGCTCCTGGCGCGTACGCCCCGAAGGGGACGCCCGCGCCCGCCGGTGCTCCCGCCGGGCAGCTCGCCAAGGACGGCAAGCCGCTGACGCTGCGCTTCGTGCTCCCGTCGGGCCCCGGCTCGGACTCGCTGCGCGCGGTCGCCGACCGGATCTCGCAGATGCTGGAGAAGATCGGTATCCGCACGGAGACGTCGAAGGTCGCCGACGCCAGCTACTTCAAGGACCACATCGCGTCCGGGCAGTACGACCTGGCGCTCTACTCGTGGCCCGCGTCGGCCTTCCCGGCCACCGACGCCCGCCCGATCTACGCCAAGCCGGTGCCCGCGGCCGACGGCACGCTCACGGTCGAGCAGAACTACACCCGGGTCGGTACGGACCACATCGACCAGCTCTTCGACCAGGCGATCGGTGAGCTCGACGAGGGGGAGGAGCGCTCCCTGGTCCAGCAGGCCGACGCCCGTATCTGGGCCGCAGCAGGATCGATTCCTCTCTACCAGCGCCCGGAACTCGTGGCCGCCCGTCGCGGCATCGCCAACGCGGGGGCCTTCGGCTTCCAGGAGCCCGACTACGAGGACATCGGCTTCCTGAAGGCGGGTGCGCGGCCGGGTGCCGAGCCGAACGCCTCCGGCAAGGCGAGCTCCTCCGCGAGCCCGGCCGGGAAGCCGTCCGAGTAGCCGTCCGAGAAGTGACGCACATCGCACCCTGAGGGGTCCTGAGGTCCCCTGGGTGATCGTCCCGAAGATCACACAGCTCAGATCTCGCTCAAGTCCCTTGCCCGCCGGTCCCTCCGGCGGGCAAGGTTCGTATCACCACTGACCTGCGGTTTCTCCGGGGCGCCCCCCACGCCTCTCCGCGACGTTCACTCACTGTGCATCCTTGACCCCATGGCCCCAGAAGGCCTCCCCGGCCGAAGCCACGTACGATGGGGTGAGGCCGTGGCGTGTCCAGCCCGGCAGGGCGCGCGTACGAAGAGACGTACGCGCAGCCGTCCACTCACTCCGGGAGTACGCCGCAATATGGCCACGCGCCACGACATCCGTAACGTCGCCATCGTCGCCCACGTCGACCACGGCAAGACCACGCTGGTCGACGCCATGCTCAAGCAGGCAGGCGCCTTCGCGGCGCACGCCGCCGAGTCGCTCGACGACCGCATGATGGACTCGAACGACCTGGAGCGTGAGAAGGGCATCACGATCCTGGCCAAGAACACGGCGGTCAAGTACCACCCGAAGGATGGCGGCGACGCCATCACGATCAACATCATCGACACCCCCGGCCACGCCGACTTCGGTGGTGAGGTCGAGCGCGGCCTGTCGATGGTCGATGCGGTCGTGCTGCTCGTCGACGCGTCCGAGGGCCCGCTGCCGCAGACCCGCTTCGTGCTGCGCAAGGCGCTCTCGGCCAAGATGCCGGTCATCCTGTGCATCAACAAGACGGACCGCCCCGACTCCCGGATCGCCGAGGTCGTCGACGAGACGTACGACCTGTTCCTGGACCTGGACGCGGACGAGGACCAGATCGAGTTCCCGATCGTCTACGCCTGCGCCCGTGACGGCGTCGCCTCGCTGACCAAGCCCGAGGACGGCACCGTCCCGCAGGACAGCGAGAACCTCGAGCCGTTCTTCAACACGATCCTGGCGCACGTCCCGGCCCCGGAGTACGACGAGGAAGCCCCCCTCCAGGCGCACGTCACGAACCTGGACGCCGACAACTTCCTCGGCCGTATCGCGCTCTGCCGTGTCGAGCAGGGCGAGCTGCGCAAGGGACAGACGGTCACGTGGATCAAGCGCGACGGCACCATGTCCAACGTGCGCGTCACCGAGCTCCTCATGACCGAGGCCCTCACCCGCAAGCCGGCCGAGAAGGCGGGCCCGGGCGACATCTGCGCCGTCGCCGGTTTCCCGGACATCATGATCGGCGAGACCCTGGCCGACCCCGAGAACCCGATCGCGCTGCCGCTCATCACGGTCGACGAGCCGGCCATCTCGATGACCATCGGCACCAACACCTCGCCGCTCGTCGGCAAGGGCGGCAAGGGCCACAAGGTCACCGCCCGCCAGGTGAAGGACCGCCTCGACCGCGAGCTGATCGGTAACGTCTCGCTCCGTGTCCTCGACACCGAGCGCCCCGACGCCTGGGAGGTCCAGGGCCGTGGTGAGCTCGCGCTCGCCATCCTGGTCGAGCAGATGCGCCGCGAGGGCTTCGAGCTGACCGTCGGCAAGCCCGAGGTCGTCACCAAGCAGGTCGACGGCAAGACGCACGAGCCGATCGAGCGCATGACGATCGACTCCCCCGAGGAGCACCTCGGCGCGATCACTCAGCTCATGGCGACCCGCAAGGGCCGTATGGAGACCATGACGAACCACGGTTCGGGCTGGATCCGCATGGAGTGGATCGTCCCGTCCCGCGGCCTCATCGGCTTCCGTACGGAGTTCCTCACGCAGACTCGCGGTACCGGTATCGCGCACTCCATCTTCGAGGGCCACGAGCCGTGGTTCGGCGAGCTGCGCACCCGTCACAACGGTTCGCTCGTCGCGGACCGCTCGGGCTCGGTGACCCCCTTCGCGATGGTCAACCTCCAGGAGCGCGGTGTCATCTTCACCGAGGCCGGCACCGAGGTCTACGAAGGCATGATCATCGGCGAGAACTCGCGCGCCGACGACATGGACGTGAACATCACCAAGGAGAAGAAGCTCACCAACATGCGTGCGGCTTCCGCGGACACCACGGAGAACGTGGTGCCCGCCCGCAAGCTCTCGCTCGAGCAGTCCCTGGAGTTCTGCCGCGACGACGAGTGCATCGAGGTGACCCCGGAGACGGTCCGTATCCGTAAGGTCGTCCTGGACCAGAAGCTGCGCGGCCGCGCGGCCTCGAAGGCCAAGAACGGCTGATCCCGAGACAGCCGGGCCCGGGTCCCCTTCGGGGGGCCCGGGCCTTTGTCGTATGTCCTGCGCCAGGAGGTCCGCGCAGGATTTTTTGCAGGATCATCGCCCGCGCCAGGTGGTACTTCACTACCCTCGTGGCATCCTGGACGCGTTCCCGCGCGATCCACGCGCGTTGATTCGCCCGCTGAGAGTCTTCCCACAGCCCTGCGCAAGGGCTCGTGATGTGCAACTCGTTTTCCAGGGCGACCGTCCGGAATCCGGACGTCATTGACCGATAGATGTGTAACGAGTCCGTTTCGCAGGGATCTATCTAGGATCAGTTTGTCCGGATTTTGGGCTAAGTACGCATCAGGTGTGATCGAACCGAGACCAAAACACTGTGGTCGGCCCGATTCTGATGCCAGATAGTTGAGCGCGTAGAGCTCGGGTCAATGGGTCACGCACTGTGGGGAGTGCCGACTCGCGAGCACACTGAGGCACTTTCAATCCTCGCCGTCAGGGGTGTCGGTCAGGTGGCATGTGCCTCCACTTGTAGTGAACAAAAGTGGACTCATGAGGAGGAACCCATGCGAGGTGCCACAAGCGCCATATGGGTCGCGTCGTCCCCGATGGCAGGTACAGGACTCG
The DNA here is from genome assembly GCF_036345255.1 of Streptomyces sp. NBC_00569. Taxonomy (NCBI): domain Bacteria; kingdom Bacillati; phylum Actinomycetota; class Actinomycetes; order Kitasatosporales; family Streptomycetaceae; genus Streptomyces; species Streptomyces sp. NBC_00569. The sequence continues at coordinate 4,147,542 of NZ_CP107783.1, read as the reverse complement.
CGGGCAGTAGTTCCGTGGTCGGCACGGCGCTCAAGCGCCGCGACAGTCTCTGACGGCACGGCCTGCCCGGTCGGGTCAGGTTCCCCCGGGGTGAGTTCACCCCAGTCGTAGCTCAACCGCGCGCATCCGGCCTTGGGTTGCCGTGTACCGCCCGTAGGTCGTCGTACCCCCTGGTGGCAAATCCAGCTGGAGTGGCGTACGCCGTGCGACGGCCGTCGGTCCGGTGCTCCGTCCCACAGGGAGGAGCCCGCCGTGTGCCGACGACCTCCAACACCTGTGAAATGGACGAATCATGACGAGTCCAATCGAGATTGAGGGCGCCGAGACCTCTTCCGCCTTGGACAAGGACAGCGCGCCTCAGGCTGACGCGAAGGAGCCCAAGAAGCTCGAGGGGCGCAGCCCCGGACAGCTGATGTGGCGTCGCTTCAAACGGGACAAGACGGGCGTCATCTCCGCCTTCATCGTTCTGTTCTTCTTCCTGATAGCCGCGCTCGCGCCGGTCATCGCGAAGGTGTACGGCAAGGACCCGTACACCTTCTACGGGCAGGACGACCCCACACTCCTCAACGAGTTCAACCTGCCGGCCGGTCCCAACGGCGGTATCTCGCCCGAGCATTGGTTCGGCATCGACCCGAACTACGGCCGCGACGTGTTCTCGTACCTGCTCTACGGCATGCGTACGTCGCTCTACACGGCGCTGCTCGCCACGATCGGCATCGTCATCGTGGGCGTGCTCATCGGTCTCGTTTCCGGGTACTTCGGCGGCAAGATCGACTACTGGCTCGGGCGGCTGACCGACTTCATGCTCGCCCTGCCCAGCCAGCTGTTCATGGTCGCGGTGATGCCCGTCGTCGTCACGGTGTTCGTGGCGCCCGACGAGGAGACCCCGGTCTACATCCGCTTCCTCGCCATCCTCGGCGTGATGTGGCTCCTCACCTGGATGAGCCTGTCCCGCCTGGTGCGCGCCGTCACGCTCTCCCTGCGTGAGCGCGAGTTCGTGGAGGCGGCGAAGGTCGCGGGCGCCTCGCCCTGGCGGATCATCCGCAAGGAGCTGCTGCCCAACCTGATCACGCCGATCATCGTGCAGGGCACGTACCTGCTCCCCAGCACCATCCTCTCGGTCGCCTTCCTGTCCTTCGTCGGCGTCGGGTATCAGGACCCGACCCCCGACTGGGGCCTGATGTTCGCCACCGGCGCGAACATCTACGAGCAGGACCCGACCTACATGTTCTTCCCGGGTGTCGCCATGGTCGTCTTCTTCGTGGCGTTCAACCTCCTCGGGGACTCCGTCCGGGATGCGTTCGATCCCAAGACGGGCCGCTGAACCCAGCTAATCCCGAGGGGGAGCTGCCACCCGGGCGCCGGCCCACACCGGATGCGCCAGGCAGCACCAAAGGATCACTACTCACAGGCAGGTGGATCTAACTCCATGAGCATCCTTCGTACGCGCACGGCGCAGGCAACGGTCGTCGCGGTGACCGCCGGCGCGCTGGCACTCACCGGCTGCAGCAGTGGCAGCAAGAGCTCCGACAAGCCCGCGGGCAAGTCCCAGAAGGACGCCCTCGCGCAGGCCAAGCCGGTCATCATGGGCACCGCCCAGCAGTCGGTCGGCCCCGCCAAGGAGGTCCCGGGCGCCCGTAAGGGCGGCACCGTGCAGGTCTACCAGGAGACGGACTTCTCCCACCTGGACCCGGGTCAGATCTACGTCTCCGACGGCGGTCTCCTCTCCAAGCTCCTCTACCGTGGCCTGACCACGTACGTCGAGGACGACAAGGGCAACTCCACGGTCGTCGGTGACCTCGCCACCGACGCCGGCAAGTCCTCGGACGGCGGCAAGACCTGGACCTACACGCTGAAGGACGGCGTGAAGGACCAGAACGGCAACGTCATCACGTCGGGCGACATCCGCCACACGTTCGAGCGCCTGTACGCCTCCTTCGAGACGGACGGCCCGAGCTACGTCCAGCAGTGGCTGTCCGGCACGGGCACCAAGTACCGCAAGGCGTACGCCGGTCCGTACAAGGGCAAGCACCTGCCCGACTCGGTCCTCGCGACGCCGGACGACAAGACGATCGTCTTCCACTTCCTGACGCCGCAGACGGACACTCCGCAGGCGATGGCGATGGCCGCCTACTCGGTCGTTCCCGAGAAGACGGACACCAAGGAGAAGTACGACCAGGCGCCCGTCGCCACCGGTCCGTACAAGATCTCGGACTACAAGTCCGGCAAGAGCATGAAGCTGGTCCGCAACACCAACTGGGACGCCAAGACGGACCCGATGCGCCACCAGTACGTCGATGGCTTCAACATCGACTACAACCAGGACAAGGCCACGCAGACCAAGACGATCCTGGCCGACCGTGCCGAGGCCAAGAACGCCATCATGTTCACCGGCCAGATCGACGCCACCCAGCTGCAGAAGATCACCACCGACAAGGCGGTCATGAAGCGCACGGTGCAGGGCTACGCCCCGTACGTGTGGCAGCTGAACTTCAACATGGACCGCGTGAAGGACAAGCGCATCCGTGACGCCATCGCTCTGGCGATGCCGGCCACCGCGGCCGGCCGCGCCGACGGTGGTGCCTACGGCGGCGAGCCCGCGACCAGCCTGATGTCGCCCACCACGCCGGGCTACGACAAGACCTTCGACCCGTTCAACCGGGTGAAGAAGCCGAACGGTGACATCGCCGCGGCGAAGAAGCTGATCGACGAGGCCGGCGCCAAGGGCAAGAAGCTCGTCTACGCGTACGCCAACACCCCGGTGCGTACCACCCAGGCGAACCTCATCATCAACAACCTGAAGAAGATCGGCCTCGACATCCAGAAGAAGGAAGTCGACGCCGCGACCTGGTACGAGCAGATGGGCAAGGTCAAGAACGGCTTTGACCTCTACATGACCGGCTGGGGTCAGGACTGGGCGTCCGGCAACACCGTCTTCCCGCCGTCCTTCGACGGTGCGCAGATCCAGGACGGCGCGTCGAACTACTCGCACACGAACGACAAGCACGTGAACGACGAGATCGCGCGCATCCAGAAGATCACGGACACGGCTGAGGCCGCCAAGGAGTGGGAGAAGCTCTCCCAGTACATCTCCACCAAGATCAACCCGGCTGCCCCGATCTACTACACCAAGGTGTTCCAGATCGCCGGCTCCAACGTCGGTGGCCTGCGGTACTCGACGGTGACGAGCTACACCGACCCGACCGCGGTCTACCTCAAGAAGTAGTCAGTACAAGGCAGTTCCCGGGGATGAGGGCGCGGCGGTGCCCTCATCCCCGGGTCGCCGGCTCCCTCCTGGCCTCCCACCGCCGCCGTCCTGAGAGCAGCTCATTGCCATGCTTCGATTTCTCATACGCCGGACGCTCGGCGCAGCACTCATCCTTTTGCTGATCAGCGCCTTCACGTACTTCATGTACTTCGCCATCCCACAGGACCCGGCGACGCTCGCATGTGGCAAGAACTGCACTCCGGATGCGCTGGCGCTCATTCACAAGAACCTCGGCCTCGACAAGCCGGTCCCCGTGCAGTACTGGGACTACCTCTCCGGCATCTTCGTCGGACGTGACTTCGCGGTGGGCCACTGCTCCGCGCCCTGCTTCGGCGTCTCGTTCCGTAACAACCAGATGGTGTGGGACACCATGATGGACCGTCTCCCGCTGACGGTTTCCCTCACCTTCGGCTCCCTCATCGTCTTCCTGTTCGCCGGTCTCGGCGCCGGCCTGATGGCCGCCCGCTTCCGCGGCACCTGGCTCGACAAGACCTTCAGCGGCGCCTCGCTGGTCACCAGCTCGTTCCAGATCTACTTCATCGGCCCGGTCGTCATGGGTCTCCTGGTCTTCAGCACCGGCTGGCTGGACAAGCCCAAGTACGTGCCGCCGACCCAGGACCCGTGGGGCTGGTTCATGGGCCTGCTGATCCCCTGGATCGTCATGGCCACCATCTTCACGGCCAACTACACCCGTATGGCCCGCTCCTCGATGATCGAGCAGTTGCAGGAAGAGCACGTCCGAGCCGCCAAGGCCAAGGGCATGAGCGCCCGTTATGCCTTCTTCCGCTACGCCTGGCGCGGCTCGCTCATCCCGATCATCACCATCCTGGGCATGGACATCGGCGGTCTGCTCAGCGGTGGCATGGTCACCGAGCTGACCTTCGGCCTCGCCGGCATCGGCCGTCTCGCCCGTGACTCGGTCATCGGCAAGGACCTCCCCGTCCTCATGGGCGTCATGATCCTCAGTGCCGCCTTCATCATCGTCTGCAACATCGTCGTGGACGCTCTGTACGCCGTCGTCGACCCGCGCGTGCGTCTGTCCTAGGAGAACGACCGTGACCACAATCACCAAGACCGAGGACGTCCCGGCCCCCACCGGCGGCGACGCGTTCCTCTCGGTACGCGACCTGAAGGTGCAGTTCTCCACCGAGGACGGCATCGTCAAGGCTGTGGACGGGCTCTCCTTCGACATCGAGCGCGGCAAGACGCTCGGCATCGTCGGTGAGTCGGGCTCCGGCAAGTCGGTGACGAACCTGACCGTGCTCGGCCTGCACAACCGCAAGAGCACCCACGTCGAGGGCGAGATCCTCCTCGAGGGCAAGGAACTGATCACCGCCACCGAGCCCGAGCTCGAAAAGCTCCGCGGCAACAAGATGGCGATGATCTTCCAGGACTCGCTGACCGCCCTGTCCCCGTACTACACGGTGGGCCGGCAGATCTCCGAGCCGTTCCGCAAGCACACCGGGGCCAGCAAGAAGGAGGCCCGGGACCGGGCCATCCAGATGCTGGAGAAGGTGGGCATCCCCCACCCCAAGCAGCGGGTGGACGACTACCCGCACCAGTTCTCCGGCGGTATGCGCCAGCGCGCCATGATCGCCATGTCCCTGGTCTGCAACCCCGACCTGCTGATCGCCGACGAGCCGACCACCGCGCTCGACGTGACCGTCCAGGCGCAGATCCTCGACCTGCTCAAGGACCTCCAGCAGGAGTTCGGCTCCGCGATCATCATGATCACCCACGACCTCGGCGTCGTGGCGAACATGGCCGACGACCTGCTCGTGATGTACGCGGGCCGGGCCGTGGAGCGCGGCTCCGTGCGCGAGGTGCTCAAGTCGCCCGAACACCCCTACACCTGGGGGCTGCTCGGCTCCATGCCGCGCCTCAACTCGGACGTCGACGAACCGCTGCTGCCGATCCCCGGCTCGCCGCCGTCGCTGCTGAACCCGCCGAGCGGCTGCCCCTTCCACCCCCGGTGTGCGTTCACCGACAAGGTGGAAGGCGGCAAGTGCAAGGGCGAAAGGCCCACGCTGCCGGCCGACCGCGGCTCTGCCTGCCACCTGACGGCAGATCAGAAGCAGCAGGTGTTCATCGAGACGATTCAGCCCCGGCTGGGCTGAGCTGAAACCGGCGACTGGGGCATGACCATGAGCGAGAACAACCAGACCACCACGGCGGTCGCGGAAGCGATCCCGCAGCAGCGGGACGCGGACAGCGCACCGCTCCTCCAGGTCAAGGACCTGAAGAAGCACTTCCCGATCAAGGGCGGCTTCCCGATCCGGCGGACCATCGGCGCCGTCAAGGCCGTCGACGGCGTCTCCTTCGACGTCTTCAAGGGCGAGGCCCTGGGTCTCGTCGGCGAGTCCGGCTGCGGCAAGTCGACGACGGGCCGTCTGCTGACCCGCCTGTACGAGCCGACCCACGGCTCGATCACGTACAACGGCCAGGACATCAGCACGGCCAACCGCAAGCAGCTGGCGCCCATCAGGTCCGAGATCCAGATGATCTTCCAGGACCCGTACGCGTCGCTGAACCCGCGTCAGACGGTCGGCTCGATCATCTCCGGGCCGATGGAGATCAACGGCATCAACCCGCCCGGCGGCCGCGAGGCGCGCGTGAGGGAGCTGCTGGAGATCGTCGGCCTGAACCCGGAGCACTACAACCGCTTCCCGCACGAGTTCTCGGGCGGCCAGCGGCAGCGCATCGGCGTGGCCAGGGCCGTGGCCCTCGAGCCGAAGCTGATCGTCGCGGACGAGCCGGTCTCCGCGCTCGACGTGTCGATCCAGGCCCAGGTCGTCAACCTGCTGCAGAAGGTGCAGCGGGAGATGGGCATCGCGTTCGTCTTCATCGCCCACGACCTGGCCATCGTGCGGCACTTCTCGCAGCGCGTCGCGGTGATGTACCTGGGCAAGATCGTGGAGATCGCCGACCGCGACTCGCTCTACAACCGCCCCCGTCACCCGTACACGCACGCGCTGATGTCGGCCGTGCCGGACGCGGACATCGACGCGGTGAAGAAGGAGCGGATCCGCCTGGAGGGCGACGTCCCCTCGCCGATCTCGCCGCCGTCCGGCTGCCGCTTCCGCACCCGGTGCTGGAAGGCGCAGGACAAGTGCGCCACGGAGGAGCCGCCGCTCGTCCAGATCTCCGGGAGCCGCGAGGGTCACCTCACGGCCTGTCACTTCCCGGAGGACCCGACGACGGCGGACCGCGGCGAGGACATCGTGCTCGACCCGGCCCTCGCGGCCCTCGAGGGCGAGTCCGACCAGGACGCCTGACCGTCCACGCCTTGGACCGAGCACGGCCCGTCACCGGTGACCCACCGGTGACGGGCCGTCGGCGTATCCGGGGCCGGCGGTCGTGGCGGCCACGGTGTGGACGATGATCCAGGAACGAGCGGGCGAGGGAGAGGGGCGGCACATGCTGGACGACCTCGGGGCGCGGTGCGCGCGGGCGATGGCGGAGCACGGGTGCCCGTCCGTCTCGGTCGCGGTCGCGGTGCACGGCGAGGTGGCCCTGGCCGAGGCGTACGGGTTCGCGGACACCGGTGCGGGGATCCCGGCCACGACGCGGACCCCGTACGCCCTCGCCTCCGCCACCAAGCCGGTCACGGCCGCGGCGGTCTGCGTGGCGGCCGACGACGGGCTGCTCGACCTGGACGCGCCCGGCCCGCTCGGCGCGACCCCGCGTCAGCTCCTGCGGCACCGGGGCGGGCTCGGCGCGCACTACGACTTCCACTACGGCGAGGAGGGCGAGCCGGCCGTGGACGCGGAGCCGTACACGCGGCTCCTCCGCGCGCCCGGCTCCGGTTTCGAGTACGCGAACCTCGGCTACCGGCTCCTCGGCCGGCTCCTGGAGGAAGCCACCGGGCGGGACCTCGCCGGATACGCCCGGGAGCGGGTCCTCGGGCCGCTGGGGCTCGACGGCTTCCGTATCGCCACGGCCTGCCCGGGAGCCGCGACCCGCTACACCCCCGACGGGCGCCCTTACCCGGAAGGCCTGCGTACCAGCCATCCCGGCGCCACGCTCGGCTGGGCGACGGCCTCCCAGCTCGCCCTCTTCGCCCAGTCCTGGCCGCGGCTCCTGAAGCCGCAGACGGCCGCCGCGGTCCTCGACGCCGTCCCGATCGGCGAGCACCTCGGCTACGGCCTCGGCTGGTGCGTCTCGCGCGGCGAAGGACCCCTTCTGGTGAGCCACGGCGGCGGCATGGGCGGCGTGGCCGCGATGGCGGTGTCAGCGCCGGAACTCGGCCTGTCCGTGGCGGTCCTGACGAACACGACGGCGAAGGCGGCCCGCGACGCGGTCGTCAACCACGTCCTCGGCGAGCTCGTGCCCGGCTTCGCTCCCGAACTGATCTCACCGGTGTTCTCCGTGCCCGCGCACGCCTTCACCCTGAAGGAGGGGGAGTGGGCGGGCCACGCCTCGACACCGGAGGGCGAGGTCCCGCTGCGGCTGCGGATCCTGCCGGGCGCCCGCGCCGAGGTCACCACCGGCGGCGAGACCGCCACCGCCCCCGTCGACGCCACGGCCACCCTCGCGCTGCGCGGCTCCTTCCCCGTACAACTGCCGACCGCCGACGCGAGGGTCAGCAGTCCGGTGCTCGGTCTGGAACTGCGTCCGGACGAGGGGCGGCTGACCGGGGTGGCCCGTGTGTACAAGGAGGGCGACCGGGAGGGGCTGATCGGCAACCTGCTGACCCACCCGTGCGAACTGCGGCTCGTACGGCCCGACTGAGAGTGCGTTACGTGCCTTTACGGACGATATTTGGGCCTAAGTGCCGTAAGGCGCCGACCCAGAAGCACTCCGAGGAGGCAGTCCATGCGTGGAGCCACGCACGCCAAGTGGGCCGTATGCGCGGTGGCCGTCGCTCTCGCTGCGACGGCCTGTGGTGGTGGGGGCAACAGCGGCGGCAGTGGCGGCGACGGCTCAGGGGTCGTCCGTTCGTCCTGGGGTGACCCGCAGAACCCGCTGGAGCCCGCGAACACGAACGAGGTCCAGGGCGGCAAGGTCATGGACATGCTCTTCCGTGGTCTGAAGCGCTACAACTCGAAGACGGGCGCCGCCGAGGACATGCTCGCGGACAAGATCGAGACGACGGACTCGATCAACTTCAAGATCACGGTCAAGGACGGCTGGACGTTCTCCAACGGGGAGAAGGTCACCGCGCAGTCCTTCGTGGACGCCTGGAACTACGGCGCGGACCTGAGGAACAACCAGAAGAACGCCTACTTCTTCGGCCAGATCGACGGCTACGACAAGGTCCACCCCGACTCCGGCACCCCGAGCGCCACCAACCTGTCCGGGCTCAAGGTCACCGGCCCCCTGACCTTCTCGGTCAAGCTCAACCAGAAGTTCTCGCTGTGGCCCGACACCCTCGGCTACGCGGCCTTCGCCCCGCTCCCCAAGGCCTTCTTCGACAACCACGCCGCGTGGGTGAGCAAGCCGATCGGCAACGGCCCGTACACGATCGAGAGCTACACCAAGGGCTCCCAGATGTCCCTGCGCAAGTGGGACGCCTACCCGGGCACCGACAAGGCGCAGAACGGCGGTGTGGACCTGAAGGTCTACACCGACAACAACACGGCGTACACCGACCTGACGGCCGGCAACCTCGACCTCGTCGACGACGTCCCGGCCTCGCAGCTCAAGAACGTCAACGCCGACCTCAACGGCCGGTACATCAACACCCCCGCCGGCATCATCCAGACGCTCGCCTTCCCCTTCTACGACCCCGCGTGGAACAAGGCGGACAGCGACAAGGTCCGCAAGGGCCTGTCGATGGCGATCAACCGCAAGCAGATCACCGAGACGATCTTCCAGAAGACGCGCACCCCGGCCACGGACTGGACCTCGCCGGTCCTCGGCAAGGACGGCGGCTTCCAGGACGGGCTGTGCGGCGACAGCTGCGACTACAACCCCGGCGAGGCCAAGAAGCTGGTCCAGGAGGGCGGCGGCATCCCCGGCGGCCAGGTGAAGATCGGCTACAACGCCGACACCGGCAGCCACAAGGAGTGGGTCGACGCCGTCTGCAACAGCATCAACAACGCGCTGGGCAACGACAAGGCCTGCGTGGGCCTGCCCACCGGCACCTTCGCCGACTTCCGCAACAAGATCACGCAGAAGAAGATGTCGGGCCCGTTCCGCGCCGGATGGCAGATGGACTACCCGCTCATCCAGAACTTCCTGCAGCCGCTGTACTACACCAACGCCTCGTCCAACGACGGCAAGTGGTCCAACAAGGAGTTCGACAAGCTCGTCGACCAGGCCAACGCCGAGTCCGACCGCGCCAAGGCCGTCAAGATCTTCCAGCAGGCCGAGGGCGTCGTCAGGGACAACATGGCGGCCATCCCGCTCTGGTACCAGAACGGCAGCGCCGGCTACTCCGACAAGGTCTCCAACGTCGCCCTCAACCCGTTCAGCGTTCCCGTCTACAACGAGATCAAGGTCAGCTGACGCCCGGGGAGCGGCAGTCCGGTCCTGAAGGGCGGCCGCTCCCCCCGATTCGGGAGCCCGTATGGGTCGTTATGTGATCAGGCGTCTGCTGCAGATGATCCCGGTCTTCTTCGGCGCGACGCTGCTCATCTTCCTGATGGTCAACGTGATGGGCGACCCCATCGCGGGACTGTGCGGCGAAAAGCAGTGCGACCCCGCCACGGCCGCTCAGCTGGAGAAGGAGTTCGGCCTCGACAAGCCCGTCTGGCAGCAATATCTGACGTACATGGGGAACGTCTTCACCGGCGACTTCGGCACCGCGTTCAACGGCCAGAAGGTCACCGAACTGATGGCGGCCGCCTTCCCCGTGACGATCCGCCTGACCATCGTGGCGATCCTCTTCGAGATCGTCATCGGCATCTCGCTCGGCGTCGTCACCGGCCTGCGCCGCGGACGTCCCGTCGACACCACCGTGCTGCTGCTCACCCTGGTCGTCATCTCCGTCCCGACCTTCGTCACCGGTCTGCTCCTCCAGCTCCTGCTCGGCGTCGAGTGGGGGATCATCAAACCCGCGGTGTCCACGGAGGCGACGTTCTCCGAACTGATCGTCCCCGGCCTCGTGCTCGCCTCGGTCTCCCTCGCGTACGTCACCCGGCTCACCAGGACCTCGATCGCCGAGAACCGCCGCGCCGACTACGTCCGTACGGCCATCGCCAAGGGCCTGCCGCGCCGTCGCGTCATCGTCCGGCACCTGCTGCGCAACTCCCTGATCCCCGTCGTCACCTTCATCGGCACCGACATCGGGGCCCTGATGGGCGGCGCCATCGTCACGGAGCGGATCTTCAACATCCACGGCGTCGGCTACCAGCTCTACCAGGGCATCGTCCGGCAGAACACCCAGACCGTCGTCGGCTTCGTGACCGTCCTCGTCCTCGTCTTCCTGACGGCCAACCTGATCGTCGACCTCCTGTACGCCGTACTCGACCCGAGGATCCGCTATGCCTGAACCCGAGCCGCCGGAGCCCTACTCGTCGGGCGGCGGCCTCGTCCCGGAGGACGGAGGAGCCATCGCCGCGACGGGCGCGGGCGGCGCCATGGACCTCGCCACGAGCGAGGGGACGACCCTGGAGCAGCGGCCATCGGCCGCTGCCGGCGGCCCCCTGGGCACGGGACCCGCGGGCAAGCCGAGAAGCCTCTGGTCGGACGCCTGGCGCGATCTGCGCCGCAACCCGATCTTCATCATCTCGGGCCTCGTCATCGTCTTCCTCGTGATCATCTCGATCTGGCCCTCGCTGATCGCCTCCGGCAACCCGCTCTCCTGCAACCTCGCCAAGGCCCAGGAGGGCTCCCAGCCCGGCCACCCCTTCGGCTTCGACGGCCAGGGCTGCGACGTCTACACGCGCACGGTGTACGGCGCCCGCACCTCCGTCACCGTCGGCGTCTGCGCCACCGTCGGCGTCGCCCTGCTCGGCAGCGTCCTCGGCGGACTCGCCGGGTTCTTCGGCGGGGCGTGGGACGCGATCCTGTCCCGCGTCACCGACGTCTTCTTCGCCATCCCCGTCGTGCTCGGCGGCCTGGTGCTCCTGTCCGTGGTCACCAGCTCCACCGTCTGGCCGGTCATCGGGTTCATGGTGCTGCTCGGCTGGCCGCAGCTCTCCCGCATCGCCCGCGGCTCCGTCATCACGGCCAAGCAGAACGACTACGTGCAGGCGGCGCGGGCGCTCGGCGCCTCCAACTCCCGGATGATGCTGCGGCACATCCTGCCCAACGCGATCGCGCCGGTCATCGTCGTCGCCACCATCGCGCTCGGCACGTACATCTCCCTCGAGGCGACGCTCTCGTACCTCGGCGTCGGCCTGAAGCCGCCCACCGTGAGCTGGGGCATCGACATCTCCGCGGCGTCGCAGTACATCCGCAACGCCCCGCACATGCTGCTCTGGCCCGCCGGCGCCCTCGCGATCACCGTGCTCGCGTTCATCATGCTCGGCGACGCGGTGCGCGACGCCCTCGACCCCAAGCTGAGGTAGGCGCCCATGCTGCTCGAAGTGCGCGATCTGCACGTGGAGTTCCGGACGCGCGAAGGGACCGCCAACGCCGTCAACGGCGTCAGTTACACCGTCGACGAGGGCGAGACCCTGGCCGTGCTTGGCGAGTCGGGGTCCGGCAAGTCCGTGACCGCCCAGGCGATCATGGGCATCCTCGACGTCCCGCCCGGCAAGATCAGCGGCGGCGAGATCCTCTTCCAGGGCGCGGACCTCCTCAAGCTCAAGGAGGACGAGCGGCGCAAGATCCGCGGCGCGAAGATGGCGATGATCTTCCAGGACGCGCTCAGCTCCCTCAACCCCGTGCTGTCCGTGGGCGAGCAGCTGGGCGAGATGTTCACCGTCCACAGGGGAATGTCCCGCAAGGACGCCAAGGCCAAGGCCATCGAGCTGATGGACCGCGTCAGGATCCCCGCCGCCAAGGAGCGGGTCGGCCAGTACCCGCACCAGTTCAGCGGCGGCATGCGCCAGCGCATCATGATCGCGATGGCGCTCGCCCTGGAACCGGACCTGATCATCGCCGACGAGCCCACCACCGCCCTCGACGTCACCGTCCAGGCCCAGGTCATGGAGCTGCTCGCCGAACTCCAGCGCGAGCTCAGGATGGGCCTCATCCTCATCACGCACGACCTCGGCGTGGTCGCCGACGTGGCCGACAAGATCGCCGTCATGTACGCGGGCCGCATCGTCGAGACGGCGCCCGTGCGCGAGATCTACAAGGCGCCCGCTCACCCGTACACCAAGGGCCTGCTCGAATCGATCCCGCGCCTGGACCAGAAGGGCCAGGAGCTGTACGCGATCAAGGGCCTGCCGCCCAACCTGATGCGCATCCCGCCGGGCTGCGCCTTCAACCCGCGCTGCCCGATGGCCCAGGACGTGTGCCGCGCGGACGTGCCCCCGCTCTTCGAGGTGAGCCCGACGCGCCGGAGCGCCTGCTACTTCTGGAAGGAGACGCTCGATGGCTGACCTGGCGAAAGAGGCGCACGTCGCCGCCGTGCCGGCCGGTGAGCCGATCCTGGAGGTCAGCGGGCTGGTCAAGCACTATCCGCTCACCCAGGGGATCCTGTTCAAGAAGCAGATCGGCGCGGTCAAGGCCGTCGACGGCGTCGACTTCGTGCTCGGCCGGGGCGAGACCCTCGGCATCGTCGGCGAGTCCGGCTGCGGCAAGTCGACCGTCGCCAAGATGCTGGTCAACCTGGAGCGGCCGACCGCCGGGCAGATCAAGTACAGGGGCGAGGACATCACCAAGCTGTCCGGGCGTGCCCTCAAGGCCGTACGCCGCAACATCCAGATGGTGTTCCAGGACCCGTACACGTCTCTCAACCCGCGCATGACGGTCGGCGACATCATCGGGGAGCCGTACGAGATCCACCCCGAGGTCGCGCCCAAGGGCGACCGGCGCCGCAAGGTGCAGGACCTCCTGGACGTCGTCGGGCTCAACCCGGAGTACATCAACCGGTACCCGCACCAGTTCTCCGGCGGCCAGCGCCAGCGCATCGGCATCGCCCGCGGCCTCGCACTGCGCCCCGAGATCATCGTCGCCGACGAGCCGGTCTCCGCGCTCGACGTCTCCGTGCAGGCGCAGGTCATCAACCTGCTCGACAGCCTCCAGAACGAATTCGACCTCTCGTACGTCTTCATCGCCCACGACCTGTCGATCGTGCGGCACATCTCCGACCGGGTCGGCGTCATGTACCTCGGGCGCATCGTCGAGATCGGGACCGACGAGCAGATCTACGAACACCCCACGCACCCCTACACGCAGGCGCTCCTGTCCGCCGTGCCCGTCCCCGACCCGGAGGCGCGCGAGCACCGCGAGCGGATCATCCTCACCGGCGACGTGCCGTCCCCGGCCAACGTGCCCTCGGGCTGCCGTTTCCGCACCCGCTGCTGGAAGGCGCAGGAGCGGTGCGAACTGGAGGTGCCGGCGCTCGCGGTGCCCGCCGTGTTCCGCATCGGGGACTCGCCGGCGAAGCACGACTCGGCCTGCCACTTCGCCGAGGAGAAACACGTCGTCCCCACCGAGTAGGCGTACGTGTCGCGACAAATGCGCATCAACTTCGTTAACACACAGGCAACTTGACCGTCGCGGCACCGATATACGAACGCGTCAGGCTGAACAGCGTACGGCCGTGCGGGTGCCGTGGACCGGCCGGGGCGCGCCATGTCGCCCCGGCCGGTCGCTTTTCTAGACCAGCCCCAGCGAGCGCTTCAGGAAGTCCACCTGGAGCAGGAGCAGGTTCTCCGCGACCTGCTCCTGCGGCGTCATGTGCGTCACGCCCGACAGCGGCAGCACCTCGTGCGGGCGGCCCGCGGCGAGCAGCGCCGACGACAGCCGCAGGCTGTGCGCCACCACGACGTTGTCGTCGGCCAGGCCGTGCACGATCATCAGCGGCCGGTGCTGCCCCGCCGCCGCGGCCAGACCGTCGTCGGTGACCAGCGAGTTCTTCGCGTACACCTGCGGCGAGGCCTTCGGGTCGCCCAGGTAGCGCTCCGTGTAGTGGGTGTCGTAGAGCCGCCAGTCCGTGACCGGGGCGCCCGCGATGCCCGCGTGGAAGACGTCCGGGCGGCGCAGGACCGCGAGCCCCGCCAGATACCCGCCGTACGACCAGCCGCGGATCGCCACCCGGTTCAGGTCGAACGGGAAGGCGTCGGCCAGCGCGTGCAGCGCCGTGATCTGGTCGTCGAGCGTGAGCGTGAGGTCGTCGCGGACCGCCTTCTCCCGGGCGGGGGAGTGGCCGGGGGTGCCGCGGCCGTCCGCGACGACCACCGCGAAGCCCTGGTCGGCGAACCACTGCGACGTCAGATGCGGATTGTGCGCGGCGAGCACCCGCTGCCCGTGCGGGCCGCCGTACGGGTCGAGCAGCACCGGCAGCGGCCCGTCCCCCTGCTCGTACGAGGAAGGGAGCAGGACGGCGCACGGGATGCCCGCCGCCTCCGTGAGCGTCAGGCGGGGGCTCAGCGAGGGGCGCTCGGCGTGCGAGGTGACCGTCGCGATCTGCTTGCCGTCCCGCATCACCCGCACCCGGGTGCCCGGCTCGTCGGTGCGGGCGGACGCCAGGACGGTCACGCCGCCCGCGCGCACCGCGGAGTGCACGCCCGGCTCGTCCGAGACGCGCTCCACACCCAGCTCGTTGACCCGGTACACATGCACCTCGCCGGTCTCCCGGTCCGGCGCCGCCGAGCCCGCCGACGCCGAGATGAGCACGTCGCTCTCACCCACGTCCAGGACCGCCCGCACATGCAACTGCGGGCCGGTCAGGGGCCGTTCACCGACCGCGAGGACCCGCGCCCCGCCCTCGTCCGCGACCCGCACGAGCTGCCCGCTCGGCGACCACGACGGCACGCCCTGGAACAGCTCCAGCCACTGCCCGTCCTCGTCGGCGTGCACCATCCGCGTCGAACCGTCCTCGACGTTCACCGCGAGATACAGCTCACTGAGCTGGTCACGGGCCTGCACGAGGATCAGCGGCGCCCCGTTGGCCGACCAGTGCACCCGCGCCAGATACGGGTACCTCGCCCGGTCCCACGACACCTCGGTGCGCGAGCCGTCCAGGCCGACGACGAAGAGCCGCACCTCCGCGTTGGGCGTGCCCGCCGCCGGATACGCGTTGCGGGCGGGCTTGCGGTCCGGGTGCGCCGGATCCGCGATCCACCAGCGCCGCACCGCCGCGTCGTCCGCCCGGGCCACCAGGAGCCGGTCCGAGTCGGGCGACCACCAGAAGCCCCGCGAGCGGCCCATCTCCTCGGCCGCGATGAACTCCGCGAGCCCGTACGTGACGGTCGACGTCTCGCCCTCGCCCGGCTCGGCGAGGGCCCGGTCGCCCTCGCCGTCGGCGCCGACGACGCGCAGGGCGCCCCCGGACACGTACGCGACATGGCGGCCGTCCGGCGAGGGGCGCGGGTCGATCAGCGGACCATGACGTGCGGGCTCGCGCAGTTCACGGGTCGTGCCCGCGCGCAGCTCCGCGGTGAACAGCCGCCCCGACAGTGCGAACGCGGCCAGCTCCACGGCCGCGTCCGTCGCGTAGGAGACGATGCCCGCGGCGCCCTCGCGGCTGCGTTCGCGGCGCGAGCGCTCCTCGTCCGACAGGTTCTCCTCGGCGCCGCCGAGCAGGACCCGCGGATCGGCGGCGATCCGCTCCTCGCCGGACGTCACGTCCAGCACCCACAGCGCGTTCGCCCGATCGGTGCCGGACCCGGACCGCAGGAAGGCGACGCGCTCGCCGTCGGGCGCCACCGTGAACGCCCGTGGTGCGCCGAGCGTGAAGCGCTGGGTGCGGGCGTGCTGGCGCGGAAAGGAGAGAGGCTCGGTGGTCATCCCCCGACCCTATGGGGCCGTGCCGTCGTGCGCCCCCCTTGCTGCCATGCACCGACTCATGCGTCGGGACGGATAGTTATGATCCATAGCGCTGCGTGGGTAAGAAACGCTCGGCTACCGCGTGGCGTACGGCAGTTGGACTCGGATCAAGGGAGGTGGACCGCTGTGGCACTCTCGATTTCGGCAGTGGTGCTGTTCGCGATCATCGTCTTCATTCTGATCAGGAAGTCAGGTCTGAAGGCCGGACACGCGATCGTCTGCGTCCTGCTCGGGTTCTACCTCGCCAGCTCCTCGATCGCCCCCACCATCAGCGAGCTCACGACGAACGTCGCGGGCATGATCGGCGGGATCAAGTTCTAGTCGCGCCGTCGGGAGTCCTAGGCTGGGACGCATGACGGAACTGCCCGACCGGCGTCTGCTCCTCGTGCACGCGCACCCCGACGACGAGTCGATCAACAATGGCGCCACCATGGCCAAGTACGCGGCCGACGGTGCCCACGTCACCCTGGTGACCTGCACCCTCGGCGAGGAGGGCGAGGTCATCCCGGACGTTCTCGCGCACCTCGCCCCGGACCGCGAGGACATCCTCGGTCCGCACCGCATCGGCGAGCTCACCGCCGCCATGAAGGAGCTCGGGGTCACCGACCACCGCTTCCTCGGCGGCCCCGGACGCTTCCGCGACTCCGGGATGATGGGCGCCGGGCAGAACGACCGGCCGGGCGCCTTCTGGTCCGCCGACCTGGACGAGGCCGCCGCGTATCTCGTCGAGGTGATCCGCGAGGTCCGTCCCCAGGTCCTCGTCACCTACGACCCGGACGGCGGCTACGGCCACCCCGACCACATCCAGGCCCACCGCGTCGCCATGCGCGCCGCCGAACTCGCGGCCGAGCCCGCGTTCCGCCGGGACCTGGGCGACGTCCACACCGTCGCGAAGATCTACTGGAACCGTGTGCCCAGGTCCGTGGCCGAGGAGCGCTTCCGGTGGCTGGCCGGTGTCCTCGGCTCGACCCCGTACGGGAGCGCGGCCGGGATCGGCGACGTGCCGGGCGTCGTCGACGACGAGCGGGTCACCGCCGAGATCGACGGCCGGGCCTTCGTCGCGGCCAAGACCGCCGCGATGCGCGCCCACGCCACCCAGGTGGAGATCGCACCCGGCGGCGAGCCGGTCTTCGCCCTGTCGAACGGGCTCGCCCAGCCCGTCTTCGACGTGGAGTATTACGAGTTGGCGCGCGGCGAGGCAGAGACGCCGTACGAGACGGACCTGTTCGCGGGAGTGGTGGCGTGATGAGTGGCGCAGACAAGTCGGGCAACCCGGCCAAGTCCGGCCGCCCGCGGGCGTCGAGCGGCACCGCGACGCCCGCGGGCGGCCCGCCCGTCCGGCCGGCGGCGACCGGCCTCGACGGCGGGCACATCGCCGTGCTGGCCGGGCTCCTCGTGCTCGGCGCGCTCGTCGGTGTGGCCGGATCCCTCGTCCAAGGCGGCCTGTTCCCGGGCGGGTTGCTGCTCGCGCTGCTCGGCGCGGCCGGCGCGTTCCTCGGCGGGGCACGGGCGACGGGCACCAGGGGAGGGGCCGTCGCACCCGCCGTGGGCTGGGCCGTCGCGGTCATCCTGCTCACGGCGAGCCGGCCCGAGGGCGACTTCCTCTTCGGCGCGGGAACCGGCTCCTACCTGTTCCTTCTCGGCGGGATGGCCGTCGCTGTGATGTGCGCCACCCTTGGTCTGTCGCGGCAACCACCGGGGCCCGCCGCCCGACTTGGGAAGTGACGTACCACTTCGGCCTGTGCCCCGCACAGGTTTCGTCGGCGGTCACCGGATGCGTTCCGGCCGCGGCCAGTATGGTGGTGCGCGCCGCCGAGCAGCCCGCGTGAGGTCGAGACGGGCGGCGGAGCCAACCGGGAGAACCTGCTTTGAGCCGTGAAACTGACAGTTCGTCCTCCGGGCCCCAGGGGCGCGGCGGTGCCGCGTACCCCTCGGGGACGCCTCCGTACGGCACCCCCGCCCAGGGCGCCGGTCCCGGCGACGGCGCGCCCGGCGATGCCGGGCAGCCCGCCGAAGGCCGGCCGGTCCCCGAGGAACGCAAGACGGAGACCACGCTGACGACGCGGATCCGGATCAACATCCCCGGATCGCGCCCCATCCCGCCCGTCGTGATGCGCACGCCCATGAGCGACGTGGACGCGGGACCCGCCACCCCGGACCCGGCCGCCGCGCCGGCCCCGGCACCTCAGCCCCCCGCCGCCCCCGCTCCCCGGACCCCTCCTTCGGGTGACGGCCAGGGCGCACCGGCAGCGGAGGAGAAGACGAGCAGCTGGTTCGCGCCGCGCAAGTCGGGCGCCCCCCAGGGGAGCGCGTCCGCCTCCGGCAGTCCGGCCCCGGGCAACTCCGGCGCGGTGCCAGGCCAGTCGGGCGGCTCCGGCGCCTTCGACGTGTCCGGCGCGGTCGCGGCCGGGCCGCTCGGCGACACCGCGTCGCACGGCCGCCCGCCACAGCCCGGGAACCCCGGCGACCCGCACCGCGGCGACCTGCCGTACTTCGCCGGGAACGCCGACGGCTCGGGCCCCGGCGTCCCCCCGCGCGGCCCTTCGGGCCCGACCACGGGACCCGCCGGCGGCGACAGCCCCATGGCGCGTCCCGGCGGACCTGTCGGTGGCCCTCCCGGCGGTCAGCGGCCGCCGCAGATGAGCGACGACACCGCGATCCTCACGCCGCAGAAGCCCGCGCCCGAGCCGGGCCAGGGCGGCCATGTCTCGGGCGAGACGCTCACCAGCGGTATCCCGGTCGTCCCGCCGGGCCTCGGTGGACCGAACGCGCCGTTCGCCCCCGGCGGCCCGCGTCCCGAAGGACCGCTGCCGCACACCCCGCCGAAGCTCCCCGACCCGGTCGGCCAGAGCGCCCCGGCCGCGCCCCGCAAGAAGAAGGGCCGCAACAAGCTCGTCCTCGCCGGCGCGGGCGTCGTGGGCCTCGCGGGTGTCGCGTACGGCGCCGGTCTGCTGATGAACCACTCGGACGTGCCCAAGAACACGACCGTGCTCGGCGTCGACATCGGCGGCGGCACCCGTGACGAGGCCGCGGCCAAGCTCGACACCGCGTTCGGCAAGCGCACCACCGACCCGCTCCAGCTCTCGGTCGACGGCAAGTCCGTGCCGCTCAGGCCGGACCAGGCGGGTCTGAGCCTGGACAGCACGGCGACGGTGGCGGCGGCCGCGGGCAGCGACTACAACCCGGTCTCCGTGATCGGCTCGCTGTTCGGCAACGAGCGCGTCGTGGAGCCGGTCATGCCCGTCGACGAGGAGAAGCTGCAGGCCGCCCTCGATCGGGCCGCCGGCGGCGCCGAGTCCGGCGACGGCACGATCAAGTTCGTCCCCGGCAAGGCCATCGCCGTGTACGGCAAAACGGGCAAGGGCATCGACGTCGCCCGGTCCTCCTCGTCCGTGGAGGAGGCGTACCGCACCCATGTGGAGACGGGCGCCTCGCGGCCCGTGCCGATGGCGACGACGACCCGCAAGCCGACCGTCCCGAACGCCGAGGTCGACCGGATGATGAAGGAGTTCGCGGAGCCGGCCATGTCCGCGAACGTCGTCATCAAGGCGGGCAACGCACAGATCCCGTTCGGCCCCGCCAAGTCACTGCCGCAGATCCTCAGCGTCAAGGCCATCGACGGCAAGCTCGTCGACTACTACGACAAGGACGCCCTGAAGAAGCTCTACGGCAACACGTTCGACGGCATCCTCATCACGCGCGGCACCGGCAAGAAGACGCCGGTGACGCCCGAGGACGTCATCGGCGTGATGCGGCAGGCCCTCAAGGGCAAGACGCCCGCCGAGCGCACCGGGGTCATCGAGACCAACCCGGGATAACCGGCACGCACGTCACACACCGGGCGGGTCCCTTCACGGGGGCCCGCCCGCCGTGCTGCCGCCCGCGGACATGACATCTGTCATCCCGGACTCCGGCCTCCCGACACTGCCGGGCACCCGACCCCGCCCGCCACCATGGGTTCCATGACAACGACAGCACAGGCCACCGGGGTGGTCAGCTTCGAGCGGGTGAGCAAGAGCTACGGGGACGTCAGGGCCGTGGACGGGCTCACCCTCGATCTGCACCCGGGCGAGACCGTCGCCCTCCTCGGCCCGAACGGCGCGGGCAAGTCGACCACCCTCGACCTCCTCCTCGGCCTGCGCCCGGCCGACACCGGCACCGTCCGTGTCTTCGGCACCAGCCCCCGCGACGCGATCGTCCAGGGCCGCGTCGGCGCCATGCTGCAGAGCGGCGGCCTGATGGACGAGGTCACCGTGGCCGAGCTCGTGAAGCTCGCCTGCGCCCTGCACCCCAAGCCGTACAAGCCGGGCGAGGTGATGTCCCGGGCGGGCATCGCGCAGATCGCCGACCGCAAGGTCAACAAGCTCTCCGGCGGCCAGGAGCAGCGCGTGCGCTTCGCCCTCGCCACCGCCGGGGCCAACGACCTCATCGTGCTCGACGAGCCGACCACCGGCATGGACGTCTCGGCCCGCCAGGCGTTCTGGGCCACGATGCGCGAACAGGCCGACCAGGGCCGCACGGTCCTCTTCGCCACGCACTACCTGGAGGAGGCCGACGCGATCGCCGACCGCGTCCTCGTCCTGCACCGCGGCCGCCTCCTCGCCGACGGCACCGCCGCCGAGATCAAGGCCAGGGCGGGTGCCCGCAAGGTCGCCTTCGACCTGGAGGGCTACATCGACGAACAGGCCCTGCGCGCCCTGCCGTTCCTCACCACCCTCGACGTGTCGGGCCGCACCGTCCGCCTCCAGTCGAGCGACGCCGACGCCACCGTGCACGCCCTGTACGGACTCGGTGTCTACCCCCGCAACCTGGAGGTCGCGGGCCTCGGCCTGGAGCAGGCCTTCGTAGCCATCACCACGGCCGAGGAGGCCAGGACGTCATGAACAGCCTGATCAAGCTCGAGATCACCCGAGCCCTGCGCAACAAGAAGTTCCTGTTCTTCTCCGTCGTCTACCCGTCGGTCCTGTTCCTGCTCATCGCGGGCAGCTCCGACAGCTCGACCATGGTCGACGGCACCGGCCTGAACCTCGCCGCGTTCATGATGGTGTCGATGGCGTCCTTCGGCGCCCTGACGGCCGTCCTCATGGGCAACAGCGAGCGCATCGCCAAGGAGCGCGAGAGCGGCTGGGTGCGCCAGCTGCGCCTGACGACGCTCCCCGGGCGCGGCTACGTCCTCGCCAAGACCGCCGGCGCCGCCGTGGTCAGCCTGCCGTCCATCGTCGTCGTCTTCGTCGTGGCGGCCGTCACCAAGGGCGTACGGCTCGACGCCTGGCAGTGGCTCGCCCTCGTCGTCGCGATCTGGGCCGGCAGCCTGTGCTTCGCCGCGCTCGGCGTCGCCATCGGCTACCTCGCGACCGGCGACGCCGTCCGCCCCATCACGATGATCGTCTACTTCGGCCTGTCGATCCTGGGCGGCCTGTGGTTCCCCTCGACCGGCTTCCCGCAGTGGCTCAGCGACATCGCGTCCTGGCTGCCCACACACGCGTACGCTGCCCTCGGCCAGGCCATCGAGCTGGGCAACGCCCCGCACGGCAAGGACGTCACGCTGATCGTCGCCTACTTCCTGGTCTTCGCCGGCGGCGCGGCCTGGCTGTACCGGAAGGACACCCTGAAGGCGTGAACGCCATGACGTCGGACGAGATCAGGCTCACCGGCATGGGGCAGCCGCCCCGCAACCACCGTGAGGCCCTGCGCAAGCTGCTGTGGATCGGCATCTGGCTGGTCTTCATGGCGGATCCGATCGACGACCTCGTCAACGGCGGCCACACGGCCTGGGCCACCGCGCTCGGCTGGCTCGGCCTGGTCGCCTTCATCGGTGTCTACCTGGCGCTCGTCTTCCGCCACACGGCCCGCGCCA
Organism: Streptomyces sp. NBC_00569; assembly: GCF_036345255.1. Lineage (NCBI taxonomy): Bacteria > Bacillati > Actinomycetota > Actinomycetes > Kitasatosporales > Streptomycetaceae > Streptomyces > Streptomyces sp. NBC_00569. Next base: position 4,125,586 of record NZ_CP107783.1, on the reverse strand, counting down.
TGCGCCTGGGGCGGCTGGCCGCGATCCTCGGGGCACTCGCCGCGGTCGCCGTCGTCATGTCCCTCACGCTCGGCGCCCCCTGGCTCGTCCTGTTCGTGTACGTCTCCGTGTCCTGCGGGGCGGTGCTGCCCATGCGGTACGCCCGCTGGACGATCGTCGCGGTCACGGCCGCGATGGTCCTCCTCGGGGTCCCGCTCGGCCGCGGCTGGGACCTCGGCCTGGTCGTCCCCGCCCTCCTCGGCGGCTTCGCGATGACGGGCGTACGGCAGCTCGTGCGCACGACCGTCGAACTGCGCAGGGCGCGCGCCACCGTCGCCCAGCTCGCGGCCAACGAGGAGCGCCTGCGCCTCGCCCGGGACCTGCACGACCTCCTCGGCCACTCGCTCTCCCTGATCACGCTCAAGAGCGAGCTCGCCGGGCGCATGCTCCCCGAGCACCCCGAGAAGGCGGCCCAGCAGGTCGCCGACATCGAGCAGGTCAGCCGCCAGGCACTCGTCGACGTCCGGGAGGCCGTCACCGGCTACCGGCGCGCCCGCCTCGGCGCCGAACTGGCCGGAGCGCGCGCCGCGCTGGCCGCCGCCGGCATCGAGGCCGAGGTCCCCGCGGACGCGCCCGACGACCTGCCCGCCGAACAGGAGGCCGCCCTCGCCTGGACCCTGCGCGAGGCCGTCACCAACGCCGTACGGCACAGCGGCGCCCACCGCTGCACGGTCGGCATCGCCCGCCGCCAGACCCTGGACGGCCCCGTCATGGAGCTCAGGGTGGAGGACGACGGGGCCGGCGCCGCGGCGGGCGGCAGCGGCGTACCCGGCAACGGCCTGACGGGCCTGCGCGAACGCGTGGAGGGCGTCGGCGGCACCCTGGAGGCGGCGCCCGTACGGGACCGCGGGTTCCTGCTGGTGGCCCGGGTGCCCGTCGGCTCCGTAGGATCCGCCGCATGAGCGCTCAGATCAAGGTCCTGCTCGCGGAGGACCAGTCGATGGTGCGGGAGGCCCTCGCGGCGCTCCTCGGCCTCGAACCCGACATCGAGGTCGTCGCCCAGGTGGCGCGCGGCGACGAGGTGCTGGAGGCGGCCCGCGCACACGCCCCCGACGTGGCGCTCCTGGACATCGAGATGCCCGGCATGACCGGCATCGAGGCCGCCGCCCAGCTCAGCGAGCACCTGCCCGCCCTCAAGGTCGTCGTCCTCACCACGTTCGGCCGCCCCGGCTATCTCCGTACGGCGATGGAGTCCGGCGCCCATGCGTTCCTCGTCAAGGACGCCCCCGCGGCCCAACTCGCCGAAGCCGTACGCAAGGTGCTCGCCGGCGAGCGTGTCATCGACCCCACCCTCGCGGCCGCCGCGCTCGCCGGGGGCGCCAACCCGCTGACCGACCGCGAACGCGAGATCCTGCGCGCGGCGGCCGACGGCTCGACCAACGCCGAGCTGGCGGCGGCCCTGCACCTGTCGCAGGGCACGGTCCGCAACTACCTCTCGACGGCCATCCAGAAGCTCGCCGTGCGCAACAGGGCGGAGGCGGTACGGATCGCCCGCGAGAAGGGCTGGCTGTAGCCGGTCAGTTGAGCATCGCCCGGGCCGCCCGCGCCTGCGCGCGCACCGTTTTGGCGGCGGTGGCGTCCACGGCGCCCACCACATCCGCGTACGCGTCCAGCTCCGCCGCCCCCGCGAGGAAGTCCCCGCTGCGGACGAGGAGTTGGGCCCGCTCGTAGCGCAGCCGGGCCGGGTGCGCGGGCAGCAGCAGCGACAGCTCGACCGCCCACAGCGCCACGTCCGACCGCTCCGGCCGCGCGGCCGCCCACGCGCCGATGTTGTTCAGGATCCGCAGCACGACATCCAGCGGATCGGCCGGTTGCAGCATCGCCGCGTTCAGCGGCGCCCCCGTCGCACCGGCCACGAGCAGCTCCGCGTCCGCGCCGGTCAGCACCCGGCCCCCGTCGAACGGGTCGGCGAGCACCTGATCCTGCGCGGGCCCGAAGCCGACCACGAAGTGCCCCGGCAGCGCCACCCCGTACACCGGCGCCCCCGCCCGCCGCGCGACCTCCATCCACACCACCGACAACAGGATCGGCAGGCCCCGCCTGCGCCGCACCACCTCGTGCAGGAGCGACGACTCCAGACGCTCGTAGTCGCCCGGCGTGCCACGGAAACCACAGCGGGCACCCAGCAGCTCGGCCAGCGCCGTCGCCCACGCCAGCGGCCCGCCGGGCCGGAACGGCACCTGCCCGGCGAGCCGGTCGAGGTCCATCTGGACCGCGTCCATACCGGCCTCGTCGAGCGAGCCGTCCGCCTCGGCGGCCACCAGCAGGCACAGCTGCGACAGATCGGGCCGCTCCGCCCGCGCCTCCTCGGCGAACCGCCGGCGCAGCTCCTCGGAGCGGGGTGAGATGTGGGGGGACATACGTGCCTCGCTCAGTGTCCGGCCGGGTTCGGGTCCCGGTCCGGGTCCGGGTGCGGTTCCGGTGCGCGGTAGTGGTGGTACGCGTGGTGCGCGGCGAATCCCAGCCGCCCGTACAGCGCCTGAGCCCCCCCGTTGTCCGCCTCCACCTGGAGCCAGGCCGCCGACGCGCCCTCCTCCAGTGCGCGCCGCGAGAGCGCCGTCATCACGGCGGACGCCAGGCCCTGGCGCCGCCGTGACGGAGCCACCTCGACCGCCGCGAAACCGGCCCACCGCCCGTCCACGACGCACCGCCCGATCGCGTCGGGCTCCCCGCCCTCGCCCGGCACGGTCGCGAACCACACGGAAGGCCCGGCGGTCAGCACCTTCAGGGCCACCTCGCTCGCGCCCTTGCGCTGGTACCGGCCGAGCCACGCCTCGCCCGGCTCCCGCGTCAGCTCGACCCCGGCGCCCAGGTCCACGCCGTCCGCGACCGGCGCGAGCCCGCCGACCCACATCTCCGCGCTGACCTCACGCACCCACGCCCGCGCCTCCAGCTCCGCGCACAGCAGCTCCTGCGTGCCCTCGGCGCCGGTCGCGGTCTGGATGTACGCGGGCAGTCCGCGCCGCTCGTACCAGGCACGGACACGGGAGAGCGCCTCGTCGAGGGGGAGCCCCGGATCACCCAGTGGCAGCACCGAATTGGCCCGCCGGGTGAACCCGGAGGCGGCCCGCAGCTCCCAGTCGCCGAGCCGCTCGCTCTCCACCGGCTGCCACGCGCGCGCGGCCACCCGCGCCAGCTCCTCGTACGACGCGGCGGGCCCCCGGCGCCGGGCGGGCGCGGCCGGCACGACCTTCCCCGCGACCAGTGACGATTCCGGAATCCGGACCTGCTCGCCACCCCGCTTTGTGATGAGCAGCACACCCGCGTTCCACGATGTGAGAACTCCGACCGTGTCGGTGAACTTCCCACCCTGCGAGCCGCCCTCGGTCAGCCGCCGCACAGACACACGTTTTCCCACGTCAGAGGCCGTCAAGCGAACCTCGAGCCGTCCGCCCGCAGTGAATTCCACAGCTCCGTCCACCCCTCCTGTTCGGATCATGCCCAGGAACGGAGATACTAGGTGCGGGCATCGACGACGCCGCGCTCCCGCGCGCCACGCGGACGGAGCCGCAGATCGGCCCGCCGCGCCCTATCGAGGAGGAACGACAGCGTGACCTACGTCATCGCGCAGCCTTGTGTCGACGTGAAGGACAAGGCGTGCATCGAGGAGTGCCCGGTCGACTGCATCTACGAGGGCTCCCGGTCCTTGTACATCCACCCGGACGAATGCGTCGACTGTGGAGCCTGTGAGCCGGTCTGCCCGGTCGAGGCGATCTTCTACGAGGACGACACTCCCGAAGAGTGGAAGGACTACTACAAGGCGAACGTCGAGTTCTTCGACGAGCTCGGTTCGCCCGGCGGCGCCAGCAAGCTCGGCCTGATCGAGCGCGACCACGCCTTCATCGCCGCGCTTCCGCCGCAGAACCAGTAAGCGGGCCGCATATCGCGCCGCCCCGGTCCCGTACGGCACGCCCGCCGTACGGGACCGAGGCGTTTGCCCAAGTGCGCAGCATGTACGAAAGAAGTGAGCCAGGTGTCCGCAGTCTCCGACCGCCTTCCCACGTTCCCCTGGGACAAGCTCGAGCCGTACAAGAAGACGGCCGCCGCCCATGAGGGCGGGATCGTCGACCTCTCCGTCGGCACACCGGTCGACCCGGTGCCCGAGCTGATCCAGAAAGCGCTGATCGCGGCCGCGGACTCGCCGGGCTATCCCACGGTGTGGGGCACGCCCGAGCTGCGGGACGCCCTCGTGGGCTGGAGCGAGCGGCGCCTCGGCGCGCGCGGGTTCACCCACCACAACGTCCTGCCGATCGTCGGCTCCAAGGAGCTCGTGGCCTGGCTCCCGACGCAGCTGGGCCTCGGCCCCGGAGACAAGGTCGCCTACCCGCGCCTGGCCTACCCGACGTACGAGGTCGGCGCCCGCCTCGCCCGCGCGGACCACGTCGCGTACGACGACCCCACGGAGCTCGACCCGACCGGGATCAAGCTCCTGTGGCTCAACTCGCCCTCGAACCCGACCGGTCGCGTCCTGTCCAAGGACGAACTGACCCGGATCGTCGCCTGGGCACGCGAGCACGGCATCCTCATCTTCTCCGACGAGTGCTACATCGAGCTGGGCTGGGAGGCAGACCCGGTATCGGTCCTGCACCCGGACGTCTGCGGCGGCTCGTACGAGGGGATCGTGTCGGTCCACTCGCTCTCGAAGCGGTCGAACCTCGCCGGCTACCGGGCCGCCTTCCTGGCCGGTGACGCCGCCGTCCTCGGCGACCTGCTCCAGATCCGCAAGCACGGCGGCATGATGACGTCCGCCCCGACGCAGGCAGCCGTCGTCGCGGCGCTCGGCGACGACGAGCACGTACAGGAGCAGCGCGGGCGCTACGCGGCCCGCCGCGCGGCCCTGCGCGACGCCCTGGTCGAGCACGGCTTCCGTATCGAGCACAGCGAGGCGAGCCTCTACCTGTGGGCCACGCGCGACGAGTCCTGCTGGGACACCGTGGCGCATCTGGCGGAGCTGGGGATCCTGGTCGCGCCCGGCGACTTCTACGGTCCCGCGGGCGACCGGTTCGTCCGCGTGGCGCTGACGGCGAGCGACGAGCGCGTGGCCGCGGCGGTCGAGCGCCTGAGTCAGGGCGCCTGAGCCACGGCGTCTGAGTCAGGGCGGCTGAGCTGGGTGTCCGAGTCACTGCTCACGGCACAGCGAAGGGGGCGGGGAGCCTGTCGTCACAGGCTCCCCGCCCCCTTTCACTCTTGCTGCCTGCCGGATGCTCAGCCGAGCGGCAGGCCCTGCGTCGGCAGCTCGCCCGTGGCGGGGAGAGCGCCGGTGGGCAGGCCGCTGCCGAGGGAGTCGGTCGGGATGCCGCTGTGGGTGGCCGCGCCCGTGGTCTTGCCGACCACGTCACCGGCGCTGCCCGCGACGTCACCGGCCGCCTTCTGGGCGGCGGGGGTGACCGTCTTGGCGCTCCGGCCCACGGCCTTGCCCGCGGTCGGCACGGCCTTCTTCACGGCCTTGCTGCCCGCGTCACCGGCGAGGCCGCTGACGTTCTTGGCGGCGCCGTCGACGGTGTTGCCGACGTTCGCGCCGTCGAGCGCGGTGAGGCCGCCCACGTTCGGGGTGGCCGGGAGGTCTACGGCGCTCGCGGATCCGGCCGCTCCGACCACGGGAGCCGCTCCCGCTGCGATCAGCAGCGCGGCACGGGCGATCCGGCGGGTCAGGGGGAGGGACATTGATGCTCCTTAGACGGGAGAGAACGGTGGTGTCAGGCGCCGGGTGCCCGGCGCTCGGACGCAGTGACTACCGCTCGAAGGTCGCGAAGGTTTCGCTCCCGTAACGTAAAGAGTTGGCAATGTGTCGCATTATCATCTGCGGCGAAAAACGGGCAAACGGCACGCACTCCGCGAGGTCGTAAAGCGCCTACGTCCCTTTGCCCGCAAGGGATTTCCGCATATGCCCACGGGGTCTGCGAAGAACCGTGCGGGACGTCGCCCCCGGATGACGTACATCGCCCGATCGAGCTATCAACCGCACTACTGCGCGGTGACGATCCGGACCTCTCGGAGGCCCTTGCCGGCCCCCGCCGCGGCCTGCGCCGCCGCCCCGCTCCACGTGCCGCCGGCGTCGCCCGCGGTCCAGTCGCGGCCCGCGTAGGACACCCGCTCGATGTGCAGGGCCGACGAGTTGGCCACCGCCCAGTGCGCCAGCTCCCAGCCGCGCTGCTGCTCCCCGCCCTCGGCCGAGTCCATCGTGGCGGGCACCGGTACGGTCACGTCGTGCCTGCCCGCGCCGGCCGCCGACGACAGCTCGCGCCCGAAGTCACGCACCAGCGCCGCCCGCACCTTCGCCGGATCGCCCGGCTTCCTGATCTCCGTGCCGCTCGGCCGGCCCTCGCAGGTCAGCGACGCACCCGCCCGGCCGGTCAGCGCCGCGGCGAGCAGCGTGGCGTCCGGCTCGTGCTTCGCGTACGCCTGCGGATAGCCGCTGCGCTGGACCCGTTGCGCGGCGACGGTCAGGGGCAGCCGCGAATAGCCCGGGATCTTGTCCAGATGCTCGTAGAACCGCCCCGCCGCGTACACCGGGTCCATGATCTGTGCCTGCGTGCCCCAGCCCTCCGACGGGCGCTGCTGGAACAGGCCCAGCGAGTCGCGGTCGCCGTGATGGATGTTCCGCAGGCCCGACTCCTGGAGCGCGGTCGCGAGGGCGATCGTGACGGCGCGCTCGGGCATGCCGCGCGAGGTGCCGACGGCCGAGATCGTCGCCGCGTTCACCGCCTGCTCGGAGGTGAACTCGTAGGACGCGCCGTCGCCGTTCCCCGACACGACCGTGCAGCGCGGGGCCGGTCTGCCGCCCGAGACGTACTGGACCACCAGATACGCGGCGACAGCGAGCAGCACCACGACGGCCGCTCCGATACGGAGGAGACGGCCGCGCCGGACGAGGGTGGGGGGCTCAGGCACGCGTCAAAGGTACTGGAGGCCACCGACAGGGCCCGCGGCCGCCGGGCATTAGGGTCGACGCCATGGACCTCACCGCCCTTGACCTCACGCGGGACGCCGCGCTGCTCACCGCCCAGCTGGTCGACTTCGCGTCGCCGAGCGGGCAGGAGAAGCCCCTCGCCGACGCCATCGAGACGGCCCTGCGCGCCCTGCCGCACCTCACGGTCGACCGGTACGGCAACAACATCGTCGCGCGGACGAACCTGGGGCGCGCCGAGCGCGTCATTCTCGCCGGGCACATCGACACGGTCCCGATCGCCGACAACGTCCCCTCGCGCCTCGACGAGGACGGCGTCCTGTGGGGCTGCGGCACCAGCGACATGAAGTCGGGCGTCGCGGTCCAGCTGCGCATCGCGCAGACCGTCACCGAGCCCAACCGCGACCTCACGTTCGTCTTCTACGACAACGAAGAGGTCGCCGCCCACCTCAACGGTCTGGGACATGTGGCCGAGGCCCACCCCGACTGGCTGGAGGGCGACTTCGCGATCCTCCTGGAGGGCACCGACGGCGAGGTCGAGGGCGGCTGCCAGGGCACCCTGCGCGTCATCCTGACGACCAAGGGCGAGCGGGCGCACTCCGCGCGCGCGTGGATGGGCTCCAACGCCGTCCACAAGGCCGCCCCCATCCTCGAACGCCTCGCCGCGTACGAGCCCCGCAAGCCCGTCGTCGACGGACTCCGGTTCCACGAGGGCCTCAACGCCGTGCGCATCGAGGGCGGCGTCGCCACCAACGTCATCCCCGACGCCTGCTCCGTCACCGTCAACTTCCGCTACGCGCCCGACCGCAGCCCCGAGGAGGCCGAGGCCTTCGTCCGGGACTTCTTCGCCGGCTGCGACATCGACGACTACGTGGTCGACGACCACACCGGCGGCGCGCGCCCCGGCCTCGACCACCCGGCCGCCGCCGCCTTCATGGCGGCCGTCGGCGGCAAGGCCCGCCCCAAGTTCGGCTGGACGGACGTCTCCCGGTTCAGCGCGCTCGGCGTCCCCGCCGTGAACTACGGCCCCGGCGACCCGATCTTCGCCCACAAGAGGGACGAGCACGTGGACACCCGCAAGATCCTCGCCGCCGAGGAACGCCTGCGCTCCTGGCTCACGGCCTGACACTCCGAGGTCCCCCGCGCGTAACCCGCGTAGACCTACCCTTGCTGCACGTACGCAGTGGAGGGAGCAGCGAATGAGCAACCCCGAGGGCAGGAAGCGTCCCAAGGAGCAGCGGCTCGGCCCGGTGATCCGTCGCCGCGACCAGGTCCAGCCGGGCACCACCGACCAGCGCCTCCTCGACTCCGAAGGTCCCTCCGAGTGGGTGCACACCGACCCCTGGCGGGTCCTGCGCATCCAGTCGGAGTTCATCGAGGGTTTCGGCACGCTCGCCGAACTCCCGCCCGCCATCAGCGTGTTCGGCTCGGCCCGTACGCAGACGGACTCGCCGGAGTACGCGGCCGGAGTCGCCATCGGCAAGGCGCTCGTCGAGGCCGGGTTCGCGGTCATCACGGGCGGCGGCCCCGGCGCGATGCAGGCCGCGAACCAGGGCGCCGTCGAGGCCAAGGGCATCTCCGTGGGCCTCGGCATCGAGCTGCCCTTCGAACAGGGCCTCAACCAGTACGTCGACCTCGGCCTGAACTTCCGCTACTTCTTCGTCCGCAAGACGATGTTCGTGAAGTACGCACAGGGCTTCGTGGTCCTGCCGGGCGGCCTCGGCACCCTGGACGAGCTGTTCGAGGCACTCACTCTCGTCCAGACCACGAAGGTCACGCGCTTCCCGATCGTCCTCTTCGGAACGCAGTACTGGAGCGGCCTGGTCGACTGGCTGAAGAACACCGTCATCGCCCAGGGCAAGGCCTCCGAGGCCGACCTGCTCCTGTTCCACGTCACGGACGACGTGGAAGAGGCGATCTCCCTCGTGACCAAGGAAGTCGGCAAGTAAGGCCCTGAGGACAGGCGCCTACGCGAGCCCTCGGCGGGCGACCGCCGGGGGCCGGTGGCCGGCGATGGTGGCCACCATGTCGAGCACCTGCCTGGTCTCGGCCACCTCGTGGACCCGGTACACCTGAGCGCCCAGCCACGCCGACACCGCCGTCGTCGCCAGGGTCCCGATCACGCGCTCCTTGACCGGCCTGTCGAGCGTCTCGCCGACGAAGTCCTTGTTCGACAGGGACACCAGGACCGGCCAGCCCGTCTCCACCATCTCGCCCAGCCTGCGCGTCGCCTCCAGGCTGTGCCGGGTGTTCTTGCCGAAGTCGTGCCCCGGGTCGATGAGCACCGACTCGCGCGGCACCCCCAGCGCCACGGCCCGCTCGGCGAGCCCCACCGTCACGTCGAGGATGTCCGCCATCACGTCGTCGTAGGCGACCCGGTGCGGGCGCGTACGCGGCTCGGCGCCGCCCGCGTGCGTGCAGACCAGGCCCTTCCCGTAACGTGCCGCGACCTCCGCCAGCTTGGGGTCGACGCCGCCCCATGCGTCGTTCAGGACATCGGCGCCGGCCTCGCAGACCGCCTCGCCCACGTCGTGCCGCCAGGTGTCGACGCTGATGACGACGTCCGGGAAGCGGCGGCGCACCTCGGCCACGAAGCCGACCGTGCGGCGCGCCTCCTCCTGCGCGCTCACCTCGTCGCCGGGGCCCGCCTTGACCCCGCCGATGTCGATGATCGCGGCGCCCTCCGCCACGGCCTGTTCGACCCGGGTGAGCGCGGGCTCGTCGTGGAACGTCGAGCCCTGGTCGTAGAACGAGTCAGGGGTCCGGTTGACGATCGCCATGATCACCGGCTCGTGTGCGCCGAACTCGCGCGGGCCAAGCCTGAGCATCCCCTGTGACTCTCCTTGTGGCAGCTGTGAAACCTGTCGACCGGTCGCCTGCGACCTTAACTGTCACACCCTCATGGCACGATCGGACCCTGACAGTTTCCGGACCGGGATCGGGACCGGATCCGGGCTCCGAGCCAGGGGACAGCGAAGATGGTCATGTTCTTGTTTCTGGTCGTCGCGCTCGTCGTGGTCGTCGGCGCGGTGACGCTCGCCGTGCTCGGCGGCGGCGAGAGCGGGGCGCTCCCGGAGGCGCCGCCCGAGCAGTTCGCCGACCCGCTGCCCTACGACCGGCCGGTCGGCCGCGCCGACGTGGAGGCCCTGCGCCTGCCCGTCGCGCTGCGTGGCTACCGCATGGCGGAGGTGGACGACGCCCTCGGACGGCTCGGCGCCGAGCTCGCCGAGCGGGACCAGCGCATCGCCGACCTGGAGACCGCCCTGTCGGGGGCGCGGGCCCAGCTGCGACCCCAGGGACCCGGTTTCGGCCGATACCCCGGAGAGGACCACCAGTGAGCGACGAGATCGCAGGCGGCGCCGTACCGGGCCCGGACGGGGCGCTGCGCTGCCCGTGGGGCCTGTCCACCGAGGACTACGTGACGTATCACGACGAGGAGTGGGGCCGCCCCGTCCACGGCGACGACGCGCTGTTCGAGCGGGTCTCCCTGGAGGCGTTCCAGTCCGGCCTGTCCTGGATCACGATCCTGCGTCGCCGCGAGGGCTTCCGCGCCGCGTTCGCCGGGTTCAAGATCTCCGACGTGGCCGCGTTCACGGACACCGACCGCGAGCGGCTCCTCGCCGACGAGGGCATCATCCGCAACCGCGCCAAGATCGACGCGACGCTGGCCAACGCGCGCGTGCTCGCCGACTGGCCCGAGGGCGAGCTGGACACCCTGATCTGGTCGCACGCCCCTGACCCGGCCGCCCGCCCGGCGCCGCGCGTCATCGGCGACGTCCCCGCGATCACGGACGAGTCGACGGCTCTGTCCAAGGCGCTCAAGAAGCGCGGCCTGCGCTTCGTCGGCCCGACGACGGCGTACGCGCTCATGCAGGCCTGCGGCCTGGTCAACGACCACCTGGTGGACTGCGTGGCCCGCAAGCGCTGAGGGCGGGCCTCAGGCACGCTGCGGGCCGCGCACGCGTCCTACCGGCCCAGGTACTTGGGCTTCTCCTTGGCGATGAACGCCTGGACCGCGATGGCGTGGTCCTCCGACGCGCCCGCCCTCGACTGGAGTTCGTCCTCCTTGTCGAGGGACTCGTCCAGGGTGTGACCCGCCGCGAAGGCGAGGGACTCCTTCAGCGCCGCGTACGCCAGCGTCGGACCCTCGGCCAGCGAAAGCGCCAGCTTCCGTGCCTCCTCGGCCAGTTCGGCGGCGGGCACGACCCGGTTCGCGATCCCGAGTTCGTACGCCTCCTGCGCCTTCACCGTGCGCGGGAACAGCAGCAGGTCGGCGGCGCGCCCGGGGCCCACGACGCGCGGCAGTGTCCAGGAGACACCCGAGTCCGCGGTCAGGGCGACGCCCGCGAAGGACGTGTTGAAGGCCGCCGTGTCCGAGACGATCCGGTAGTCGGCGGCGAGCGCGAAGCCGAAACCGGCCCCGGCGGCCACACCGTTGACCGCGGCCACGACGGGCTTGGGCATCTGCGTCAGGGCCCGCAGGATCGGGTTGTAGTGCTCGCGCACGGTGTTCATGGTGCTGCCCGTGCCCGCCTCGCGGTCGGCCATCAGGGAGCCCACGTGCTCCTTCAGGTCCTGGCCCACACAGAACGCCCGGTCACCGGCGGCGGTGAGCAGCACGGCCCGTACCGCACCGTCCGCCGCGGCCGCCTGCGCCGCGTCCCGGAAGGCGACCTTGGACTCGGTGTTCATCGCGTTCATCGCCTCGGGGCGATTGAGCGTGATGGTCGCGAGCCCGTCGCTCACCTCGTAGAGAACGCTGTCGGCCATGGATTCCCTCCAACTGATGCGGCTCGGTCGTCGTCAGTGCTCAGCATGACGGAGATCACGGTCCTCGACGGGGCCCGCGCATGTGACCTGCGTCAAAGAAATTTGTCCCGAGGGAGTCGTGAAGGAGGCGCAGTATCGCAGCCACATCGCCGAATTGAGTGGTTTTGCACAAGCGCGTTGTGCAAGCGATGCGGACCGAAGTTGGTCATCGGGTCCCGCGATGCGGGATAATGGCCAAGAAGCAATGTGTTCGATGCCGGTGACACCTGGGTTGTCGGCTGCGATGAGCTGGTTTCAGGAAGGGGAACGAGCATGGCGGCCATGAAGCCGCGGACGGGCGACGGCCCGCTCGAGGTGACCAAGGAGGGGCGGGGCATCGTCATGCGCGTTCCGCTCGAAGGCGGCGGTCGGCTTGTCGTCGAGCTGACTCCGGACGAGGCCGATGCACTCGGCGATGCCCTCAAGAAGGTCGTCGGCTGACGCGGAAGCGACCATACCTGTCGACTGCCCCGGTACCGCCAGCGGTACCGGGGCAGTCGTATATCCGCAGGTCAGATAGCGTTCGGAAGCATTTTTCCAAGGGGCTCGGTACGCGGCGTCAGCGCTTGACGGCGCAGAGCAGCCCGTCGCCGACCGGGAGCAGCGAGGGCACCAGATCCTGCGCCTCGCGCACCGCCCGCAGCAGCTCCCGCATCCGCAGGACCTCTACCGGCTGGGGGCCCGAATCGACCGTCCGGCCGTCGGCGAAGACGCCCTCGAAACAGACGAGCCCGCCAGGTCGCAACAGGCGCAACGATTCAGCGAGGTAGTCGAGGCACTCGGTGCGGTCGCCGTCGCAGAAGACGAGGTCGTACCCGCTGTCAGCGAGCCGGGGCAGCACGTCGAGGGCACGTCCGGGGATGAAACGCGCCCGATTGCTCGCGAATCCTGCGGCGCGGAACGCCTGCCGGGCGAACTGCTGCCGCTCCGGCTCCGGATCCACCGTGGTCAGGACGCCGTCGGGCCGCATGCCGTGCAGCAGGTGGATTCCGGACACCCCGGTTCCCGTGCCGATCTCGGCCACCGCCTTGGCGCCCACGGTGGCAGCGAGCATCCGCAGCGCGGCGCCCGCGCCGGGTGACACCGGGCGGGTGCCGGCCTCACGGGCCCGGTCCCGGGCCCAGCGCAGCGCGTCGTCCTCGGCGACAAAGGCGTCGGCGAACGCCCAGCTCGTCTGCCGGTTGCCGGTAATGGCCCTCTCCTGTCCCCGTGGTTGCCTGCGCGTGACTGTATCCGTTGGTGGCGGGAACTCGCAGATGGGACCGGGCGTTTAAGGGGGCAGGGGAAAACGGAGTGGGGAAGAGCGCGGGGGTGGCCGGTGGACCGACAGAGCAATCAGCGCAGGCGAGGCGCCCGGCGCCCTCAGGCAAATCTCAGTAAAAACACTTATCCGGAGCTAACGGGCGAGGTGGCTATGGTAGGGGCTCCACTGGACACCACCAGAGCCGATAGGGGAGGTGCGGCTGCGCCTGTGGATCGGGGAGGAGTGCTGCGGCGCTTTCTCAGGTCGGCGGGTGAGCCGAAATCCGTGACCAACACTGCTGACCGTTCCAACGCCGCCCGCTCCGCGCAGACCGCGACCTTCGCCGCTGATGCGGAATCGCAGGCGTGGACTCCCCCGACCTGGGAGGAGATCGTCAGCACGCACAGCGGCCGGGTCTACCGCCTCGCCTACCGCCTGACGGGTAACCAGCACGACGCCGAGGACCTCACACAGGAAGTCTTCGTCCGCGTCTTCCGCTCGCTGTCGACGTACACGCCCGGCACCTTCGAGGGCTGGCTGCACCGCATCACCACGAACCTCTTCCTCGACATGGTGCGCCGCAAGCAGCGCATCCGCTTCGACGCCCTCGGCGACGACGCGGCCGAGCGCCTGCCGAGCCGCGAGCCGTCGCCGCAGCAGGTCTTCCACGACACGCATTTCGACGCGGACGTCCAGCAGGCGCTGGACACCCTCGCGCCCGAGTTCCGCGCGGCCGTCGTCCTGTGCGACATCGAGGGCCTCTCGTACGAGGAGATCGCCGCGACCCTGGGCGTCAAGCTCGGCACGGTCCGCAGCCGGATCCACCGCGGTCGCTCACAGCTGCGCAAGGCCCTGCAGCACCGGTCGCCGGAGGCCCGCGCCGAGCGTCGCTCGCTCGCGACCACGGGCGTTCCCGCGCTTGGAGGAGGGGGCGCGACCGCGTGAGTGGATCACGTCCGGACCCCGCCGAGCGGCTGCTCTCCGAGCATCATCTGGGAGACCGGCTCGCCGCCCTCGTCGACGGCGAGCTGGGACATGACGCCCGCGAGCGGGGACTCGCCCATCTGGCCACCTGTCCGAAGTGCAAGGCCGAGGCCGACGCGCAGCGGCGGCTGAAGAGTGTCTTCGCCGAGGCGGCACCGCCGCCCCCCAGCGAGAGTTTCCTGGCACGCCTCCAGGGGCTCCCCGGAGGAGGTGACGACTCACACGGCGGCGGCACCCCGTTCGGCGGGGGAGGACTCGGCGGCAGAGGCTTCGGGAACGGAGTCTTCGGAGTAGACCCCGAACCCTTCGGCTACGCCCCGGCCGGCCGCCACAACGCACTGCTCGCCAGTGCCCCGGCCGCGGAGCGCGGCTTCCGCATCCATGAGGTCGGCCGCGGTGACAGCGACCGCGCGGCCTCGCGCGGGCGCCGTTTCGCGTTCGCCGCCGCCGGTGCGGTGTCGTTGGCCGCGATCGCGCTCGGCGGCGTCTCCACCGGCGTTCCCGCCGACTCGGGCGGTGACGTCCGGGGCGGCGGTTCGGGCAGCAACGCGACACCGCTGCGCACCCAGAGCGCCGGCGTGGCCGCAGCGGCCGAGTCGCAGCGCCGCCGGAACCTGTCACCGATGCTCGGACAGCGGGCGGGCGGCGCGCTGAACGCGCCGGTCGCCGCCACCGAGTCGGGCGCCCCCCTGCTGTCCGGCATGGCCACGCAGCCGGGTGCGCAGAGCGCCGTCTACCCGCTCGCGGCCCCGCTCCTCAGCGGGCCGCGGACGCTGTCTCCACTGATACGTCCCGTCGCATCCGTCCCCGCCGTGCCCCGGTCCGGCGTCGGCACCGCTTTCGAAAGCCCTGGGCCGGGCCCGGAGTCCAGCCCTGGGTCAAGTCTCGCGGCGGCCCCCGCGGCGTCGTCCTCCGGCACGCCCACGGCCTCCGCCCGCTGACCCTGCCCTCTGCGCGCCGGTCCGCGAACCTGGTTGAATCCATGGTGAGCGGCCGCGCCCGCCGGGCGATCCCGGGGTGCGGCGCGGAGGGGCGGTCCGACTGGGGCGATCGCCGTGTGGCTGCCCGCGGGTCGTTGCCGCGGGCCAGGTGTGGGGAGAGCGGCGGAACATGGACGAGGGGAAGCCCACGAAGGCGAAGTGGTGGAGCCGCCCCCGGCCGACCGGGGGCGCTCCGCGCGACGACGGGGACTTCGAGCTGGCCGAGCCGGCGCCCGCGCCCGTGGTGCCGGCCTCAGGAGACGTGCCCGACGCCGCAGAGCTCCTCGCCGGGAACGGTGAGGGCGCGGCTGACGGGGCGTCGGTTGCGGGCACGGGCGCCGATGAGCGTTCCCGTGACAGCTCCGCCGTTGCCGATGTGGTGACGACTGAACCTCCCGGTGGTCCCGCGCAGGCGGCCGGTGCCGTGGCGGGCGGAGCTGAACCGGAGCAGGTGGCTGGTGCCGTGGTGGGCGGGGCCGCATCTGCGCAGGATGCCGGTGCCCTTGTCGCCGAGGGATCCGCTGGGGCACCCGGTGAAGTCGTGACGGTTGATCAGGGATCCGTGCAGCAGACGCGGCCGCGCCCTCTGCATGCGCCGGACCCCTACGGCACGCCGCCTTACGGTGAGCCCGGGCCCTGGGCGCCCGCGCCGCCGGTCCAGCATCCGGCCGCCGCCACGCCCGCGCAGGGCACGGCCATGCCGTCCCCGGCCCACGGCACGGCCATGCCGCCGGAGCACGGCACCCCGCCGCCGTACGCCGGCGGACCGATGACCCACGCCGCCCCGTACGCCCCGCACCCGGCGGATCAGGCACCGGTGCCCGTCGAACAGCAGGCCCACCACGCGGCCCCGCCGCTCGCGGGCGGCTCGGCGGGGCCCGGGACGGCACCGGGCGGACCCGGCTTCAACCCGCCCCCGCCCGGAGGGCCCTGGCAGCGGTACGACCCCTGGAACGCGCCCGCGCCCGCGGGCGAGCAGCGGCGCGGGACCAAGAGGGGGCGGCGCCTGCTCGTTGCCTGGACCGCCGTGGTCGCGCTCGTCGCGGGCGGGATCGGCGGCCTCGTCGGCACGTATCTGGAGCGCGACGGCTCGTCCGCCGACGTGGAACTGCCGCAGGCCGGCGCCGAGTCCGTGAAGCGCGACCCCGGCAGCATCGCCGGTATCGCGGCCCGGGCCCTGCCCGGCGTCGTCACGATCCACGTCAGCGGTTCCGACGCCCAGGACACCGGCACCGGCTTCGTCCTCGACTCCCAGGGCCACATCCTCACCAACAACCACGTGGTCGAACCGGCCGGCAGCAGCGGCGACATATCGGTCACCTTCAGCGGAGGTGAGACCGCCAAGGCCGAGGTGATCGGCCGCGACTCCGGCTACGACCTCGCCGTCGTCAAGGTCACCGGCGTACGCGGGCTCAAGCCCCTCGCCCTCGGCAACTCGGAGAACGTCCAAGTCGGAGACCCCGTCGTGGCCATAGGCGCGCCCTTCGACCTGGCCAACACGGTGACCTCCGGGATCATCAGCGCCAAGGAGCGGCCCATCACGGCCGGCGGCGAGAAGGGCGACGGCAGCGACGTCAGCTACGTCGACGCGCTCCAGACCGACGCGCCCATCAACCCGGGCAACTCGGGCGGCCCGCTGGTCGATGCGCAGGGCCGCGTCATCGGGATCAACAGCGCCATCCGGTCTGCCGACAGCGGCTCGGGCCTGGAGGGCGGCCAGGCAGGCTCGATCGGCCTCGGTTTCGCCATCCCCATCAACCAGGGCAAGCGCGTCGCCGAGGAGCTGATCAACACGGGCCGCGCTACCCACCCTGTGATCGGCGTCACGCTCGACATGGACTACGCGGGTGATGGAGCCCGTGTCGCGACGAAGGGCAACAACGGCGGTTCGCCGGTGAATCCGGGCGGTCCCGGTGCCAAGGCCGGGATCGAGGGCGGCGACGTCGTCACCGCGGTGGACGGGGCGCGTGTCCACTCCGCCGAGGAACTCATCGTCAAGATCCGGTCCCACCGGCCCGAGGACCACCTGGCCCTGACCGTGGAACGGGACGGCAAGGAGCGCGAGGTCACCCTCGTCCTGGGCTCGGCGGACGGCAGCTGACCGTGCGACCGGCGGTGCGCGACAGCGTCCCGCCGCGGTCCCGCCCCGCCCCGAGGGGGCCGGGGCGGGACCTTGGTGGGACGACCGGCGGCAAGCGCTTGTGCGACGGCTGAGCCCAGACGTAGCCCAGTGGCTACCGGACGGACAGCAACGCCGGGTACCGTGGACCCGGTCCGGAACCCGGAAGACCTGCCACGGAGACCAGCTGCGGGCCTGAGGACACGCTAGGAGCGCAAGGTGTTCAACGACATAGGCCCACTCGAGCTGCTGACGCTCGTCGTCCTCGCGGTGCTCGTCTTCGGCCCGGACAAGCTGCCGAAGGTCATCCAGGACGTGACGCGCACGATCCGTAAGATCCGCGAGTTCTCGGACAGCGCCAAGCGGGACATCCGCGAGGAACTGGGCCCGGAGTTCAAGGACTTCGATTTCGAGGACCTCAACCCGAAGACGTTCATCCGCAAGCAGCTGGACAACGACGAACTCGGGCTCAAGGAGATCCGCAACGGCTTCGACCTGAAGAAGGAGATGGCCGAGGTCACGGAGGCGGTGCAGAGCGCGGACGAGGCACCGTCCGGCTCCGGGGCCGTCGCCGCGTCGTCCGGTTCGGCTCCCGCCAAGATCGACATGCAGAAGAAGCCGGAGAAGCCGGCGGCGGACGACCACCCGCCGTACGACGCCGACGCGACCTGAGGCGTTCCGGCTCGCTGCACCGCGCCCCGGCGACCCGCCCCGCGCACCTGCCGTAACCCGGGGTCGTGTACCCGGGTGTGGCATCCTGCCTTGTTGTTGCGCGGATCGGTGGCGAGACGCCCGAGGGGGGTGGGCCGCCGCGGTCCGACTGAGCGAGGAGGCGGCCGGGTACATGGAGACGACGAGTCGGGTAGGCGCGCAGGCGCCCGCGGCGGAAGGGACCCCCGAGGTCCTGACGGCCCGGCGCACGGTCGACGGCTACCTGCTGGCGCCCTTCCCCTGGTACGGCCTCGACGAGGCATACACGGGGCCGCGGCGGCTGATGCAGGTCGGCACCTCGGCGGAGGGCGCCGTGGAGCACGGTTCCATCGGGCACGGCGACGAGCCCACCTTGCGGAGCGAGGGCACGGAGGACAAGGAGCGGTTCGCGGTCGTCGTGACCGTGGCGGCCAGCCCCGTCCGGCGCAGCGCCGACGGCACGGGTGTCCTGGAGGCGACCTCGGTCTCCTCGGCGGCCTGGCTCGCCGGGGTCGGCCTGCTCAACGTCACGTGGCCGGGGCAGATGGACCACACCCTGCGCGACGACTGGCTGGACCAGCAGACCGAGACGGCGTGGGTCCTCGCGGACGATCTCGAGGGCGCGGACTGGACGATGCTGTCCCTGCCGGTGGACGGCGTCCCGACGCCGTTCCACTACCGGGAGTCGGAGTTCGGCTGGGTCCTCGCCGGGTCGACGCAGGAGGGCGTGCACCTGGGGGCGTACGGGCGCGGCATGAGTGCGTACGGTCTGGGCTTCTCGATGATCAAGGACATCGGCGCCTACGAGGCGTAGAGGGTTCCGGATACGCCGATGGGGCACGGTCGCGATGACCGTGCCCCATCGGCGTGATCCCTGAGGGTCAGAACTTGTTGCGCGGGGTGATTCCCAGCGACATGCCCGACAGGCCGCGCTGGCGGCCGCCCAGCTTGCCGGCGATGGCGCGCAGGGCCGAGCCCGCGGGGGAGTCGGGGTCGGAGAGGACCACCGGCTTGCCCTCGTCGCCGCCCTCGCGCAGCCGGACGTCGATCGGGATGGAGCCGAGCACCGGCACGTTCGCCCCGGTCGTCCTCGTGAGGCCCTCGGCGACGCGCTCGCCGCCGCCCGTGCCGAACACGTCGACCATCTCGTCGCAGTGCGGGCAGGGCAGGCCCGCCATGTTCTCGACGACGCCGACGATCTTCTGGTGGGTCTGGACGGCGATGGAGCCGGCGCGCTCGGCGACCTCGGCCGCCGCCTGCTGAGGCGTCGTGACGACGAGGATCTCCGCGTTCGGGACGAGCTGAGCGACGGAGATCGCGATGTCGCCCGTGCCCGGCGGCAGGTCGAGGAGCAGGACGTCCAGGTCGCCCCAGAAGACGTCGGCGAGGAACTGCTGGAGCGCGCGGTGCAGCATCGGGCCGCGCCACACGACCGGCGCGTTGCCCGGGGTGAACATGCCGATCGAGATGACCTTCACGCCGTTCGCGGACGGCGGCATGATCATGTTCTCGACCTGGGTGGGACGTCCCTCGGCGCCCAGCATGCGCGGCACGCTGTGGCCGTAGATGTCGGCGTCCACGACGCCGACCTTCAGGCCGTCGGCGGCCATCGCGGCCGCGAGGTTCACCGTCACCGAGGACTTGCCGACGCCGCCCTTGCCGGACGCCACCGCGTACACCCGGGTCAGTGAGCCGGGCTTGGCGAAGGGCACCTCACGCTCGGCCGTGCCGCCGCGCAGCGCCGCGGCGAGCTCCTTGCGCTGCTCGTCGCCCATCACGTCCAGCGTGACGTCGACGCGCGTGACGCCCTCGACGGCAGCGACCGCGTCGGTCACGTTCTTCGTGATGGTCTCGCGCATGGGGCAGCCGGAGACGGTGAGGTACACGGTGACCGCGACCGTGCCATCCGCGCCGATCTCCACCGATTTGACCATCCCCAGCTCGGTGATGGGTCGCTGGATCTCGGGGTCGTTCACCGTCGCCAGTGCTTCGCGCACCGCGTCTTCCGTAGCCATACGCCGATAGTACGGCGCGGTAACCCTTGTCCGGAAAGCCCTGTCAGCGGTCGTCTACGTCACGTCTGTGACCTGCGTCGGACGCGGAGCGGGCCGGGAAGGTGACCCGCTGGTCCTCCAGCTCCTTGAGCAGGTCCTGGAGCTCGGAGCGGATCCAGTCGCGGGTGGCGACCTCTCCGAGGCCCATCCGCAGGGCGGCGACCTCGCGGCTGAGGTACTCGGTGTCGGCGATGGAGCGCTCGTTCTGCTTGCGGTCCTGTTCGAGGTTGACCTTGTCCCGGTCGTCCTGCCGGTTCTGCGCGAGCAGGATGAGCGGAGCGGCGTACGAGGCCTGGAGCGAGAGCATCAGGGTCAGGAAGATGAACGGGTATTGGTCGAAGCGCAGGCTGCTCGGCGCGGAGACGTTCCACACCACCCACGCGATGATGATCACCGTCATCCAGACGATGAACCGGCCCGTCCCCAGGAAGCGGGCGATCCGTTCCGAGAGCCGCCCGAAGGCCTCCGGGTCGTAGTCGGGCAGCAGCTTGCGGCGCGGGGGGCGCGGCACGTCGAGCCGGAAGCGCGGCGCCCGCGCGCCCTCGGGGCGGCCGTCCCGCTCGCGCTCAGCGGGCGCCATGGTCCACCTCCGCGTCGGCCAGGTGGAACTCCTGCTCGCGCCAGTCCTCCGGCAGCATGTGGTCGAGGACGTCGTCCACGGTGACCGCGCCGAGCAGCGAACCGCTCTCGTCGACGACGGGCGCCGCCACCATGTCGTACGTCGCGAAGAACCCGGCGACGACCGGGAGCGCGGCGGACGGCGCGAGGGTCTGGAGGTCCTCGTCGAGCATCGAGGACACCAGCGTGTACGGGGGGTCGCGCAGCAGCCGCTGGAAGTGCACCGTGCCGAGGTACTTGCCGGTGGGCGTCTCGTCGGGCGGCCGGCACACGTACACCTGCGCGGCCAGCGCGGGGGAGAGGTCGGGGTTGCGGACCCGGGCCAGCGCGTCGGCGACGGTCGCGTCGGGCCGCAGCACGATCGGTTCGGTCGTCATCAGACCGCCCGCGGTGTTGTCCTCGTACGCCATCAGCCGCCGCACGTCGGCCGCGTCCGAGGGCTGCATCAGCGCGAGCAGCCGCTCCTTGTCGTCCTCGGGCAGCTCGCCGAGCAGGTCGGCGGCGTCGTCCGGGTCCATCTCCTCCAGGACGTCGGCGGCGCGCTCCTCCTTCAGCTTGCCGAGGATCTCGATCTGGTCGTCCTCGGGCAGCTCCTCGAGGACGTCCGCGAGGCGCTCGTTCGTGAGGGCCGACGCGACCTCGGCCCGGCGCTTGGGGGAGAGGTGGTGCAGGACGTTGGCGAGGTCGGCCGGGCGCAGCTGCTCGAACGTG
Source organism: Streptomyces sp. NBC_00569 (assembly GCF_036345255.1). Lineage (NCBI taxonomy): Bacteria > Bacillati > Actinomycetota > Actinomycetes > Kitasatosporales > Streptomycetaceae > Streptomyces > Streptomyces sp. NBC_00569. Next base: position 4,104,432 of record NZ_CP107783.1, on the reverse strand, counting down.
GCGAGGAGGTTCTCGGCGCCCTGCCCGTGCTCCTCCAGCGAGAACCCGTCGACGGCCGACCAGTCGACGGTGAGCGTCTCCCCCTTGGCGCGGCGGAACGCGCCGGCGCTCTTGCCCTTGCGTACGAAGACCCGGTCGATCTCCCAGTCCCTGCGGGCCGGCAGCTGCTGCACGGAGACGTCCAGGACCGTCACCTCCTCACCGGACCCGACGAGCCGCACCCGCCGGTCGAGCATCTCGCCGAGGACGAGCCGCTCGGTGGGCCGCTGCTCGAAGCGCCGCACGTTCAGTACGCCGGTGGTGATGACCTGGCCGGACTCGATGCCGGTCACGCGGGTCATCGGCAGGAAGATGCGGCGCCGGGTGGAGAGCTCCACGACGAGCCCGAGCAGCCGGGGCGGGCGGCGGCCGACGCGCAGCATGGCGACGAGATCGCGGACGCGCCCCACCATGTCGCCGTTGGGGTCGAAGACGGCGATGCCGGAGAGATGCGAGACGAAGATCCGGGGGGCGCCTGCCGCCATGCGCCGCGCCTCCTTTACATCCTCATGTGTCCTGAAGGTGTGCTTCAGGCTAGCCCGTCCCGGTCCCGTGCGCCTTTGCGCTGCGTCCGGACGGACTGGCTCCGTTCACCGCAGGTGACACGGGTACGCTGCCGTTCTGCCGCCGAGCAAGACGTCGTACGAGAGGTAGCGCGAGCCGTGACCGTACTTCCCCTGGCCCGCCGTTCCCCTGGGATCTTTCTGGTGGGAGTGATGTGCCTCGGGCTCGCGGCATGCGGCGGCGAGGATCCGGACGCGGGCACGAACGGCGTCGCCAAACTGACCGCCCCGAAGATCCAGGGCCGCACCGTCAAGGCCGCCCAGGGAGCCGGGGCCGTCCACCTGTCCGGCACGGTCGTCAGCAGCGGGCACACGTACAAGATCGACATGCGGCTCAAGGACGAGGGCGGCACGGGATCCGTCACGACGGGCGGCCGGACCTTCCAGTTGCTGCGGGTCAAGGAACATCTGTTCCTGAAGGCCGACGCGGACTTCTGGACGCACCAGGACAGCAAGGGCTCGGGCGGCACCGCGCACGGGGGCACGGCCGCCGCGGCGGACAAGCTCGACGGCAAGTACGTCAAGGTCCCGCAGGGCGACCCGGCCTACAAACGTCTGAGCGGCTTCACCGTCAAGGGCGCGCTCCTGGACGGACTGCTCACCCTGCACGGCAAGGTGGAGAAGGGTGACCGGGGTTCGGCGGGCGGCGTACGCACGGTCGAACTCACCGGCGACAAGGGCGCCGGCGGCACCCTCGACGTCTCCCTCGAGGGAACCCCGTACCCGCTGCGCCTGGAGCGCGCGGGCGGCGCCGGCACACTCCAACTCACCGACTGGGGCAAGGACTTCACGCTCCGCGAGCCGGGCAAGGGCGACACGGTGGACTACGGGGCCCAGCTCCCGGCGTCCTGAGTCACCGAGGGCCGGCTCGCCCTACTTCCCGCGCCGCTTGCGGCGGAGCAGGAGGTGGGGGAGCGCCGCGGGGGCCTCGCGACGGGTGGTCGCGGTCGTGGCGAGGGGCGCCGCGGCAAGCGCCTCGGACGACGGCGCGACCGTGGTCCCCGTCGGCTCCAGGCGGAGCACCCGGCACTCGTGTGCCCAGCGCTCCGGCATCGCCTCGCCGTCCGGCGCGTTCAGGCGCTTGCCCTTCAGCTCGGCGACGGCCGCCTCCCACCCCTCGGAGTGCGGGGCGAGCTCGACGACCCTGGCCGTCCAGCCCACGAGGCGCCCGCCCTTGTCCTTGCTGCGCACGGTGACGGTCGCCGCCCCGCCGTCGGTGAGGCCGGGCAGCGGCTGCTCACCGGGCCCGTCGCCGACCAGGTTCGCCGCGCCCTCGTGCCACACGTGCCACAGGGCGCGCTCGGGGCCCGAGGCGCCCCGTACCCAGATGAGGCCGGACTTCTTGGTGGCCTCCTCGACGAGGGCTCGGTCCATCAACGCGGAGCCCGTCGAGGGGTGGTCGGGAGAGGGGCTGGCCTGATCCGTCATGGGCGCCAGCCTAGAGCCTGTCCTTCGGCCGTTCAGAGCCACCCGTTCCGCTTCAGGATGCGGTGGATCGCGAAACAGGCGCCCACCGTGACGCCGAGGACGAGCGGGTAGCCGAACCGCCAGTGGAGCTCCGGCATGTGCTCGAAGTTCATGCCGTACACGCCACAGACCATCGTCGGTACGGCGATGATCGCCGCCCAGGACGTGATCTTGCGCATGTCCTCGTTCTGCGCGACGGACGCCTGCGCGAGGTTGGCCTGGAGGATGGAGTTGAGCAGTTCGTCGAAGCCGACGACCTGCTCCTGCACGCGCGCGAGGTGGTCGGCGACGTCACGGAAGTACTTCTGGATGTCCGGGTCGACGAGCCGCATCGGCCGCTCGCTCAGCAGCTGCATGGGCCGCTGGAGCGGAGCCACCGCCCGCTTGAACTCGAGGACCTCACGCTTGAGCTGGTAGATCCGCCCGGCGTCCGTGCCCCGCGGAGCGCCCTTGCCCGTCTGCGAGAAGACGTCCGTCTCGACCTCGTCGATGTCGTCCTGCATCGCGTCGGCGACGGCGAGATATCCGTCGACGACGTGGTCCGCGATGGCGTGCAGAACGGCGGACGGGCCCTTGGCGAGCAGCTCGGGGTCGTCCTGGAGCCGGTGCCGCAGCGCCCGCAGCGAGCCCTGGCCGCCGTGCCGGACGGTGATGAAGAAGTCCCGGCCGGTGAAGCACATCACCTCGCCGGTTTCCACGACCTCGCTCGTCGCGGTGAGTTCGGCGTGCTCCACGTAGTGGATGGTCTTGAAGACGGTGAACAGGGTGTCGTCGTAGCGCTCCAGCTTGGGGCGCTGGTGGGCGTGCACGGCGTCCTCGACGGCGAGGGGGTGGAGCCCGAACTCGGCGGCGATACCCGCGAATTCGGACTCGGTCGGCTCGTGCAGACCGATCCAGGCGAAGCCGCCGTCGCGGCGCGCCTTGAGGATCGCGCCGCCGGGCGTCAGGCAGTCGCTGTCGTGGACGCGGGCGCCGTCGCGGTAGACGGCGCAGTCGACGACGGCGGTGGACGTCGACGGGTCGCGGGTCGTGTCGTACGGGGCTGACGTGCTGCCGGTCTCGCGCGGCGCGGGGCGGACGGCGGCACGCAGGTCACGGATCATCGACATGGGCAGGCTCCTTCGCGGGAGGGAGCCGCCGGTGGCCATACGGGTCGGCGCTAACCGGAATGAGGACGTCCTGACTGCGGATCCTGTGTGCACGTCCACAAAGCGGGGAGCACCGCACCGGCGCGGTGGCGGCTTCGCTACTGATTCAGATCAGGCGGAAACGAAGTGCTCTTCCGTGGTGCGCAGACAGACTCGAGCGTGCGCGGAAAGCCGGAAAAATACGGCTCAGTGGCCGGAAGAGCGGGTGGTACTGCACGGTCGACTTCGGTCCATTGCAGCCCCACCTCCTCCAGCCGGTCCCCCGTGAGGGACGACGTCTCATCCCTCGCAGGGGACGCATGTAGGTCACGGGCTCGAAAGCAACGCTTGGCGTGCTGCCCCGACCAGCGGCCAAGACTATCAGCCGACTGAAGAAGCGAGCCCACCCTTTACCCATTGGATGCGAGTTCTATGCTCGCGGCATGGGAGATGTTCTTGCTCTGGTCGAGGCCCGGCTGCGTACGGCCCTCGGTGAACCGGACGCGCGCGCCGCGGTCACGTTCCTCGGCACCGACCGCATCGAGGTACTGCGCTTCACTGACGTGGCGGACACCGGCCTCGTGCGCTACGCCACGCTCGGTATGTCGGCCGCCCCCATGGCCGACCCGACGTCCGCGCTCGCCGACCCGCTCAAGGGCCCGCGCGCGGAACTCGTGCTGTCGGTGCGTCCCGGTCGCGCCGACACCGACAAGGTGCTGCGCCCGCTCGCCGTGCTCGCCGCGTCACCGCAGGTCGAGGGGGTCGTTGTGGCCGCGGGCGCCTCGCTCGACGTGGGTGAACCCCTGTGGCCCGGCGCCCCGTTCACGTCGGTGCTCGTCGCGGAGTCCGGGGGCCTCGTGGAGGATCTGGAACTGGACGATCCGCTGGATCCCGTACGGTTCCTGCCGCTGCTGCCGATGACGCAGAACGAAGCGGCGTGGAAGCGGGTGCACGGCGCGGCCGCCCTGCAGGAGAAGTGGCTGGACAGCGGAACGGACCTGCGCGATCCGCTGCGCAGGTCCGTGTCCCTGGATCCGTAGGGGTCAGTTCGCGAAGACGGAGATCCCGTCCTCGCCGGCGTGCTGCGGCGCCAGTTCCTCGGCCTCGTGGGTGAGCGCGCTCCTGCGCACCCACACGACGCCCGCGCCGAGCAGCGCCGTGACCGCGGCGACCACGAAGGGGATGTGGATGTCGGTCCACTCCTCGATCTTCGGCGCGAAGTACGGGGCGGCCGCGGCGGCGAACCAGCGCACGAAGTTGTAGCCGGCGCTCGCCACGGGCCGCGGCGCGTCCGAGACGCCGAGCGCGAGCTCCGTGTACACGGTGTTGTTCACGCCGATGAAGGCGCCGGAGACGATCGTGCAGACGATGGCGGCGGTGTGGCCTCCGTACCCGAGGACCAGCACGTCGGCGGCGAGCAGGACCAGCGAGCCGCCGAGCACCTTGAGCGACCCGAAGCGGGCCTGCATGCGCGGCGCGACGATCACCGAGAAGAACGCGAGCAGCACGCCCCAGGCGAAGAAGACCGCGCCCGACTTGTACGGGGTCATGTTCAGGACGAACGGCGTGAAGGCCAGCATCGTGAAGAACGTGTAGTTGTAGAAGAAGGCGGAGGCGGCGGCCGAGGCGAGCCCGCCGTGGCCGAGCGCCTTGATCGGGTCGAGGATCGAGGTCTTCCTCGCGGGCCTGGGCTGTTCCTTCAGGAAGGCCGTGATGCAGAGGAAGCCGATGGCCATCAGGACCGCGGTGCCGAAGAACGGGTAGCGCCAGCTGGCGTTGCCCAGCAGCGCGCCGACCAGCGGGCCGCAGGCCATGCCGAGGCCGAGCGCGGACTCGTAGAGCAGGATCGCGGCGGCCGAGCCGCCGGCCGCGGCGCCGACGATGACGGCGAGGGCCGTCGAGACGAACAGCGCGTTGCCGAGGCCCCATCCTGCGCGGAATCCGACGAGCTCACCGACGGAGCCCGAGGTGCCGGCCAGCGCGGCGAAGACCACGACGAGAGCGAGCCCCGCGAGGAGCGTCTTCTTGCCGCCGATCCGGCTGGAGACGAACCCGGTCACGAGCATCGCGACGGCGGTGATCAGGAAGTACGAGGTGAAGAGCAGGGAGACCTGGCCGGGCGTCGCCTCGAGGCCCTTGGCGATGGAGGGCAGGATCGGGTCGACGAGGCCGATGCCCATGAAGGCGACGACGGATGCCCCGGCGGTCGCCCAGACCGCCTTCGGCTGACGCAGCAGGCTGGTGGCCCCCGCGTCCGATGTGTCCCCTTCGGCGGGACCTCCCGCACTTCCGGTACTGCTGTGGCTCATGCCGGTTCCTCGCATTCGTGTGTCGTTCGCGCGGTGCCGTTCGGGTGGCGCCGTTCGCGCGGAGACCGCTCGTGATCGCCGGCGACCGTGAGCGATCGTTGGCGTATGCACATAATAAATTAGCTCGGCTAACTAATGCAAGATACATCTAGTTTTTCCGGGGAGGTCCCGCAAGACCCCGCCCTCGGACGGGTGATCGTCCTTGACGGACCGGGAGACGGGGAGGACCGTTGGTCCCTATGAGGGGCGAACCCAGTTGCCCGAAGTGTGGTGGCCGGGTCAGGGCTCCCGGCCTTTTCTCCGACTCCTGGCAGTGCGACGTGCACGGGACGGTGCATCCGCTGCAGCCCGTGATCCCGCCCAGCGTCGAGGCGCTCAGCGTCGTCGCGCACCGCGCCCAGGTGCCGGTGTGGATGCCCTGGCCGCTGCCTGTCGGCTGGCTGTTCACCGGAGTGGCCAGCGCGGGTGACGACCGCACGGGCGGCAAGGCGACCGCGGTGGCGTGCTCGGGTCCCGGGCCGCTCGGCGGCGTGGGGGAGATGCTGCTCGTCGCGGAGGAGCTCGGCGTAGGCCTCGGCGCCCGGTACGCGGGCATCGGCGGCCCCGACCCCGGCCCGCACATGAACGTCGAGAAGCCACCCCAGGCCAAGGTCCTGGCCGCCGGGCGCCCGACCCCGATGTGGCACGTCTCCGGCACCCCCGACGACCGCGCGGTCTTCGCGGGCGAGGCGCGCGGCCTGTGGGTGTGGGCGATCGTGTGGCCCGAGCAGACCGGGCTCCTGATGTACGACGAGCTGGTCCTGACCGACCTGCGCGACGTGGGCGCCGAGGTCGACATGGTGCCCTGCGGCGCGCTGTCGCCGCGCATCTTGACGTAAGGGGTCATCCGGGGAGACGACGGTGACGGGATCGCTCCGGATCGCCGTTATCCTTGAGCGTCCCCTTCCGTCCGTTCAGAGCCTGGAGTACGCGCGTGCGCATCGATCTGCACACCCACTCCACCGCTTCCGACGGCACGGACACCCCGGCCGAGCTGGTCCGTAACGCGGCCGCCGCCGGTCTGGACGTCGTCGCGCTCACCGACCACGACACGAGCCGCGGGTACGCGGAGGCCGTCGCCGCACTGCCGGCCGGACTCACGCTCGTCACCGGCGCCGAACTCTCCTGCCGCCTCGACGGCGTGGGCCTGCACATGCTGGCCTACCTCTTCGACCCCGACGAGCCCGAGCTGCTGAGCGAGCGCGAGCTCGTACGGGACGACCGGGTGCCGCGCGCGCAGGGCATGGTCACCAAGCTCCAGGACCTCGGCGTGCCCGTGACCTGGGAGCAGGTCGCCCGCATCGCCGGCGACGGGTCCGTCGGCCGCCCGCACGTCGCGGAGGCCCTCGTCGAACTCGGCGTCGTCGGATCCGTCTCCGACGCCTTCACGCCCGACTGGCTCGCCGACGGCGGCCGTGCGTATGTCGGCAAGCACGAGCTCGACCCCTTCGACGCGATCCGCCTCGTCAAGGCCGCGGGCGGGGTCACCGTCTTCGCGCACCCGGCGGCCGCCAAGCGCGGGCAGGTCGTGCCCGAGTCGGCGATCGCCGACCTCGCCGCGGCCGGACTCGACGGCATCGAGACCGACCACATGGACCACGAACCGGCCACGCGGGCCCGCCTGCGCGGTCTCGCCGCCGACCTCGGCCTCCTGGTCACGGGCTCCTCCGACTACCACGGCAGCCGGAAGACCTGCGTGCTCGGCGAGTTCACCACCGACCCCGAGGTGTACGGGGAGATCACGCGCCGGGCGACCGGGGCGTTCCCCGTGCCCGGAGCCGGCGGAACCACCGCGTAGCCGCGCCCTGCCGCGATCCGGCGGGCCGCTCCCTTCATGCCCCGGTGCGGGCTCACGCACCGCACCCCCACGCACGACGCGTCCCGGCTGATCCCGCGGACCCCACTCGCAAGGCCACACCCCGTGTTTGATGTCGCTGTCTTCGGATCCCTTTTTCTCACGCTATTCGTGATTATGGACCCCCCTGGGATCACCCCGATCTTCCTCGCGCTGACCGCGGGCCGGCCCGCCAAGGTGCAGAAGCGGATGGCCTTCCAGGCCGTCTGTGTCGCCTTCGGCGTCATCGCGGTCTTCGGCCTGTTGGGTCACCAGATCCTCGACTACCTGCATGTCTCCGTCCCCGCGCTCATGATCGCGGGCGGGCTGCTGCTGCTCCTCATCGCGCTCGACCTGCTCACGGGCAAGACCGACGAGCCGAAGCAGACCAAGGACGTGAACGTCGCGCTGGTGCCGCTCGGCATGCCGCTGCTCGCGGGTCCCGGCGCGATCGTGTCCGTCATCCTCGCGGTGCAGAAGGCGGACAGCGCCGCGACGCAGGTATCGGTGTGGATGGCGATCGTCGCCATCCATGTCGTCCTGTGGTTCGTGATGCGCTACTCGCTGCTGATCATCCGCGTCATCAAGGACGGCGGCGTGGTCCTGGTGACGCGCCTCGCGGGCATGATGCTCTCCGCGATCGCCGTCCAGCAGATCATCAACGGGGTGACCCAGGTGATCCAGGGCTCCTGAGGGCCCCGGACCCTCGCCGGGTACGCAAAAGAGCCCCCGTACGGATGTCGTACGGGGGCTCTGAAGCGTGTTATTCGATTACGTACGGTGTATCAGGAGTCGTCGTCGCGTTACGAGGCCGGCGACTCGGCCGGGCGGATGTAGAGGCGCTGCCCGGTGGCAGCCGCCTGCTGAACGATCCGGTTGACGGAGGCGGCGTCCACGACAGTGCTGTCCACGGCGGTTCCGTCGACATCGTCGAGTCGCATGATTTCGAAGCGCATAACCGCTTCTCCCTTCGTCTGGTCATCCTCCTGGAGGAGAACTACTGGCACGGGACAAGAGTCTTGCCCCGTCGTACGGCCAGGCGGTTGCCTGACCGTTAAGAGTGGATTGCGTGGCTTCAATGCCCCGCGTTCTGTAGGGATCAACGAGTTGCCCCCAGCAAACATTCCCTACGCTAAGGAAATTTTTCGCGAGGCTAATTACCCTCGGGTAGCGGGACCAGTTGTGTTCGCAGCGTGACGGCCGTGACAATGGGCCACATATGAACGACGACCTGACGGCCATCCGCGCGGAGCTCGACCGTACGAACGAGCTGCTCAAGCGCATGCTCGCCGAAGTGGCCAAGACCCCGTCCACCCACGCGATCTTCGTGGACGCCGGATACCTCTACGCCGCCGCCGGCCGCCTGGTCACCGGGACCGAGGACCGCAGGGCCTTCGACCTCGACGCCGAAGGCATCGTCGACGCTTTCATCGACAAGGCCCGCACGATCTTCGCGGACAGCCGGCTGCTGCGCGTCTACTGGTACGACGGTGCCCGGCGCCGCATCCACACGAACGAACAGCAGTCGATCGCCGAGCTGCCCGACGTCAAGGTCAGGCTCGGCAACCTCAACGCCCACAACCAGCAGAAGGGCGTCGACTCCCTGATCCGCACGGACCTGGAGTCGCTCGCCCGGCACCGCGCCATCAGTGACGCCGCGCTCGTCGGCGGGGACGAGGACCTCGTCTCAGCGGTCGAGGCGGCGCAGGGCTACGGCGCACGCGTCCACCTGTGGGGCATCGAGGCACCCGAGGGTCGCAACCAGGCGGACCCGCTCCTGTGGGAGGTCGACAGCCAGCGCACGTTCGACCTGGCGTTCTTCAAGCCGTACGTGTCCCGGCGCACCACCGCGGCGACGTACGAGAGCGCGGGCACGCCCCGCCCCTCGCGGGAGGACGTGCGTTTCGTCGGTGCGCAGATCGCCGCGAAGTGGCTCGCCGCGCGTGGCAGGGAGTCACTGGTGGAGCTGCTGCCGGGGCACCCTTATCTGCCCGGGCCCGTCGACCAGGAGCTGCTGGTCGAGGCGGAGGCGCTGCTGCAGTACTCGCTGCGGGGGCAGTCCGATCTGCGGCGCGCCCTGCGGGACGGCTTCTGGGGCCACCTCCAGGCGCAGTACTAGGACCGCGCCCTCCGGGCTAGACCACCGGCGGGTGCAGGTCCCAGAACGCGGCCAGGGCCGCCGCGGTCTCCTGGGGGCGGTCCGTGTTCGGGGAGTGCTCCGCGCCCGCGACGACGGTCCTGCGGGCCGAGAGGCGTACGGCCATGGAGTCGAGGAGCTGCACCGGCCAGGTGTCGTCGCGCTCGCCCGACAGCACGTGCTTGGGCAGCCGGACGGCCGCCAGCTCGTCGACCAGGTCCGGTTCCGTGCACAGCTGGCGGCCGGTCGCGATGAGCTGGGCCGGGCTGTTGAGCAGCCAGCGGTGCCGCAGGGCGGCGGCGTCGTCCGCGCCCGCTCCGGGGGTGTCCGTCTCCTCCGGCGCGTCGAGCGCCTGTATCGCGTCCCAGACCCGCGCCATGTCGAGCACGGCGAGTGCGTCCCGCAGCAGCTTGACCCGCTCCTGCTGCGACGGCGAGATCTGGGCCGGGCCCGAGGACATGAGGGTGAGCGAGGCGAACGGCGTCGCGTCGACGAGCACGGCCGCCCGGGCGATCTGACCGCCCAGCGAATGCCCCACGAGATGCAGCGGCGTCCCGTCGTCCACGACGGCCGCCTGCGCGAGCACATCGCGGGCCAACTCCCGCTGTGCGTAAGGGGATTCGTCGTCCAGGGGCCCCGTCGACTCGTACTGCCCCCGCCCGTCCACGGCGACCGTGCGGTACCCGGCGGCGGCGAGCGGCACGTGCAGGGCGATGAAGTCCTCCTTGCTGCCGGTGAACCCGGGCAGCAGGAGCGCGGTACCGGTGTGGCCGGCGTCCTGCGGACCGGCACTGATGGCGGCGAAGTCGCCGCGCTCGGTCCGAAGAGCGTGGGCGACGGCGCCGGGCGGCGGGGCGAAAGCGGGAGGCCGACTCATGCGACGAGGCTAACCGCAGTGCCGCCGCGGGTCATTCGGGGACGGGGCGGCCTCTCCGCGACCTCCGTGACCGCGAACGCCGATGGCCCGGCCCCGCTTTCGCGGGCGCCGGGCCATCGGCTTGCTCCGTGGTCCTGCTCAGCTCTCCGTCGGCTCCGCGGCCTTGCGGGTGCGGCGGCGGGGCTTGGCGGGCGCCTCCTCGGCGGCCGCGTCGACGGTCGCCTTGGGGGCGGCGGCCTTGCGCGTGCGCTTCGGCTTCGTCTCCGTGACCTCGGCGGCCGCGTCGGCGGTCGCCTTGGGGGCGGCGGCCTTACGGGTGCGCTTCGGCTTGGTCTCGGCGACCTCGGCGGCCTCGACGGTGTCCGCGACGGCCTCGGCCTTGGGCGCGGCCTTGCGGGTGCGCTTGGGCTTGGTCTCCGCGGGAGCCTCGACCGGCTCGGCGGTCGCCTTGGGCGCGGCGGCCTTACGGGTGCGCTTCGGCTTGGTCTCGGCGGCCTCGACGGTGTCCGCGACGGCCTCGGCCTTGGGCGCGGCCTTGCGGGTGCGCTTGGGCTTGGTCTCCGCGGGAGCCTCGACCGGCTCGACGGCCTCCACCGTGTCCACCACGGCCTCCGCGGCCTTGCGGGTGCGGCGGCGCGGCCTCGGGACCGTCGCCTCGACTGTCTCGGCGACCTCCTCGGCAGCGGCCTTGGGGGCGGCGGCCTTACGGGTGCGCTTCGGCTTCGTCTCGGCGACCGCGGGCGCCTCGACCGTGTCGGCGACAACCTCGGCCGTCGCGACGGCGACGGTCTTGACGACGGCCTCCGGCGCGGCGCCCGAACGGGTGCGACGGCGACGGCGCGGCGTACGCGGCTCCACCACCGTGGCGTCCACGGCCTCGGAGGCGGCGACCGCCTCGGCCGGAGCCGTCCTCGGCTCGTTCACCGTCGGCGCGGCCACCGGCTCGCCGTTACGGATGCGGCGACGGCGACGCGGCGTCGTACGCGCCGGACGCGGCTCGCGCTCCTGGACGGGAGCCGGAGTGGCGGCCGTACGGCCACCACGCCCACCGCGCCCGCCACGGCCACCGGTCTCACCGAGGTCCTCGACCTTTTCGGCGGCGAGGCCGGCCCGGGTGCGCTCGGAGCGCGGCAGCACGCCCTTCGTGCCGGCGGGGATGTTCAGCTCCTCGTACAGGTGCGGAGACGACGAGTACGTCTCGACCGGGTCGGGGAACTTCAGGTCCAGCGCCTTGTTGATCAGCTGCCAGCGCGGGATGTCGTCCCAGTCGACCAGCGTGATCGCGATGCCCTTGGCGCCCGCGCGGCCGGTACGGCCGATGCGGTGCAGGTACGTTTTCTCGTCCTCGGGGGACTGGTAGTTGATGACGTGCGTCACACCCTCGACGTCGATGCCGCGAGCGGCGACGTCGGTGCAGACGAGCACGTCCACCTTGCCGTTGCGGAACGCCCGCAGGGCCTGCTCACGCGCGCCCTGGCCGAGGTCGCCGTGGACGGCGCCGGACGCGAAGCCGCGCTGCTGCAGCTGGTCGGCGATGTCGGCGGCGGTCCGCTTCGTACGGCAGAAGATCATCGCGAGCCCGCGGCCTTCGGCCTGCAGGATGCGCGCGACCATCTCCGGCTTGTCCATGTTGTGCGCGCGGTAGACGTGCTGCGAGGTGTTCGCGACCGTCGCGCCCTCGCCGTCGGGCGACGTGGCGCGGATGTGCGTCGGCTGCGACATGTAGCGACGGGCCAGGCCGATGACGGCGCCGGGCATCGTCGCGGAGAACAGCATCGTCTGGCGCTTGGCCGGAAGCATGTTGATGATCTTCTCGACGTCGGGCAGGAAGCCCAGGTCGAGCATCTCGTCGGCCTCGTCGAGGACGAGGGACTTGACGTGCTTCAGGTTGAGCTTCTTCTGGCCCGCGAGGTCGAGGAGACGGCCCGGGGTGCCGACGACGACGTCGATGCCCTTCTTGAGGGCCTCGACCTGCGGCTCGTAGGCACGCCCGCCGTATATGGCGAGGACGCGCACGTTGCGCACCTTGCCGGCCGTCAGCAGGTCGTTCGTGACCTGCTGGCACAGCTCACGGGTGGGGACGACTACGAGCGCCTGCGGGGCGTCGGTCAGCTGCTCGGGCTGCGCCCGGCCCGCCTCGACGTCCGCGGGGACGGTGACGCGCTCGAGGAGCGGAAGCCCGAAGCCGAGCGTCTTGCCGGTGCCGGTCTTGGCCTGGCCGATGACGTCGGTGCCGGAGAGCGCTACGGGGAGCGTCATCTCCTGGATGGGAAAGGGATTGATGATGCCGACGGCCTCGAGGGCCTCGGCGGTCTCGGGGAGGATCCCGAGCTCTCGGAACGTGGAAAGCTGCTGCGTAGTCAGGGTGTTGCCTCTTCTGTGAGACGCGGTGCGAGGCGAACGCGGGGGTCGTGACCGTGCCTTGATCGCCGGTCGCCAGCGAGAGGCGGGCGGGCCGGGTGACGCGGGACCACTGCCGACGCTCGAGCGCTCGTGCCGCTGAGGGATTCCCTCCTCATGCCGTACGCCGTGTGACGTACCGCCCGGAGGGCTGTCGGGTCGGAGCCGATCGGGCCACCGACCGGGCATCCTCATTCATGAAGCCCGTCGAAAACGCGTACAAACAGACACGTAAAAGTTCTGCTCGTACCCGGCGGGCTCTTTACCACCATACCCCGGAATCGCGCATGTGCGATGGCCGAATTGGTCACGTAGTCGTCGTCACAGTGATTGACCAGGGACTTCCGAGCGGCGGTCGGCGGGCTATTGTGCGCTTCATGGAGACGCCTGACACCGCCGCAGCCGACGAACCCACCGGAATCGCCGCCCAGGACTGGGCGAAGGCATCCGTCGACCCTCATTACCGCGCCGCGGTCGTGGACCTGCTCGGCGCACTCGCGTACGGAGAGCTGGCCGCATTCGAGCGGCTCGCCGAGGACGCGAAGCTGGCGCCGACGCTCGGCGACAAGGCCGAGCTCGCGAAAATGGCGTCCGCCGAATTCCACCACTTCGAGCAACTGCGCGACCGGCTCTCGGCGATCGGCGTCGAGCCGACCGAGGCGATGGAGCCCTTTGTCGCCGCGCTCGACGGCTTCCACAAGCAGACCGCGCCGTCGGACTGGCTGGAAGGTCTGGTCAAGGCGTACGTCGGCGACTCGATCGCCAGTGACTTCTACCGCGAGGTCGCGGCCCGGCTCGACTCGGACACCCGCTCCCTCGTCCTCGCGGTCCTCGACGACACCGGGCACGCCAGCTTCGCCGTGGAGAAGGTGCGGGCCGCGATCGAGGCCGAGCCGCGCGTGGGCGGCCGGCTCGCGCTGTGGGCCCGCCGCCTGATGGGCGAGGCGCTCTCGCAGTCGCAGCGGGTCGTCGCCGACCGGGACGCCCTGTCGACGATGCTCGTCGGCGGCGTGGCCGACGGGTTCGACCTCGCGGAGGTCGGCCGGATGTTCTCGCGGATCACCGAGGCGCACACCAAGCGGATGGCCGCGCTGGGGCTCGCGGCCTGAGGCGGCTTCACCGCCGGCCGGTCACCGTCCGGGGTCTTGCGCTCTGCCGCGATGTCGTCGGAGGAGAGGCCCTAGGCCGGCGCTGACCGGCGGACCCGGGCTGAGGGGCGCAGCAGCAGCGACAGGGACGCCACCGCCACGACGACCGCTCCGGCGAGGGTGGCGAGGGCGTGGCCGGAGCCGAGCGCGGTGTGGGTCAGAAATGCCCCGAAGAGCGCACCCGCGATTCCTGTCGGCAGTACGAGCGCCCGGGGCGGGAGCCGGCGGGGCAGGCGGACAGTCGCGGCCCAGGCAAGGCCGAGGCCGAGCAGGGCGGAGCCGAGCGCTTCCAGGAGCATTGTGTGAGGTCCCTCCCGCATTGGCCGTGGTGCAAATCGGTCTTGACCGGTGTACCCCCGGGCCGCGGAATGCAATCCTCCCCGTATGGGTTCGCTGTGCCCGCCCTGTGAGGGGCGCGGCGTCGCTGACCGGCGGGGAAACAGACACGGGAAAGGCCCGGTGGCATCCGCCACCGGGCCTTTCCCGTATGTCTTTCGTGCCGCCGTGCGCGGGGCTCTACACGGGGCCGAAGCCCACCTTGCGCACCGTCGGCTCACCGATCTCCACGTACGCCAGGCGCTCGGCCGGCACCAGGACCTTGCGGCCGTGCTCGTCCACGAGAGTCAGCAGCTGCACCTTGCCGGACAGTGCCTCGGACACCGCGCTCTCGACTTCCTCGGCGGTCTGGCCGCTCTCCAGAACGATCTCGCGGGGCGTGTGCTGCACGCCGATCTTGACCTCCACGGCCTTGTCCCTCCGACGATCCGTGATGTGCGCGGACGACCGCGCCGTACCCAGCACACATTAGCCCGGTGAGGGGACGTACCCGGCGTCGATGCTGCACGCCAGTAGCGAACAAGACCGTGGACCGCCGTGCGCCGCGCCTCGTCAGTGGTGGTCGGTGCCGTGCAGCGGGAAGCCGGCGATGCCGCGCCAGGCCAGGGACGTCAGGAGCGTCACGGCCTTGTCGCGCGGGATCTGCGACCGGCTGGAGAGCCAGTAGCGCGCCACGACCTGCGATACGCCGCCCAGACCGACGGCGAGCAGCATCGACTCGTCCTTCGACAGGCCGGTGTCCTCGGCGATCACGTCGGAGATCGCCTCCGCGCACTGCAGGCTGACGCGGTCCACGCGCTCGCGCACCGCGGGCTCGTTCGTCAGGTCCGACTCGAAGACCAGGCGGAACGCGCCGCCCTCGTCCTCGACGTAGGCGAAGTACGCGTCCATCGTGGCCGCGACCCGCTGCTTGTTGTCGGACGTGGAGGCCAGCGCCGTGCGCACGGCCAGGAGAAGCGCCTCGCAGTGCTGGTCGAGCAAGGCCAAATAGAGGTCGAGCTTGCCGGGGAAGTGCTGGTAGAGCACCGGCTTGCTGACGCCCGCGCGCTCCGCGATGTCATCCATGGCCGCCGCGTGATAGCCCTGCGCGACAAATACCTCCTGGGCCGCGCCCAGAAGCTGGTTACGTCGGGCACGGCGCGGCAGGCGCGTGCCCCGAGGGCGCGCTGCCTCTGTCTGCTCGATGGCTGTCACGCCGCCTCCCAAGATTGTCCGTGTGCGGTGTGCGCCGCTCCGCCATCGTACTTTTCGGTAACCCTGGTGTGCGCGGTGCGAGGGCACAATTTCACGGACCGGACAGCTATGAAAACCGTCCGCATACGGGCAAATACGGGCAGGTCATCGATAGTCGTCCTCGTCCAGATCCACTACGCGGGCCTGTTCGGCACGGTCCGCCTCGTTCGCGGCGTCCGGGTCGGCGTCCGCCGGAGGGTCGTCCCGGTGCGGCGAGAGTTCCGTGAGCTGCTCGGCCGCGTCCGCCTCGGGGGCCTCGACGCCGAACTCCGCGTCGTCCTCCTGTTGCTCGAAGGTGTCAGGGTCGGATGGGTCGACCTTCATGGCGGCTCCCTTCCCTCATGTGTCCTCGTGCGTCCTCATGTGGGCGGGTGCCCAGATCCGAGCGTAGGAGACACCGGAAAGGGGCGCGATGCGATCTGTGACGGCGAACACACGATCCAGTGCGTGATCGTCTCGTAACATATCCCGCATGTCTTCGACCGAGTCGCCGCGCGTGCCTGCCGCCTTCGCAGCCGCGGCGCCCAAGCCGGGCACCGTCCGGGTCGCGGAGGGCGAGCGGCTCGACTCGGTCGGCCTGCCGGGGCTCTCGCTCACGATCCGCTCCCGCCCCGGCACCCGCGCGGGACTGCCGCCCGCCCTGTACGTGCACGGCCTCGGCGGCTCCTCGCAGAACTGGTCGGCCCTGATGCCGCTCCTCGAGGACGTCGTCGACGGTGAGGCGCTCGACCTGCCCGGCTTCGGTGACTCGCCGCCGCCGGACGACGGCGACTACTCGGTGACCGGGCACGCCCGCGCCGTCATCCGGCACCTCGACGCGGCGGGCCGCGGGCCCGTCCATCTCGTCGGCAACTCCCTCGGCGGGGCGATCTCGACGCGGGTCGCGGCCGTACGGCCCGATCTCGTCCGCACCCTCACCCTCGTCTCGCCCGCGCTGCCCGAGATCCGCGTGCAGCGCACGGCGGTGCCGACCGCACTGCTTGCCGTACCGGGCGTGGCCTCGCTCTTCACCCGCCTCAGCAAGGACTGGACCGCCGAACAGCGGGTGCGCGGCGTCACAGCACTCTGTTACGGGGATCCCGGCCGGGTCACTCCCGAGGGGTACCGGGCCGCCGTGGAGGAGATGGAGCGGCGGCTTCAACTGCCGTATTTCTGGGACGCGATGACCCGTTCGGCGCGTGGCGTGGTGAACGCGTACACCCTGGGCGGGCAGCATGGGCTGTGGCGTCAGGCCGAACGTGTCCTCGCGCCCACGCTCCTCGTCTACGGTGGACGCGATCAGCTCGTGTCCTACCGGATGGCGGCGCGGGCCGCGCGGACGTTCCGTTCCTCGCGGCTCCTGACGCTGCCGGACGCGGGACACGTGGCGATGATGGAGTATCCGGAGACGGTCGCCACGGCGATGCGTGAACTCCTCGCGGACGCGGGGGGATCGACCGAGAGCGACGAGACGAGCGGGCGGGGAGCTGAGGCGGCGAGTGGGACGGCATAGCCGCCGGGGGCCGGCACCGGCACCGTTGGACGACACAGAGGCGGCCGGGGCACCGGTCTCCGCAGGCCACGGGCGCCGCAGGCGCGGCGCCCCCGATGTCCCACGTCCCACCACGCCGGGACCCCAGGCGCAGCAGGGCGCTCCGCGCGGGCAGGCGCAGCCGGGACCGGCCCCGTACCGTGGCGGGCCGCCGAACGCCGGGCCGCCGCGTGGGTTCTCCGAGGCGACGCCCGCACACGGCTTCCCCCAGGCCACTCCGCCGCGCGGTTTCCCGCAGGCGGCTCCGCCGCAGGGTCCCACCACGCGTGGGTTCTCCGAGGCGACCCCCGCACATGGCTTTCCGCAGGCGACCCCGCCGCACGGTTTCCCGGCGGCGCAGGGGACCCCGGCTCATGGTTCGCCCCGTGTGACGCCCTCCCACGGATTCCCGCAGGGCACGCCCGCGCACGGCGTTCCGCATGTGCGTGGTGGGCACCCTGAGCAGACCGAGGGGGGCGCCCGGGGTGAGACCCGCATGGGCGTCGGCTACGCGGCCGCGCCGGTCGTGCCCGCGCCGCGGAGCAGGCCGCGGCAGGACTACGTGGACGCGTTCGCCCCGCCCGCCCGTCCCTCCGACCCGTACGGCGCTGTCACCGACTGGGACGCGGAGGGCGGCGAGCCCGGCGCGTCCGCCGCGGTGTCCGCCGAGGACGAGGAGCCGGGTGACAAACGGGGCAAGGGCCGTACGTACACCGGCATCGCGGCCGCCGCCGTGACCACCGTGCTCGCCGTCGTCGTCGCCGGGCACGTCGTCCAGGGGCGTGGCGACGCGGCCGACGCCCACGCGCAGTCCGCGGCCGGGCCCGGCCGGCGGTCGACGGCCGGTTCGGCGTCCCGTTCGGACGACCGGGCCACCCCCAGGGGCAAGGCGCGGCCCGTCACCCCGCTGACGTACGACCAGAAGATGGGCAAGACGTATCCCCTGTCCGCCAAGCTCAAGGGTTCCGGGAAGTTCACCGCGGTGCCCGGGTTCGACAAGGCGCCGGGCAAGGGAGAGAAGTTCCGGTACCGGATCGACGTCGAGAACGGGCTCGGGCTCGACGGCGCGCTTTTCGCCCAGGCCGTGCAGAAGACTCTGAACGACGACCGCAGTTGGGCCCACGGCGGCGGCAGGACTTTCGAGCGGATTTCCTCTGGAAAGCCCGATTTCGTGATTACGCTGGCCAGTCCGGGGACCACCGGCGTCTGGTGCGAGAAATCCGGGCTCGACACGACCGAGGACAATGTGTCCTGCGACTCCGCCGCCACCGACCGCGTCATGATCAACGCCTATCGGTGGGCGCAGGGGTCGACGACGTACGGGAACAAGATCTATCTGTACCGGCAGATGCTCATCAACCACGAGGTCGGGCACCGGCTCGGGTTCAACCATGTGACCTGCACGAAGAACGGCGCGCTCGCGCCCGTCATGCAGCAGCAGACCAAGTTCCTGACCTTCGACGGAATCACCTGCAAGCCCAACCCCTGGGCCTTTCCCAAGAGTTGAGCCGCAGGGGCAAGAGGGGGCAGGGGCCGCTTTGACATCCGGCGAAAGTTCGTTCATATTTCTCCGCATGTCGCACCGCCACGCACCCTCGCGCACCGCCATTGAGCTCACGCTCATCGGCGTGACCGCGCTGTGCGTCGCCGACGTGCACTGTTGCTGACGCCCGCCCCTGGCGTGCCGCGTCGCATTTAATCTCTCCTTTCCGGTGTCCACCCTTATTTCTTCTCAGGGTTTCCGGTTTCGCCGTTTCCGGCTGTCGACGTGCCTCGGGCGAGTTCTCACATTTCCCTGCCTGCCCTCTGCTGCCCACCGCAGCGCACATTCCCCAAGGGGTCGATTTCCGATGCGTCAACCGTCCGTCATAGCGCGCCGCGTGGCCGCCGCATCCGTCAGCGTGGTCCTCGCCGCCGGCGCCGCCGCCTGCGCCGGGCCCGAGGCCGGCGACGCAGGGGGGAGCTCCGACGCCAAGCCGCAGAAGGGCGGCACCCTCACCGTCCTCAACTCCAACCCGCAGTCCGACTTCGACCCGGCGCGGCTCTACACCTCCGGCGGCGGCAACGTCCCCTCGCTCGTCTTCCGCACGCTGACCACCCGCAACCGCGAGGACGGCGCAGCGGGCGCGAAGGTCGTCCCCGACCTCGCCACCGACCTGGGCAAGCCCAGCAAGAACGCGACCGTGTGGACGTACACCCTGAAGAAGGGCGTCACCTACGAGGACGGCTCGCCCATCACGTCCGCCGACATCAAGTACGGCATCGAGCGGTCCTTCGCCGCCGAACTCTCCGGCGGCGCACCGTACTTGAGGGACTGGCTGATCGGTGGCGCCGACTACCAGGGCCCGTACAAGGACAAGAAGGGCCTCGACTCGATCGAGACCCCGGACGCGCGGACCATCGTCTTCCACCTGAACAAGCCCGAGGGCGAGTTCCCCTACCTGGCCACGCAGACGCAGTTCACGCCCGTGCCCAAGGCCAAGGACACCGGCACGAAGTACGAGGAGCACCCCGTCTCGTCCGGCCCGTACAAGATCGTCAAGAACGAGAACGACGGCGAGCGGCTCGTCCTGGAGCGCAACACGCACTGGTCCGCGACCACCGACGAGGAGCGCAAGGCCTACCCGGACCGGATCGACGTCCGTTCCGGTCTCGACTCCTCCGTCATCAACCAGCGGCTCTCCGCAGGTCAGGGCGCCGACGCCGCCGCGGTCACCACCGACACCAACCTCGGCCCCGCCGAACTCGCCAAGGTCAGCGGCGACCAGAAGCTCGCTGCCCGCGTCGGCACCGGTCACTTCGGCTACACGAACTACATCGCCTTCAACCCGAAGGTGAAGCCGTTCGGCAACCCGAAGGTGCGCCAGGCCATCGCCACCGCCGTCGACCGCTCGTCGGTGATCAACGCGGCCGGCGGATCCTCGCTCGCCCAGGCCGCGACGACCTACCTGCCGAACCAGAAGTCCTTCGGCTACACCGCGTACGACCACTTCCCGGCCGGCGCCTCGGGCAACGCGCAGAAGGCCAAGGAGCTGCTCGAGGAAGCCGGCTACAAGAAGGGCCTGACGGTCACCCTCACGCACTCCAACGCCAAGGACTTCGAGACCAGCCCGGAGATCGCCACCGCCCTCCAGGACGCCCTGAAGAAGGCCGGCATCACCGTCAAGCTCCAGGGCCTGGAGGCGAACGACTACTCGGACACGATCCACAGCGCCAAGAAGGAGCCCGGCTTCTTCCTCGCGCACTGGGGAGCCGACTGGCCCTCCGGCGGTCCGTTCCTCGCCCCGATCTTCGACGGCCGGCAGATCGTCAAGGACGGCGCGAACTTCAACACCGGCTTCCTCGACGACAAGTCCGTCAACGACGAGATCGACTCGATCAACAAGTTGACCGACCTCGACGCCGCCGCCAAGCGCTGGGGTGCACTGGACAAGAAGATCGGGGAGCAGGCACTGACCGTGCCGCTGTTCCACCCCGTGTACAAGCGCCTGTACGGACCGGACGTCAAGAACATCGTCATCAGCGACTGGACCGGCGTGCTCGACATCTCGCAGGTCTCGGTGAAGTGACGCGATGACCGAGGCACTCGTGGCCTCGGAGACCGCAGGGGCGGACGCCGTCACGGCGTCCGCCCCCGTCTCCGGAGCCCGTCAGTTCTGGCGGCGCCTGCGCGCGCAGCGCGCCGCCCTCGTCGCGGCGGCCGTCGTCGCCCTGCTCGTCCTGATCGCGCTCGGGGCCCCGCTCCTCGCGCTGATCGAGGGCCAGGACCCGAACACGTACCACCCCCACCTCATCGACTCCGCGCGCGGCGGCGTGCCCGTCGGCGCGTTCGGCGGGGCCGGCGGCGAGCACTGGCTCGGCGTCGAACCGCAGACCGGACGCGACCTGTTCACCCGCCTCGTCTACGGAGCCCGGGTCTCCCTCGGCGTCGCGCTCGCCGCCACCGTCGTCCAGGTGTTCATCGGCGTCACCGTCGGCATCACGGCCGGGCTCGGCAACCGCTGGGTCGACCAGATCCTCAGCCGTGCCACCGACGTCATCGTCGCGCTGCCCCTGATGATCCTCGCGCTCGCCCTGATGGCGATCGTCCCGGGCGGCTTTCCCCGGCCCGTCCTCGTCGCCCTCGTGATCGGGCTCGTGGCCTGGGGCGGCACCGCGAAGATCGTGCGCGCCCAGACCATCACCCTCAAGGAACGCGACTTCGTGGCCGCGGCCCGGCTCAGCGGCTGGCCCACCTGGCAGATCGCCCGCCGCGAACTCCTCCCCTCGCTCGCCGCGCCCGTCATCACGTACGCGTCCCTGCTCGTCCCGACGAACGTCACCGTCGAGGCGGCCCTCTCGTTCCTCGGCGTCGGCGTCAAACCGCCCACACCCTCCTGGGGACAGATGCTCACCGCCGCCGACGTCTGGTACCAGGCCGCACCGCAGTACCTACTGCTGCCCGCAGGCGCGCTCTTCGTGACCGTGCTCGCGCTCACCGTCCTCGGCGACGGCGTGCGCACCGCGCTCGACCCGCGCGCCGCGTCCCGCCTGCGCATCGGCACGGGCCGCAGGCGGGAGGCCGACGCATGACCGGCTTCCTGCTGCGCAGGGCGATCGGCGCCGCCGTCACCCTGCTCGCCATCTCCGTGATCGTCTACGTCGTCTTCTACGCCGCCCCCGGCAACGTCGCCCAGATCAGCTGCGGCCCCCGCTGCTCGCCCGCCCAAGTGCAGCAGGTCGCCGACCAGTTGAGGCTCGACGACCCGCTGTACCTGCGCTACTGGCACTTCCTCCAGGGCATCTTCGCCGGACAGGACTTCTCCACCGGCACCGCCGTCCAGCACTGCGACGCCCCCTGCCTAGGCTTCTCGTACCAGACCGACCAGCAGGTCACACAGCTGATCCTCACCAAGCTGCCCGCCACCGCCTCGCTCGCGCTCGGCGCCATGGTGCTGTGGCTGATCCTCGGCGTCGGCACCGGCGTCCTGTCCGCATGGCGGCGCGGCCGTCCCACGGAGCGGATCCTCACCGGCATCACCCTCGCCGGCACGGCCACACCCGTCTTCGTCATCGGCCTGCTGCTGATGATCGTCGTCTGCGGACAGCTCCAGTGGCTGCCCTTCCCGCAGTACGTGCCCTTCACCGACGACCCCGAACAGTGGGCGTGGAACCTGCTCCTGCCCTGGCTGTCGCTCGCCCTCATCGAGGCCGCCAAGTACGCGCGCCTCACCCGCGCCTCCATGCTGGAGACCCTCGCCGAGGACCACGTGCGCACCTTCCGCGCCTACGGGGTCGGCGAACGCTCCATCATCGGACGGCACGCCCTGCGCGGCGCCGTCGCCCCCGTCATCGCCCTGAACGCCAACGACTTCGGCTCCATGTTCGGCGGCGCCGTGCTCAGCGAGACCCTGTTCGGCATCCCCGGGCTCGGCCGCGAGCTCGTGCACGCCGTCAACGTCGTCGACCTGCCGGTCGTCGTCGGCATGGTCCTCGTCACGGGCTTCTTCGTCGTACTCGCCAATGCCGTCGCGGACGTCCTGTACGCGGTGGCCGACCGACGGGTGGTCCTGTCATGAGCCTCGTCGAAGTGGACGCGCTCACCGTCGAGTTCGGGGACCTGCGGGCCGTCGACACGCTCTCCTTCCGCCTGGAGGAGGGCGCGGCGCTCGGGATCGTCGGCGAGTCCGGCTCCGGCAAGAGCACGGTCGCCTCCGCGCTCCTCGGCCTCCACCGGGGGACCGGCGCGCGCGTCACCGGATCCGTGCGGGTCGCCGGCACCGACGTGCAGGAAGCCGACGGCGAGGCCCTGCGGCGACTGCGGGGCGGGACGGCCGCGATGGTCTTCCAGGACCCGCTGTCCTCCCTCGACCCGTACTACGCCGTCGGCGACCAGATCGCCGAGGTGTACCGCGCGCACTCCAGGGCGTCCCGGCGCGCCGCACGCGCGCGTGCCGTGGAGGTGCTCGACCGCGTCGGCATCCCCGACGCCGCCCGCCGCGCGCGCTCACGCCCCCACGAGTTCAGCGGCGGCATGCGCCAGCGCGCCCTGATCGCCATGGCCCTGGCCTGCGAACCCGCCCTCCTCGTCGCCGACGAACCGACCACCGCCCTCGATGTCACCGTCCAGGCGCAGATCCTCGACCTGCTGCACGGACTGCGCGAGGAGACCGGCATGGGCCTCGTCCTCGTCACCCACGACGTGGGCGTCGCCGCCGAGAGCGTCGACGACATCCTCGTCATGCGCCACGGCCGCGCCGTCGAACGCGGAGCCGTCGCCGACGTGCTGGGCGCACCCTCCGCCGTGTACACGAAGGAACTGCTCGGCGCCGTCCCCCGCGTCGACGCGGCACGCCCGCAGCGCCCGGACGCGACGGGTGACGTCCTGCTCGAAGCGGTCGACCTGCGACGGGAGTTCGGGCGCGGCAAGCGTGCCTTCGCCGCCGTCGACGGGGTCTCCCTGACCGTGCGCCGGGGCGAGACCCTCGGAATCGTGGGCGAGAGCGGCAGCGGCAAGACCACGCTCGGGCGGATGCTCGTCGGGCTCCTCGAACCGACGTCCGGGCAGGTGCTCCTTTCAGGGGCGCGCGCCGACACGGGCGTGCAGATGGTGTTCCAGGACCCCGTCTCCTCCCTCAACCCCCGCCGCAGCGTGGGGGAGTCCGTCGCCGACCCGCTGCGGGCGCGCGGCGACAGGGAGGTGCGCGGCCGGGTCGAGGAACTCCTGGAACGCGTCGGGCTCGACCCGGCGCACTACGGGCGCTACCCGCACGAGTTCAGCGGCGGCCAGCGCCAGCGCGTCGGGATCGCCCGCGCGCTCGCCGCCGAACCGCGCATCATCGTGTGCGACGAAGCCGTCTCCGCCCTCGACGTCACGACCCAGGCCCAGGTCACCGGCCTGCTGCGGGAACTCCAGGACGAGCTGGGCCTCGCCCTCGTCTTCATCGCCCACGACCTCGCCGTCGTCCGCCAGGTCAGCGACCGGGTCGCCGTCATGCGCAAGGGACGCGTCGTCGAGTACGGCACCGTGGACGAGGTCTACGGAGCGCCACAGGACCCGTACACCCGGCAGCTGCTCGCCGCCGTGCCGGCGCTCGATCCGGCCGTCGCCGCGCGACGGCGCTCCGCCCGCAGGGAGCTGGCCGCAGCATGACATTCCGTGACCGAATGGGCGTGTAGCGCGACAGAACGCTACCCGTGCGGGAAAGTTACGGCCGTTCACCCCTTTTGGTGGCGTGATGGACAACCGTCCATCACGCCACCGGCATGTCCGCATACGTTCGTCCCGCTGAGCCGCCGGACCAACGGCGGCTCCCCAGACGGGAGATCGGGGGTGTGCTCGTGCGCATCGGACTGCTTACGGAGGGTGGCTATCCGTATGTGAGCGGTGAGGCCAGACTCTGGTGCGACCGGCTCGTGCGCGGGCTCGAGCAGCACGAGTTCGACCTCTACGCGCTCAGCCGCAGCCAGGACCAGGAGGACCGCGGCTGGATCGAACTGCCGCCGCAGGTCAGCCGGGTGCGCACCGCGCCGATGTGGACCGCCGACGACGACAGCACCGGCTACGGGCGCCGCGCCAGGCGACGCTTCGCCGACGCGTACGCGGAGCTGGCCACGGCCGTCTGCACCGGGGCTTCCCCCGACACCACCGGCCTCGCGGGTGCGCCCGCCGCCTCCGCCGGCACCGAGGCGGACCGTTTCGGCAACGCGCTCTACGCCCTCGCCGAACTCGCCCGCGACGAAGGCGGACTCGTCGGCGCCCTGCGCTCCGAAACCGCCGTGCGCACACTGGAGCGCGCCTGCCGCGCACCGGGCGCCCTGCGCGCGGCCCGCGCCGCCCGCGTCCCCGACCTCCTCGCCGTCGCCGGACAGATCGAACGCGCCCTGCGCCCGCTCTCCCTCGACTGGTACGGAGACGACGGCCTCGGCTCGGTCGACCTGTGCCACGCCACCTCCGGCGGCCCCGCCGCCCTCCCCGGACTCGTCGCCCGCCACTTCTCCGGCGTCCCCCTCCTCGTCACCGAGTACGGCGTACAGCTGCGGGCCCACTACATCGCGGCCTCGGACGCCGAACTCAGCGCCCCCGTACGGGCGATGCTCGCCGCATTCCACGGCCGCCTCGCCGCCGAGACCTACCGGCAGGCCGCGATCATCACCCCCGGCAACACCCACGCCCGGCGCTGGCAGGAGCGGTGCGGCGCCGACCGCGCGAGACTGCGTACCGTCCACCCCGGCATGGAGGCCTCCCGCTTCGCCGAGATCGGCGAGCGCGAGGAGCCGGGCGAGCCCGGCACCCTCGTCTGGGTCGGCCGCATCGAACCCTCCAAGGACCTGATCTCCCTCCTCCACGCCTTCGCGGAGATCCGCAAGGAGGAGCCCAAGGCCCGCCTGCGCCTCGTCGGAGCGCCTGCCGAGGGACCCGACGCCGCCGCCTACCTCGCCCACTGCAAGGCACTCGCCGCCCAGCTCTTCCCCGACGAGGCGGAGGGCGCCCACGCGATGGGCGACAACCCGGTCTCCTTCGAGGAGATCGGCGGGCCCGAGACGCCCGACCTCGCGGACGCGTACGCCGCCGGGAGCGTCGTCGTCCTGTCGAGCATCGTCGAGGGGTTCCCCATCAGCCTCGTCGAGGCGATGTTCTGCGGACGCGCGACGGTCTCGACCGACGCGGGCGCGGTCGTCGAGGTCATCGGCGGCACCGGCCTGGTGGTCCCGCCGCGCAATCCGCGGGCACTCGCCGAGGCGTGTGTGTCGCTGCTGCGTGACCCGGGGCGCCGTGAACGGCTCGGCGCCGCCGCGCGGGCACGAGCGCTCGAACTCTTCACCGTCGAGCAGAACATCACGGCATTTCACGGCATTTACCTGGAGATCGTCTCCCACTGCCCCGTGCGCCGTGAAGCCGTGGACGACGCGGGCGAACCCCTGCCCTTCGCCAACCCCCCGGAGGCCCATGTGCCGGGCCGCTGGACCGCACCGACGAGCGAGTCGGGCGGAGGCTTCGGCACGTGGCTGGCGGGGCGCTCCGCTTCTGGGAGCGCGCCCAGCTGGGCGGGGACGGAGGGGGAGGCGGCTGCCCCGGGGGGCGGCGCCGGAGCTGTGGGTGCGGCTGGGTGTATCGGCTCGGGCGGTGGCGTCGGCGTTGGTTCGGGTGGTGGCGGGGAGCGGCCGGCCGGTGCGCAAGGCCAGTTGGCCGGGGCCTTTCCCGGTGGGGAGGGGGACGCGTGAGCGGGCAGGGGGCGGGCGAGACGGTCGTGGGCGCGGGCCTGGACGCGCCGCAGGTGCCGGGTGGCGCGGATGCGTGGGGTGCGGGGTCGCAGGAGGCGCTGGGGGAGCCGGGGCCGGGTGCTGAGCCGGGGCCGGCCCGGGGGTCGAAGCCTGGGTCGGGTGGCGGGTCGGGGTCGGAAGTCGGGGCGGGGCTGGGTACCGAGCCGATTGCGGGGTCGGGTGCTGAGCCGGTTACGGGTTCGGGTGCTGAGTCCGAATCTGAGCGGCGTGCGGAGCCGGAGCCGGAGGCTGGACCGGAATCTGAGCGGCGTGCGGTGCTGGAGCCGGAGGCTGGACCGGTATCGGGGCGGCGTGCGGAGCCGGAGGCTGGACCGGTATCGGGGCGGCGTGCGGAGCCGGAGCCGGAGGGTGAGCCGAGGTTTCTGGCCCTTGGGCTCGACCCCGCCGCGGCCGATGAAGCGCTGTTGACCGAACCCCCGGCCTGGCGCGCCACCGCCACCGCCGCCGCTTCGACGGGCAGCCCGCTCCCCGACGTGCCACCCTCTCCGCCGTCCACCCCTCCCGGCAGCCTCGCCAACCCCGGAAGCCCGGCCAAGGCCGACGAGGCCGGCGTCGGCAGCCGCCGCCGTACCGGCGTGGACCCAGTGAAAGCGCTGATGCACCGGCACCGCGAGCTGTGCGAGCGCGCCGTCGACGCCCTGGAGATCGCCGCCGGTCTGGAGGCCCACGGCGTGACCGACCGGACCGCCGCCCGCTTCCGGCACCGCGACGTCTTCTCGCTCGCCGAAGAGATGTACGCACGTGTGCCCCGCGACAGCGACATCGAACCGGAAACCCGGCACGCCGTATCCGCCACGCCGCGCGGCCGGCGCCCCGTCTGGGCCGTCCTCGCACTGCTGCCCGGCACGCTGGGCGCCCTCACCCTCGTCGGACTCGACCTCACCGGCGGACGAGTGCGACTCGCGGTCGGGGCCGTCGGCGTGCTCGCCGTCTCCGCCGCAC
Organism: Streptomyces sp. NBC_00569; assembly: GCF_036345255.1. Taxonomy (NCBI): domain Bacteria; kingdom Bacillati; phylum Actinomycetota; class Actinomycetes; order Kitasatosporales; family Streptomycetaceae; genus Streptomyces; species Streptomyces sp. NBC_00569. The sequence continues at coordinate 4,077,207 of NZ_CP107783.1, read as the reverse complement.
TCCGCGCGGCCCTGAGCCGGGGCCCGCTGCGCGCCACCGCCCACCCAGTGCCCGCCACCCGCGCCTGGACCTGCTGGCTCCTCGCCTACGCGCTCCTCGGTGACGGACTCCTGAGCGCCGCCGTGGCGGGCGGTCCCGACGAGGCCTGGGCACCCGCCACCGCCCCGCTCCTCGCCCTCGCCCTCGCCGTCGCGCCCGGCGCCTGGTGCGCCCGACTCTTCGGCGCCGTGGCCCGCCGCAGGCTCGCCTCCAGCCGGGGCCTCGAAGAGTTCGCCGCCTCGGTACGCCCCCTCCTCCTCGGGGTCTTCGCGCTCTTCCTGTGTGCGCTGTGGACCCTCATCGGGGTGATCGCCGCGGTACTCGGCCAGGACGCCGCATACGCCGGTGCCGGAACGCTCGGCGCACTCCTGCTGCTCGCCCGCCTGCTCATGGCGCACGGCCGCACCCATGCCCCCGCCGTCGTCCTCGGCGCAGCCGCCGCAGCCGAGGTGCTCGCGGTCTGCACGGTGTTCGCCGGCCGCCTCCCGGGCTGCGGCTTCCT